>JAFDCJ010000340.1 GCA_019312835.1 Deltaproteobacteria bacterium
CGGAGACATGGAATCCTACTGGGCCAGCAAAAAAAAACTTTTTACCGAATATCTGGTCGAGGGCCCCAAAAGCGGGCATGCGGTCGCGGTGATTAATTGTGACAGCAAATACGGCAGTGAACTGGCCGAGGTCCTGACTGTTCCGGTAATTAGCACGGGTTCAAGTCCCAATGACACCGTTTACGCCGATAACACACGATGCGACCGAAACGGCATTGCCGGTGAGATATCCATGCCGGGCGGGAAATTTCATTTTGAATCCCGCCTGGTCGGCAAACACAACCTGGAGAATATCCTGTGCGCAGCCGGTGTGGGAGCGGCGCTGCATCTGCCGGTCGAGAAACTGAAATCCGGAATCGAATCCGTCTCCGTCATACCGGGTCGCCTGGAGCATATTGAAAATAATGTCGGCCGTTATGTGTATGTGGATTATGCCCATACGCCCGACGCCCTGGAAAATGTCATCAGGACCCTGAGCGCCGTTACGCAAGGCAGGATTATCTGCGTGTTTGGCTGCGGCGGCGACAGAGATAAAGAAAAACGGCCGCTAATGGGCGAAATCGCTGCGCGACTTTGCGATCTGGCGGTGGTGACTTCAGATAATCCGCGCACCGAGGACCCCATGGCCATTATTGCTCAAATTGTTGAAGGCACTCGCAATGCAAACAGCCGTGAATACTCAGCGTCCGCCTTGAAGGACGGTTTTGAGGAAAAAGGCTATGTGTTTGAAGCCGACCGGCAGCGGGCAATTCAGCTGGGGATTGCGGTTTCCGAACCCGGTGACACGGTTCTGATTGCCGGAAAAGGTCATGAGACCTATCAAATTCTGGGAACTTCAACCATTGCATTTGATGACAGACAAGTAGCCAGGAAAGCGCTGCGCGCTTTAAATAAGCCGTAAGCAGAGGGCAGTGAGCATATTGTAAGGTTTCAGCAACGGACAACGAACAATGAACAACGCACATCCTTTACCATGGACGGTCGATGAAATCCTGAAAGCCAGCGGCGGTGAATTATTGTGCGGCGACCCAACCCTGGGGTTTGAAAAAGTCGGCATTGATTCGCGCAACATATCACCCAAGGATTTGTTTGTTGCCATTGTCGGTGACGTACATGACGGTCATCGCTTTGCAAACGATGTGGTCAACCAGTGTGTCGGCGGGCTGGTTGTGGCCAAAGATAAAACAGGAGAATTGCCGATCTCCGAGTGGCAGACTCGTGAAATTGTCTGTATCACTGTAAGCGATACGCTCCGGGCCCTGGGCGATCTGGCAGCATTTCACCGTTCACGAAACGATGTGGCGGTGGTTGCCATAACGGGCTCAAACGGCAAAACCACCACCCGCCAGATGACCGCGGAGGTGGTGGCTAAAAAATTTAGCACACTTTCAACCATCGGAAACTATAACAATCAGATCGGTGTGCCCTTGACGCTGCTCAGACTGGCCCCTGAACACGCCTGGGCGGTCGTCGAGCTGGGTACCAACCACCCCGGTGAAATCGCCCGGCTGGCCCAGATTTGCTCACCGGATATCGGCGTGATTACCAATATCGGACCGGCGCACCTCGAAGGCCTGGGCTCTCTTGATGGGGTTATGCGCGAAAAGGGACAGCTGATCGATCATCTGAAAACCGGGGGCAGAGCCGTCTTGAACGCCGATGACCGCAGAGTATCTATGATTGCCGACCGCACCGAAAAGGACGTGCTTTTATTCGGCCTGGCCAAAAACGCCGCGATTCGGGCCACTGCGGTTCAGGAGAAGGTCGGCGGTATTTCCTTCAGTCTTGATCTGCCCCGGGAGAGTTTGACCGTCGATCTGAAAGTTCACGGCCAGTTTATGGTCATCAATGCTTTAGCCGCAGCAGCAGTCGGTCACCTGCTGGAGTTGTCGGCCGCGGAAATTAAGTCGGGCCTGGAAACATTCAAACCGGCCTGGGGCCGTATGAATATTTTTCAAACGGCCAACGGCATTCACATCATCGACGATACGTACAATGCCAATCCGGATTCCATGCAGGCAGCGATTACGACCCTCAATGCGCTACGGGCCAACAATCGAAGCGTGTTCGTCGCCGGAGACATGCTGGAACTGGGCGACCGGACCGAATCACTGCACAAGCAGGTTGGCGCTTGGGTTGGTGTGGCAAACATCGACAAAATGATGGTTACCGGCGAGTTTTCAAACGCTGTCATTTCCGGTGCAGTGGATGCCAAAATGAATCGCGATGATATATTTACCGGATCCCGCGATGAAATATTAGATGCATTGAAGGATTCTCTGCGACCCGGTGACTGGGTTCTGATTAAAGGCTCGCGCGGAGCCCGTATGGATACCATTGTCGAAGGCCTGAAAGAATGGGCCGGCGTGGAAAAAGGTATGAGTGCTGAGGACTGAGGACTAAGTATCAAACGACAATGTTTTTGATATGAAACTTAACATAAATTTTTATCCTCTGTGTTCTCTGTGCGCTCTGTGGTGGATACGAAAAATAAGGTAAGGCTGCTGCTGCCTGCCCGCCATCGCTGTTGACTGTCCCGCTCTCAAGCATATGCAGATTGCGGCGGACGGGCGAGGCGGGCGGGTAGCATCCCTAAAAAAAGTGCCTAAAATGCCTAAAATGAACTAAAGTGCCTAAAGTTAAGGCGACGCTACGCTCCATCTTTTATTAAAATGGCAGAATTCATCAACTTTAGTCACTTTAGATCACTTTAAACTTTAGTTCACTTTAAACCTGTTGGTGAAGGTGAAGAATCGAATTTTAAAAACAGGATAACAATCAAGAGATAAACAATTGCTATACCACCTGCTATATCCTTTACATACGACGCTGTCGGTCTTTAATGTATTTCGCTACATTACATTTCGGACCATCTATGCAAGCCTGACGGCATTTCTTATCTGTTTTGTGCTCGGGCCCTGGATTATTCGGAAACTCAGCGGCATGCAGGTGAAGCAATTCATCCGTGACGACGGCCCTGAAAGCCATCTATCAAAGGCCGGCACACCCACCATGGGCGGCCTGCTTATCGTTTTTTCAAGTGTAGTGTCGACACTTTTGTGGAGTGATCTGACCAACTACTTTGTCTGGATCATGCTGTTTGTCATCGTCGGCTACGGCCTGGTTGGCTTTGTGGACGACTATTTGATGCAGGTTAAAAAACGCAGCAAAGGCCTTTCGGTTCGTAAAAAGCTCGTCCTGCAATTTGCTCTGGCACTCATCACCGGTTTGCTGGTTTACGCCAGCCCGAATTTTTCAACCGAGGTCACCATACCGTTCTTAAAAAAGCTCTCACCGGACCTCGGCTGGGGATATATTATATTTGCGGCCTTCGTGATTGTGGCTGCCTCCAATGCCGTCAATCTGACCGACGGCCTGGA
>JAFDCJ010000341.1 GCA_019312835.1 Deltaproteobacteria bacterium
CGATGGCATTAAGGACTATTTTGAGTGCCGCCGCCGGCAAGACTCGAAAGAGATATGTTTTAGAAATTATTGAGTGAGGATCTATAAATTCCGTTTCCTATTCTCCTATAGCCTCAGCACAAAGAATGCAAAGATCGGATTCGGGCAGGATCATCTATTTTCCTTTTTGCCAAGAAACCTTAAATAGATATCGGCAGTTTCTTTTGGCTTTTCGACCATCGGCAGATGCCCCACATCCTCCATAATGGCCACCTGTGCGTTTGGCATGACAGAATCCAGAATTTTTGCCCCCGACACGTGCAAAGCCCTGTCGCTGTCTCCCCACAGGACCAGGGCAGGCACCATCGATCCGTTAAGGGCGTCTTCTAAACCTGTTTTTTTTGAAGTCTCCAGGATTTGCATCCATATTTTCTGATTGAGGGGACGGTTCTTAATGGCGTCCTTTGCCAGTACTTTTAGCATGGGACCCGGAATAAACGGTCTTTGGACAAATATAAAATCAATCAAGCGCCTGTATTCTTCAACGCTTTCTACCACCAGAGGATTGGAGTTGCCGGCGCTTAGTTGTCGGTGCATTTCGCTGGGCTCGGCCGAAACAACTCCGCCGGGCGCCACCAGCCACAGACTGATGACATTCTCTGGATGCTGGGCGGCATAGACACTGGCAATGTAGCCACCCATGGAACTTCCCCCCAGATGGAAACGCGAAAGTCCCAACCTGCGCACGAAAGCATGGACCCGATCCGCCTGGGCGGCGATCGAGTAATCTAAGCCAGAAGGACGGCTGCTTTCGCCAAAACCGGGCAGATCCGGTGCGACGACGTTAAAATGCGGTGTCAGGTGTTTGCTGATGCGCGTCCAGTTGTCTTTGTTGGCGCCGAACCCATGGAGCAGCAACAGCACATCACCCTGCCCGCCTTCCAGGTATTCGATATGCAATCCTTCCACTTCCAGGCGGTGTTGTTGGAGTCCGGCACGGCTTCTTTCCGCTTTCAGCAGAAGCTTGAAGGCGGCATCCGGAAATACATAGTAGACGCCAACCGCAGCCAGAAAGATGGCCAATACGCTGACTAATAAAATAATTTTCTTTTTCATTTCAATTCCGATCAATTTGCCTTTTTGAAATTCTCGGATGGCATTAGAAATTTGACAGGAAAATGAATACGTACTGCCCAGCGTTGCTGGATGACCCATCGGTACTAGTTATTAAAGGTGCGCCTCCCAGCGTTGCTGGATGACAGATCCATTGTAATTGTCAGAAGTGCGCCTTCCAGAGCGTGTCCCAATTATCAAAACTGTGCATGTTGCAGCATCGTCATTCCGGGCTTGACCCGAAATCCAGTGCCCTTCGAATCCCTTGTACAACGGGAGGCCGGATCAAGCCCGGCATGACGATCAGATAATGGTCGATTTTCTGAATTGAGACACAGTCGCCACAGCAGGGTTGATAATTATTTAGTAATCTACTTATGGAACAGTCCACTAGTGAACCATCAGAAAGGCATAGCGGTCCATTTTCTGATCGTAGTCGGTGCGCACGTCAATGGGAAACCCGAACTGGCGGACAGTCGAGTAAACGTCGACGGCCATGGCCTCCGGGGCGGGGCGGGCCATGCGCGGTTCTTTACAGGTTTCGCGGTCGCCGGTGCACTCCTTGCAAAAACAGCACGAATCCATGAACAGTAAAAAGGCCCGTTCGTAGCCCGCCAAAAAAACTTCGCGTTCCAGCTTGACCAGTCTGGCGTTGATCTTGCGCGACCAGGCATGACGGTCTTCGGGTTTTTTCATTTTGCCTTCAAAGTGCAGGATGATCGCATCGCCGTATTCGCTGAAAAACCGCTCGCATTCGGCCACCGACGGGGTGTTGGGCGGACAGGCACCGCCCCGACCGTATTCGCCGCAGCCGAATTTGCATTTCATGCGTACCCACTGGCTTACAATGATTTTTTTAGGATAGATCCACTTGTAGTCCGTGTAGCCCTTTGCTTTACATATGCCATCCAGAATTTTCCGCTTATTCGCGCTAAGACCCATATGATATTTTCTCCTTTCCGATCAACAAAAGCTATGCGAGTGCGCTGAATCTGTAACCGCTTCCGATCGGCGGCTTTTTCTTAAATCCTTTTTGCTGTGATGGGTAACTGCATAGATAGGGTGGTTTAGAGGGATCTTTGAAAATAACGATTTCATCGACGCCCTTACCGCGGCAGGTATCAAGCAGCCGGGGGATTGCATTGCGGGTGTAGTCGTTCAGGGTCAACATTACGGCCAGGGACGATTTCGCAGGCGTTGGTCCTGCGCCGGTCCGGCTTAAGGCGGTTTCGAGTTCAACGACCTGATCGACTTGCTCGATAACTGGCCGGCGGAACAGAACCGTGGACGAATTCTGAAAGCGCTTAATTTCCGGACGCGTGATCGGCCAAAAATAGGCAAAAATTTCCACAAGCCTTATTTCGGTCCGGCAAAGGATCAACTCCGGCAAGCCAATTTGGAAATAGGACCGTCCTTGAATGCGTTTGGCCGATTTCGCATTGATTTTCAGAAGGGGGTCCGGCAGGTTCTGTGAAAGTTCGTAGACATGGGCACAGACGCGTTCTGCGTCATAATAATCGATTATTCTATACCCGAAAAAAGCCGTCGGCAAGACAAGGCTCAGAAACCGCAGCAGCTCTCTTCTTGATAGTCGACAGTCCATCCCCACCATCTTTGTTGTCGAGTTCTCTGCCTTTGCCCCTGTGTCCCTGCCAATCCGTTTAAGCCACGATGTGTCAGGCCCGCTCCATGGCGGCCTTGACCCTGGCGGGGGTCATGGGCAGCTGGAACACGGCGGCTCCGACGGCATCATGAATGGCCGTTGCGATCACACCACCCATGCCGATGATGGCGGGCTCGCCGCCGCCCTGGGGCGCCAGGTCCGGGTTTTCCAAAATAACGGTTTCGATTTTGGGAAGCCACGAAAACCTCGGGATCTCATAGGTGTCGAAATTCAGGTCGAATATCTCTCCATTCGAAAAGTGAATTTCTTCGCTCAAGGCATATCCCAATCCCATGGTGATGCAGCCTTCCATCTGGGTGGCCGCTCCGTCGGGGTTTACCACCACCCCCATATCCTGGGCACATACGACACGCTTGACGGCCACGCTGCCGCTTGTCCGCTCCACTTCCACCTCTGCCATAAAGGCCACGTAGGTGCCGGCATCGATTCCGCAGGCAATGCCGTGTCCCCGTCCGCTGGGCGGTTTCAAGGGCTTCCAGCCGAACGCCTTTGCCGCGGCCTGCAGAACGTTGATCATGCGCCGGTCCTTGAGGTGTTTCAGGCGAAACTGAAGCGGATCCGCTCCGGCTTTGGCGGCCATCAGGTTCAAATGCAAGTCGCGGGCATAGGTATTGGTGTTGTTGGCCGGTGCCCGCCAGGGTCCGATGTCGAAAGGATGGTATTCACGGGCGCGACCGCGCCACCGTCCGTAAACCAGCTCCTGATGATGCGGAATATCATAGAATTGTTTGCTGCCCCGCATGCCGGCATAGTATACCTTATAATCCCAGAAGCTCATCCTGCCGGATTTGTCGAGACCGGATTTGATGCTGACGATGGCGGCCGGTCTGAAGGTATCGTAAAAGAATTCTTCGGCGCGATTCCAGGCCACCTGAACCGGTTTTCCGGTTCGCTTCGCCAAACGCGCTGCTTCAAGGGCTTGCTGGGAGGCTGATTTGCCGCCGAAGGCACCCCCGACGTAAGGTGTGATAATCCGGACCCGATCGGCGGGCAGGCTCAACTGCTCGGCGATGAGC
This sequence comes from Deltaproteobacteria bacterium, assembly GCA_019312835.1. Taxonomy (GTDB): domain Bacteria; phylum Desulfobacterota; class Desulfobacteria; order Desulfobacterales; family JAFDCJ01; genus JAFDCJ01. Next base: position 3,793 of record JAFDCJ010000341.1, read on the forward strand.
TCTTTCACCCGGAAAGGGGTCTGGGTGGAGGCCCAAACCGTGAGTCTGTTGCCGTCAAATTCGGCGACGGCCGTGTGCGGCTCCATGGGCGCATGGGCCACATAGCTGTTCAGATACGTTTTTTCGATGACAGTCGAGGCAAGCTTTGCACCGCTTTCAAGGCTTCCCCCCTGGGACGCGATTTCCGGCTCCGGTGGTGATTTGAGCAAATGGTCAAAAATGGTCTGGTCGTCGGCACCGGCTGCGGGCCGGTCGAACTGGGCATTGATGTGTGCCAGTGCCTGTTCGGCAACATCGGGATGTTCATGAAGAACGGCGACAAAATCGCCCTCCTGGACAACCATAAGCCCGTCGGTCTTTTTGGCCGGATTGGTATCCGCTTTGACCAGTTTGGCCCCATGGGCCGGTGGCCTGAGTATTTTGGCGTAAAGCATCCCCGGAAACCGGATGTCTCCTGAGAATTGGGCCGCACCGGTCACTTTTTCGATGGCATCCCGCCGGGGAAACGATTTTCCCACGGTTTCATGCGCTGAAGACGGCTTTATGGGCGGCACGGAATTTAAGTGCTTTTCGATGATGCGGCCCTTGGTGAGTTCACCGTAACTAACCCGGCGCTCCGGTTTTGAGGCTACATAGACGTATCCGTCCTTTGTAACCAGACGACCGATGGGGGCCTTCAGATGATCGGCGGCCAATTCCAGCAATACCCCTCGGGCCTCGCTGGCGGCCTCGCGCAGAAATATGCCGAAATAGCGGATGGAAAGGGAGCCGAAGGTTCCGGCATCCCACGGGCACAGATCGGTATCCCCCATTATGATATCCACCGCATTATAATCTGCATGCAGCTCTTCGGCCAGCAACTGGGGCAACGATGTCATGACACTCTGGCCCATTTCGATCTTGCCGGTATACAGGACAACCCGGTTATCAGGCCCGATTCTCAGAAACGCGTTAAAATCGGTGGGGATGCCGGTGCCCAAAAAACCGGCTCGCTGCGTGCGTGCCCGGGCCAGGCGATCAAAGCCGGTGAAGTAGACGATGATCCCTCCGCCCAAAATCCCCAACCGCTTCAGAAATTCACGTCGGTTCATGGAGGTGGCCGGCATCATTTTTTCCCTCCTTTCATCTCTTGCGCCGCGGTTTCAATGGCCTGAATAATCCGGGTATGGGCGCCGCATCGACACAGGTTATCATCCATACCCGCGATGATTTCTGATCGCGACGGCGTGGGATTTTCCGCCAGCAGACCGTATGCTTTAAGAATCATGCCCGGTGTGCAATACCCGCATTGGAAACCGGCATGCCGGACAAACGCCTCTTGCAGTGGATGCAGCCGGTCGTTTTGGGCCAGTCCTTCGATGGTGATGATCTGGCTGCCGGCGACTTCTCTGACCGTTTTCTGGCAGGCCAGCTCGGCTGAATCGTCGACCAGCACCGTGCAGGCGCCGCACAAGCCTTCACCACAGCCGTACTTCGGACCGGTCACCCCCAGATCGGTGCGCAAAACCCACAGCAGCGTCCGTTCACCGTCCACTTTCAGGCGTACCGGCCGACCGTTGACTTTAAATTCAATCGTTTCTTTCATAAAAGGCCTCCCGTCCAGAATTGGACCAAGAATTAATATCGTGAAGGGTACAATAATAAGGCAGCCGCAAGATGATTAATATTTCAGGATACGTTCAGGCATCACGGGCGCTGGAAAGGTTCAGGATCGGATCAGGTTCAGCTTGAAAAAAGTTTTTTCAGCATACATCAAAAGAATCGGATGCACAAGACATTCAAACAGGGATAAAATTTTTAATATTTGAACAGGTTCATATGACCGGTCCGCACCGAGTCAACGATCAGTTTGCCGGCCAGCTTTAATTTTGCCAGGCGGCCTTTCTTGCCGGCCATCATGATGTCGTGCAGATCTTCGCGGGTTTGCGGCGGTCTCACCTCGGCAGGCTTTTTGACAAGGTTGATGGATGCTGTCGGGCAGGCAGGCACACACACCCCGCATCCGATACAGCGGTTACGGTCCACCACGGCCGGCTGCTTTTTGGCTGCAACGCTCACCGCAGCGACCTGGCAGCGTTTGACGCAGGCGCCGCATCCTTCACACGTGGCGCTGTCCACGGCGGCATAAAAGTTGGCCACCCAGAATTCCAGTGGTTTGGGAAGATCCTGGTGAATCCCCAGCATCCCGCAGCAGCATCCGCAGCAAGAACAGATGAACGCGGCTTTTGCCGTATTGGACGGCTGAAGGACCAGCCCCTGTTTCTGGATTCCCTCCAGCCTCTGTTCCAGTTCGCCGGCTGACGCGACCAGGTGGCCGGCGCGATGGAAAATCGTTTCCAGGGGCTCGTATTTGTGACTCAGGCAACAGGCAATCCCAGCCTCTTCGGGGGTAAAAATGTGCTTCAGCAGTTTTATCTCAACCCCGGACCGGGTAGCCGGAAATCCGACCGCCTGCCTGTCCAGATGCCTTTGCAATCTGGTATAGACCTGATTATCCTGCTCCATGCAATGCCTCCTGAATGATGTTTAAATTAGACCGCACAAGGGGCTGCCGGTCAAGGATTCTTTTGCATCAGACTTGGTATAATTTGGACCAGGAACCCGTCGCGACTTAATTTCTCATATAGGAGCCCAATTCAAACATTTGGTTACATCAATGTATCCTGGTTTGCAATTCTGTAAATTACGACGGAAGGTCTGAGGACTTTCAGTCGCTCCTGCTATCAGCGATGAACTATCAGCTATGAACTTAATATGGCTATGGGCTATCGGCTTCGAGCTTATCTATCTTCTCAGTATTCGGATCCAGCGCCAGACATTCAACAGCCCGAAAAGGGAAGCGGCCACATAGGTCAGCGCACAGGCTGTCAGAATTTTTTTAGCGGCGGCAACATCTTCGGCCGGAATATACTCGCCGGAGGACAGCAGGGGCAGGGCGCGGTTGAAGCTGGCATCGAACTCGGTGGGCAGTGTCAGCAGGTGCACGATCACCGGTACCCCCAGGGTGGCCAAGCCGCCCAAAAACATCAATAAGCCGACCGACGGGGCGCGGGTGAGAGCCGCCAGCACCGGAATGGCCATCATGATAACGGCACCGATCCGCTCCACTTTCTGGGCTGTGCCGATCATTCGGGTTCGGGTTTTAAGGGGCCTGTAACCGGCCTGGTCCTGGATGGCATGTCCGACTTCATGGGCGGCAACCACCACCGATGTAAGGGTTTTGCGTCCGCAGGTGTCCTGGGTCAGGCGGATGGTTTTTTGCTGGGGGTCATAGTGATCGGCGGTAGCGGTCACCTCCAGCTTGACGTCTTTTAAATCCAGGCGTTGCAAGAGCAGCCGGGCCAGATCGATGCCGCTGCCCGAAAAATATTCCTGCCGGTTGTAGCGGTTTAATACGTATCTGGCCCAAAAATGCGGTCCGAACAGGGCGATGATGGCGAGAGCAATAAGATAAATCATTCGGTTTAATAGCGGCAGCGCCTGAATATATTTAGCTTTTGAGGCACCCTGCCGGCTTTAAATGGTAATGGCCTACCAGTTTTCGGCCAGCAGTTCAAAAACCCCGCGGGGCTTCACGCACGCCGGGCATTTTTCCGGTGCCTGGTTGCCTGTGTGCAGGTAGCCGCAATTGCGACAGCGCCAGACCATTTCCCGGTCGCGGTGAAATACGCGATCGGCTTTGAGGTTGGCAGCCAACTCCCGGTAGCGCTTTTCATGCTGCTTTTCGGAAACACTGATGGCCTCCCAGGTTTCGGCGGCCCGCCCAAAACCCTCATCGCGGGCAATGTCGGCAAAGCCCGGGTACATGTCGGTATGCTCAAAACGCTCGCCGTCGGCTGCCGCCACCAGATTTTCGTAGGTACCCCTGATGGCCCCGGCCGGAAAAGACCAGGTGATTTCCATCTCGCCGCCATTGAAAAATTTGAAAAACCGCAGGGCGTGCTCGCATTCCTGGTTGGCGGTTTCCTCGAAAATGTCGGCAATCTGGGCGTAGCCCTCCTCGCCTGCACGGCGGGCGAAATAGGTGTAGCGGTTGCGGGCCTGGGACTCACCGGCAAACGACGTGAGCAGGTTTTTGGCCGTTTGGCTATCTCTGAATTTTACCACGCCAAACCTCCCTTATTAAGGCTAATCCGAAGCATTAATTTTTTTACTCTTCGATTTCGATGGCCTGCGGGACGCACTCGGCGGCGGCCTGCCGGACAAGGTCATGGTACTTTTCCGGGATTTCGTCAAACTTGACGATGGACAGCAGCTGGTCTTCGTCGTATTCGAATACCTCCGGGCAAAGATGGTTGCAGTTGCGATCCCCCATGCATTGGCTGTTGATGCGAACTTTCATTTTTGTCTCCTCTGGGCCTCCGCGGGCCGGCTGTTTTTGTTCAAAACGATTCTTGGGCACTCAATCGACGTATAGCGGAAAAGAGTCAAATGATCAAGATGTTCAATGCGATGGTTCGGGAGTGATGACGTATGGTCTGTGGAAGGGGTAATAGAGCTGGAAAATCACCTCCGTCTGGAAGCGATATAGACCTAACAAAAGGGCAGAACCGCTTCCGGTTCTGCCCCGGTTACTGATTTATTGCCGGATTATTTCTTAATGCTCCCTTTCCACCACTTGACCTGTTCGGGCCGTTCGTACTTACCCTTATCGAACCAGACAAAGGTTGCTTCGAGGTCATTGCCGCTTACGCTGCCGGTGTAGGTGATTCTCCCATATTTGTCACTGTATATATCGGCAGTGAAAAATATTCGATCTCCATCTACTTTGGATGTGTAGTCAGCATCACCGAAACCATATTCGGCGCAACCCACCGATAAAAATTTGCCATTCGCAAATCTGATTTCGTCGTCTTCAGAATCATTCTTGCCGATTTGTCCGTTTTTGCCGGCAAAGGTTTTTCCATCGAGGATGCCGGAGTGGGCAGGGGCGGCAACAACAAAGAAAAGCATGGTTAGCCAGATGGCGATGACTTTCTTTCTTTGCATCGTCAGCACCTCCTTTCGCCACTGAATTTTAAGTCGGAGTGACTTTTTGTGAAACGGCCATCAGAAATGGTGTGATAGACATTGCGGAGAGGATCCGGTTGCGGGTCAGCGATATGGTGTGATCAATTTCAGGATCAGGCGGCTAAGAAGCTACCATCTGTCCAATGGCATACCTTAAACTACCACATTGTGTCAGCTTGTCAAGGTTTGCGGATCCCATCGATGTTTTCCAGGGATAACAACCCTCCGTGAATACGAGAAGCGATTCCAAAGATGTCTACAAGCTGAAATCCTCCAGCAGGCCCCATAGCAGGCTTTCCACGCCCGGGTGGGGCAGGGGCTGGGAGGGGATGAGGCCGGGGGTGTAGCCCCTGCTGATGAAGGGTTCGACCAAACTTGGATTGCGGCTGATGATATGCACCGGGACCGACCAGGGCTGGTTCTCGCCGGTAATTTTAAGGCTGGGCTGGTGGTCCCCCAGAATGATAATGATCTGGTCGTTGGCGGCCGTGCGCTCCATAAAGCCCACCAGTACCTGCCAGTCGTAGATGATCGATGTGACATAGGCTTCCGAGGCATTTTTCAGCTCGGGCCAGATGACCGGGAACCGAATCGGCTCCAGGTGTTGGTAAATGGCGCCATCTCCAATCTTTGACCAGTCGACGATATAGCGCGGCATCTCATTAAAGGGTGCGTGGCTGCTGATTAGCACAAACTCGATAAAAAGGGGTTCGGAGCGGTTCTGGATTTCGGCACGGTAGACAGCGTCGAGCACATATTGGTCCGTCATGGGCGCCCAGCCGAATTTGCGACCACGGTAGTCGAAGTCCGGGGCATAATATTTCTTTTTATATTTGTAAAAGTCGCCGGACGGCCAGGGCCAGATGGTCCCTGGCATCACACTGACGGTGCGGTACCCGGCCCGGTTAAAATATTCGGCCATTGGCTGGACCGGGGAGGTCAGTAAAAGATCATAATGCAACTGGCCGTTGATGGCAACACCGCTGGCCAGAGCAGCGTGGGTCAGCCAAGATGAACCGCCGTAGGCCGGCGAAATCAGGAAATTAGAACAGGTCAGATAACTCTGGCCGGCCAGCCGATTCTCGGCATCTTCAAGGTATGGTATGATCAGCGGGGAATGGCGCGAATCGCCAAAGACGGCATGTCCGTAAGATTCGATGAAAAAGACATAGACGTCGCTGCCGTCAAGTTTTGCCAGCGGTCTGGGAAAGGTCCGGCCTTTCTGAACGGCTTTGTCCAGAGCGGCCTGGTGCTTTTTGATGGTAGCGCTCAGGTGCAGGATAAAATCAAACTCCGCGGCCACCCGATGCAAGATGCCGGGCGCGAAAACATGGGCGGCCCGCCCTTGGGTCCAGGGTTGTGGGCTGTAAAGCAAAATTCCCAGCAGGACGGCTGTTGTTGCGAAAATCCCGCTCCTCCGGCGGTTACTGATAAAGACATAAATGGTTTTTAAGGCCCTTGCTACCCCCCAGGTTATCAGGCCCAGGGCTGCAACGGCCAGCAAACATCCCAGGGTGAAAGTTTTCAACGGTACCGTGCTGTAAAGCAGAAAAATAAGGTCGGGCAGAAACTGCGAGTCAAGGTATAAATTAAACGGACGGAAAAAATAGGTGGGTACAAGGCTGTCCGCCAGGCGAAACAGACGCAAAAAAATGACGAACAGTGTCGCCGGCAGGTAAAGGCCGGGATGAACCGGAAGCCGCAGGCAAGCTGCCAGAGCCACCAAAATCAGGACAACAAAAATTTCGGGGGAGATCAGCATCAGCTGGCCGATTTGATTATCCCCCGATGGATAGCCAAAATTCATCAGGGCATTGAGAAAAGCGATACTGGCCACAAAGCCCGCAATCTGACTCAGGGTTTTAAGGCGTTGCCTGTATCTTCTACGATGGTCTACCGCGGTTTTCATTTGATCATTGATAAAAGAAAAGCATGTATTTTCTGCAAGCTGTCTCGCCACAGCGGCCGGCCGTGATAGGTTTTCAACGCTTCCCTGCCATAGCCTGCCAACTGCTCGCGGTCTTCATTTAATTGGGCGATCTGTCGTGCGAAGGCATCGAGGCTGCCGGGAGGGATCAGGACACCGTTGATGCCATCACGGACGAATTCTTTTAATGCGCCGCGGCCGGAGCCCACCACCGGAAGCCCCCAGGCCATGGCCTCGAGGCAGGCGATCCCGAAACCCTCATAGGAAAAGGGCAGGACAAACACATGGCTGGATTCGAGCTGTGCGGCCAGCGCTTCGCCGTCCAGCGGTCCCGGCATGTCAATGCGATCTTGAAGCCCGTGCCGGGCGATCAAGGCCTTTACCCGGTTGACGTAAGCGCGATCCATGGTCAGGCTTCCGATCAGGTTAAGACGCCAGGTTGCCGGCGGCAGCCGGGCAAGGCCTGCTATCAGGGGCAGGATGCCCTTGTTGGGTGTCAGGTTGCTGACACAGACGAGCTGCAGGGGACCGCGGCGGCGGGACCGGGTATCGATGAGGGTCGTGGATGGCAGACAGCCCAGGCGGTCACCCCCCGGAGAGGCCACCACGTAGGGCCGCGGCCTGCTCACCAGCGATTCGACACCGGCGCGGGTGGTCTCGCTGTTGAAAATAAATCCGTCCACCGAACTTAAATACCGTCGTTCAACAGCCTGATAGAACAGTCGCTGGAGTCGTTTTAATGGCTGCCGGCTCAGGACCTGATGGACAATGGTGATCAGGGGGCTGGTTTGCCGGCGTTTGATGCGTCGATTAAGATATGCCAGGGACGGATGTACCAGGCCGTCCTGCAACAGCAGACTGCAGCCATGATCAACCAGGCGCCGGAAGAGCCGACCTGAAAAATTGTCCGCCAGGTTGTAAACATAGCGCTGCTGCTTTAAAGCAATGACCGCTACGGTATGGCCCCGTCGCCGCAGGTCCTCGACCAGCAGGCGGTCATACAGCCAGCCGCCGGTCAGATTGTCCAGGCGGCCGTAAATGATCAGGCCGATATGCATCAAATCGCTTCCCGGTATTCAGCCCATGCCGACTCGTTTTCCCAGATCCTGACCTTCAAAGCCGACAACGCGGCAGTGTCAATATGTTTTGCCAGCGCCTGGCAACATATTCGGGCAAAGTGTTCGATGCTGGGATTTAAGCCTTTGAATTCCGGCAGGCGGTTGAGGTCGGCGTCCCGAAAGTAGTCTACCAGGTGATCGAGCCGGGCTTCCACCTCGCAGATATCGATGAGGTATCCGTGTCGATCGAGCTCTATTCCATAGCAACGGACCTCAATAACATAGTGATGGGCGTGAGGCTTATTTTCGCAGCCCCACTCACCGCCGACAAGGGCATGTTGCGCGATAAAATCACGTCTGACGGCTACTGTATACATCCACAGCTCCTTAGGCATACTCCAGAACCACCTGAATGTCGGTGGCCGGATCCTTATCGATCAATTGATAGGCCTCCGGGGCCTGCGCAAAAGGTACCCGGCGGGTGATAAATCTTGCCGGCCGGATTCGACGAATCATGTCCCAGGCGACATCGAAGCGCCGTTTGTGCGTCCAGCGGGCCGCCAGGTCCGGAGTCAGCGTGCTGACCTGGCTGCTGATCAGATGCAGGCGCCGGCGGTGAAAGCGGCTGCCCAGGTCGACGGCTGCCGGTTTGCTGCCGTACCACGAACCGACGACAATGCGGCCGGCAAACCCGGTGACGGCAATAGCCTGGTTCAGGGCATCGGGATTGCCCGACAGTTCATAGGTCAGGTCCGCCAGGCCGTTCAAACCATCGTTTGCAAAGCAGGCGCTGATTTGCGCGGCCGCCTCCGGCAGGCCGGGATCCAGGGTGAGATGGGCGCCCGCCCGTTGCGAAGCATCGCGGCGCAGTTCATAGGGATCCAGGGCCAGCAGGGCCGCCAGCGGAAATTGGGCCAGCAGAGCGGTCGTCAACAGCCCGACCACGCCCTGGCCGAAGACCGCGACCTTTTCCCCGATGACCGGTCTTCCGTCCATCAGCAAATTAACAGCGGTTTCCATGTTGGCCAGAAACAGGGCCTCCCGGGGGTTGATATCCGCCGGAACCGTGATAACGCTGTCGGTGTCGGCGCTAAAACAGCTCTCATGGGGGTGCAGGCAAAATACGGTCTGCCCGATCAGGTCCCGGCTGATACCGCTGCCGGTAGCGATGATCTCGCCGACGACAGCGTACCCGTACTTGAACGGATATTGCAGGGGATGGCGCAATGCAGGGATCGTGAGATCAGCTTCTGTGTCGGCAGGAAACAATCCCCGGTAGATCATCATTTCCGTCCCGTGGCTGATGGCCGAAAAGCGAGTTTGAATCAATACCTCGCCGGTCGCCGGCTGCGGCAATTTTTCTTCGATGATGCCGATCTCATACGGCGCTTTGAATACAAGCGATTGACGCGTCATGACGCACCCCACTGTGGCCGGGCCCAGAGAATAAGATCCTTACCGATCTTCTGGTAATGAACATCATCCAGCTGAAGATAAGCCTTTGATCGGTAGCTGTGGGTATCGAGGACCGGCAACCCGCCGACCAGTTTGGGTGCAACGGTTACCACAAACAAATCGGCCAGCCGCCATCTGATAAAGCTGGTGATCACCCGGGCGCCGCCTTCAACCATCAGGCTGTCGATTTTCCGTTCAGCCAGTTGCGCCATCAATGCCCCAAGATCAATCCAGCCATTATCGTCACACCGGCAGCTGATCAGCGTCGCCCCCTTCTGCTGCAGCCGGCGATACCGGCCGTTTGTTGCAACATTGCCGTTTACGATCCAGGTGCTCAGATCCTGACGGGTGACAAGTTTGGCGTTCGGCGGGGTTCGCAGGTTGGTGTCGAGGATAATCGGCTGCGGGCTGTCACCGACCACAAGCCGGGTTGTCAGGCTGGGGTTATCTGCCAGCACGGTGCCGATCCCCACGAGGATCGAGCGGTTCAGGGCTCGCAGTCGGTGGGTCAAGTGCATGGATTCCTCACCGCTGAGCTGCATCTGTTGTCGATTCACGGTCGCAATGCTGCCGTCGAGGCTCTGGGCATAAGTGACGGTGACAAACGGTCGCCCGTTTTCGAGCCGAAAATGACGCGCCTTGTTGATGACCGTTTTAAAGTCTTCGATGGATTTAATTTGAATTTTCATGGTGACACACCATATGCCAATCTAAAAAAAAACCGGCCAGAAAAGGAATCAGAATCAATACGGCCGCGACATGGGTGAGAGGCGGGGAAAACAGCGGCAGTAAAACAAGACCGAGAAATGCCATTTGAAGGCCGGCCATCAAACGGGCACCTCGGCGCCGCTTTACCTCACCGCACCTTCGGCCGGTTTTTTTTCTCAGCCAGACGGCCAGCCTCAGCAGATACCAGGCCAGGCCAGCGCTGATATAAAATTCCGGGAGCTGACCATAGCTCACGGCCACAAATGATGCCACCAGGATCCCCAGGGCATCGATACGGGTATCAAGATAGATTCCCAGAAGGGTCTGGTTGTCCGTCATTCGGGCCACCCAACCATCGAGGGCATCACCCAGTGTTGCGGCGATAAAGAGAATTCCGGGCAGCCACCCGGCTCCTTCGGCCGGGTATAAACGGCCGGGCCAGGGCTGCCACCAGAACCCCGCCAGCATGGCTATCAGCCCGCCGCGTGCGAGAGTGATCCAGTTGGCAGCTCCCAGGGAAACGCTCATTCGCCCATCCTGGCAACGCCGGTTGAACCTCAAATTACGTTGCAGAATAAAGAGAATATAAATGATGACCGGCGCCGCCTGCAGGATCCACCTCAGAGGAGAGATTGATGGTTGGCTCCATGAAATGACAGCCGACCCGACCAGCAAGAGGGATACCCCGGCGGCCAGTGCAACCCACCACTGATCATTTAAGGAAAGCATTTTGAAGCGGTTGTTCATGATTAGCTGTTTCATGGTGTTGCGATCGCTTCAATTCCAGGTAGAGTTAGGGCATGGCAGTGATTATCTGCCTGCATCGGGCAGCCAGTATGCTTAACCTGATAACATATGCGTACGAAAAAGCCCAGGATTTTCAGTGACCTGCATTGCGCGCATTATCAACACACCAAATCTATCCACGGTATCATGCACCGAATGCAGACCGATAAAAGAAAACCACCCTTGCGGCCTTTAGCCGGATGGCCGCCTAGCAGGATATATGGCGGTGGACGGAAAAGCGCGGGAAAAGAGGGGGGATCTTGGATTTGCTGGATGCCTGTTAATTGGTTGATATATCAGTTGGAGTTCCCATTCTCCTCGGCGGTCAATGATCGAGCTGGATGCTTCCCTGCCACCCCTTCATAAAAAGCCAGGATGGTTCGCATATCGGCGGTAATATTTCCGGAGGGATGGATCATTGGACCGATGCCGCCGGCCTTGCGTCGATAATCGAGATAGCCAAGCACAATGGGGACCTCTGCGCCGCAGGCGATGTGGTAGAATCCCGTTTTCCATCGCAAAACACGTTGGCGCGTTCCGGCCGGTGCGATGGTTAGAATCAACTGATCATGGCGGTGGAATTGCTGAACCGACTCTTCAACCAGATTCCGGGATTGGGAGCGCTGGACCGGTATGCCGCCCAGCCATTGGAAAAATCCCCTGAAGGGCCGGCGAAAAATGGTTTCTTTTCCCATCCAGCGGATGTTGGCCCTTAAAGCAAAGGCCATCAACAGGGTGTAGGGCAGGTCCCAGTTGGAGGTATGCGGGGCGCCCACCAGTACGAATTTAGGAATCGGCGGCAGCCGACCCTCGATGCGCCATCCCGCCAGGCCCAGGATTAAACGGGAAGTCCGGTACAAAACCGCTTTCAGCACCGGGGTGTTGAATATGGTGAGGTTCACGTTGTTTGCTTTCTTTTGAAAACATTGCCGCCGTTCAGATCGGTCGGCTATCCACTTATAGTAAGCACGGTTTGGCAAGAAAGCAAAGTCTTGGCGAAAGAGGCATACGCGTTTAGGCGACCATGAACTGTCAGCTTCCAGAAGCGTGCGCATTTCAGGTTGATTGGTTGTTTTCAAATCCGCCTGAGGCGGATTACAACCGCAACGTTTAAAGCACTGACGTGCTGTGGTCTTCCCCCGCCCATAAGGGCGGGGAAATTGAAGTCACCCGCTGTGCGCTTGGTCGTTCACTCAAGCAGCTTTTTAATATCGGCGATTTTATCTTTTACCCCGACATAGCCCTCTTCAATGGTTTGCTCAACCTGATCGAAATCCATCATCTTCAACTGGCCGACACGCGGCTGAATGAGTACGTCCGGAGGCTCCACCGCCAGGTTAATGCGGGTGATGCGCTCCTGCATGATATTGATGGAGTTCATGACGGTGTCGATAATATCGGGCGTAGATGATTCCCGATGGAGCAGTTCACTGATTTTGTTCGTAAAACTAGTTTCAGCGTGCTCGTAATAATCCACCATCTTTTTTAGCAGTTCGCTGTTGTAGGCCGGAGAATCACCCTTCCTGGGGAACGCGGATATGGACGACTCTGGGGGCTTTTTGTGCGAAACAAGCCCGCTGTTGAGATCAACGGCTATCACAACGTCGGCTTCCAGGGCCCGGGCCGCGCCGACCGGCACGGGATCCACCAGACCGCCGTCCACCAGCCAGCGGCCCTTGACCCGCACCGGTGCAAAGAGCCCCGGAATGGACATGGTGGCCCTGAGGGCGTTAAGGATATTGCCGGATTTCAGAACGACTTTTTTGCCGGTGGCCAAATCGGTGGCCACCATCATAACAGGGATTCTCAGCTCGGAAAAATCCTCGGCATCGGTGTGAAAGGAAAACAGCTCTTTTAACCGTTTGGTTCCGTTGAGGATCCCCGAGCGCGGAAACACCACGTCAAAATAAGAGAAGACCTTTTTACCGTCCATGCTGAGGACAAACTCCTTGAGGCTCTGGAGACTGCCGCAGGCGTAAAGCGCGCCGACATAAGAGCCCACGCTGCTGCCGACAACATAGTCGATGGGGATGTTCTCTTCTTCCAATGCCTCGATGGCCCCGATATGAGCCCAGCCGCGTGAAGACCCGCTGCCAAGGGCCAGACCCACCGTTTTGCGCGATGCCATTTTTTCTCCTATCCGTTGTTTGAGACGGCTTCGAATGTTTTCGGTATCCTACCATAGGCCGGTTTTAACCACAATTACAAGAAGAACTTCGGGAAAGTTTTATCCCCCCAAATGACTATATTTTTTCTTGACACGATGCCACCAGTTTCATATAAATTCTCGTACCTCGCCCTGCTTTAAATCGTGTCAGTGAACCCGCACACCGATGTTTCCAGCAGTATAAAAGCTGCGGTATCCAGCGGGTCCGCCGTCATGCAATCCATATTTTCCAACTTTTTCAACTAGAAGTGTTTTCAAAATCTTAGATCACGTCCAAGTTTTTAGCCGGAAAAGATTTCGCGGGTCTCATACAGGGACAGTATGCCAATGAAGAAATCTCTCATACTTCCAGCCGTTATTTCTGTGGTGCTCCTTTTAGCCGTAGCTGAGTCGGGGGCATTTTGCCCGGTTTCGTTTTTCCCGGGAGATGTTGCCTGTGATGCCCAGGGTGAATTCGGCTGGATCGGCCCCTACCATCAGGGGGCTACCGTAAGCCCGAACAGTCAGATAAATGTCAGCGTCACAGGGGGCTGCCCGCCGTATACGTGGTCGTTGAGCGGAAGCGGGTATTGGCTGGTAAATGATTTTACCTATAACGAGGATAATACAGTATATACGGACAGTGACATAGCCTGTTCAGCCACGATTTCGGTTTTGGATAGATATGGAAGCCAGCTAACCGGTTATCTGCGGGCGCCGGGCAAATGGACATTAATAAACCAGGGCGTGTGCGAGTTGTCTGGATTGCCGACATCCAGCAGTCATAATTCCAGTAGGCATGAAGATTACATAATTGTCGGTAACAAAAAGCAAGTGCAAAGAATCGGCATACCCTGGAAATCGGGGGGAACTTGTCGGACCCCCAGACCGCAGGTGAATTGTCAGAGTATTTGTGAGGAAAAATGCGGTAGCGGCTGTGATGAATGTATAGCCTATGATCCCTGGCTCGGCCAGGATAAGAGCCGGTACGAGGAGCTGGTCTACGCCTGGCCTTGTTTCGGCGCCATCACCTATTATCCGGATGGAAAGTGCCAGGGGAAATGGTCCAAAGGCGAGCTGTGTGCCAGGGTTGTTTCGCTGCAGTACTATGAGTGGCAATGTAACAACTAAAATTCGGAAGCTGAGTCTTCTTCACCGGCTGTACCCAGCAGAGGGCCCAACGCTTCATAGGGTGCATCGAGCTCGATGCCGAAGTGGGTTTTCAAAGCATCGAGGTACACCTGGCCTTCGGCGAGCTCCTGAACATGCTCTTTTTCTGAGGAAACCGTTTTCAGTGTATTATTGAAGAGGGTGATCGTACCGTCAGGCACCGGGAGGGCCGCCACGCGGACGAATGTAAAAAACGAGTTGGGATGGGTGGATGTGTAGTAATTCCCATAGGCGATGTCCGCAGGGTACACACGCCCCAGATCGAAACTGTAAAGATCCTGCCAGCCACCGCCTGTTAAATATTGGAGCATGGTGCCGAAATGTTCCGCGTCCCTGAAGCGATAGGTAAATCCATCCTGGGTTTTCGGCTGATCGAGCTCCAGCGGAAGCGGCGCGCGCAGGTTGTGGTTCCCGAAGCCCACGTCGGTAATCCATTGCCTGCCCTGAAGGCTGACGAGTGCAATTTGATGCCCGCGTCCCGAGGGTATGCCGGATAGGTGAACCCGGGCTAAAAGGGGCCGGGCGTCAAAGCCGAACGCCTTGAGGGCCATCAGAAACAGGCCGTTTAGCTCAAAGCAATAGCCGCCCCGCGGCCTGGTTACCAGTTTGTCGAAAAGCGCCTCCGGTTCAAGCGATATCTCACGACTCAGCAGGATATCGAAATTTTCAAATGGGATCGTGAAATATTGCGCACGGTGGAGGGCTTCAAGCCGATCCTCTGTCGGCTCCACAACCCCGGCGTAGTTCAATCGCTCGAGGTACTTATCAAGTTTGAATCCATGCGCGCTCATCATTTTTCCGAAGGTCAGAATTAACCGCCCTGCATTTGCTGCCGATGGATGTATTTGACGCTGTAGAGCCTGCCATTAAAGAAGTACGCGCCCCAGCAGACCTCACCCTGTTTGATATGGACCTGGCAAGTAATCGCGCGCTTGCGATCGCTTTGATCTACCATGACAAGCTGGCCCTGCCTCCAATTGCCCACCGCCTTCCGGTGGCCCCGGGCCTGTTGAGCCCCGGCCGCTCCCCCATTGTCGGTCTGGTGGCCGCCCTGGTTCCTGAAGCGCCGCTCCCACAGCTCATAATTATTTCAGGGGTCGGGGCGTTTTTCTTTCAAACCCTTTCTAAAAGCGAAATGAATGATCGTTTGCAAAATCCGCGCACTGTCTGAATGGATTAGGGATCGTTGCCAAAGAACAGGGATTGGCAACCGATTGCCGACGGCTGTGCGGACCAAATCTGAATTTAACCTATTGTAATAATGGCCTTTTGCTGTTCTTTGGCTACGAGCCCTTAGCCATGCGTTTGCGCGGGTTTGCAGGCGATTATTCATGCAGCGCGCTACGCCAAAAAAACTCCCTGACCCTTCAGTTATTTATAACCAGACCTATAAGTATCTCGGTATCCAAATTCTGCCAATCCTCATTGAGCCTGTTCCTCGGGAACATTGCCCACTTCCGGTATAAAATAAATCGGAATCAGGGCGAACAGGGGGATACACACCAGTACCATGAGAACACTCTGGATGGTAAAAATATCGCCCAGCTTGCCGACAACGGGCGCAAAGATGCCGCCGGTCCCGTGGGCCAATCCCATCATCAAACTGGCCACCATGGAGCGGCCCCTGGGAGCGATTTTCTGGGCCATCACCACCCCCAGGGGCAGGGAGGCCATGTTTAAACCGCCGGCCAACATCGTCGCCGGATACATCCAGTGGCCGGAAGCCGATAAGAACCCGAGCAGAATCGGGGTCATCATGACGTAGATGATCCAGAACAGGCGTTTGTAACCCATGCGGTCCGAGAGGTAGCCGCAGAGAATACCGGCCAGGGTTCCTGACATGGTATAAATGGAAAAGAGGACGCCGGCGGAGACGATGGTATGCCCCTTCTGCACCCACAGCACCGGCATAAACGTCATCAGTGACTGCCCCACCAGGGCCCGCAATACCATCACAATCCAGATCAGCAGGATCGCCTGCCAGACACCACCCAGGGTTTGACGAAGGGTCTCCAGAAAACCGTACTGGGCCATTTCCTCCCCTTTTGGCTTGGGAAGGACCCAGTAAAGATACACCCAGAACACGAGGCCGATGGCCATGGTCACCGGCATGGTCCGGAGTCCGAAGCGCGCTACGTACCAGGTAATAAACACGGGCCCCACCCCGAAGGCAAAGGTGCCGGCGGTGTTAAAGACGGACATGGCCAACCCAAGTTTGCGGCCGGCATACAGGGGCACCATGCCCGTGACCGGCGGATGAAACAGGGAAGATCCGGCCGAGCCGATGACAATGCAGATCAGCAATCCGTAAAAGCCGGTGGTTATTCCGCTCAAGGGGATGAAGAAAACCGGCATGAGCAGCCCGATCAAAATAAAGCTGCGGGAGGGATGGCGGTCGGCCCAATAGCCGGACATGGGCTGGACGATGAACATCAAAAAGCGGGAAATCCCAGCGAGCAAACCCACCTGGGCCAGGCTCAGCCCCATCTTGTCCATGAATACGGGAAACAGGGGGCTGATGAAAGAACTGTAGAAATCACCGCTGAAGTGCACCAGGCAGAGAGCGATGAGAATTTTCCAATATGTTCCTGAGCGGCTATCGACCATAGGGGCTTTTGGCATTTAACCCCGCCAAAGTCAACGGAAAAGGAAGGGGCCGGCAATTCACTTTTTCCCTTGAAATCGGCAGATTCGTGCACATAGTTTCTTATCAACCCAAGGAGAAGACCTGATGGAAATCACGCCGAATTTGCACGCCTTTGTCTGGGAGTCGATGACCACCAACAACTGCAATACCTACTTTATCGATGGGCCGACCCGGGTCCTGATCGACCCCGGCCACAGCCGGCTGTTTGGTCATGTCGAACTGGGGCTTAAACAGCTGGGCCTGACAATCGACGCCATCGATCTGGTCATCTGTACCCACGCCCATCCGGATCACATCGAGGGGGTTCAGCTGTTCAAGGACAGCCCGGCCTTCTTTTGCCTGCATGAGGAGGAATGGCGCTGGGCAGGAACCATCGGCAAGCAGATGGGCGCAGCGCTGGGAATGGACATGGAAGCGCTGAAACCCGATTTTTTTCTCAAGGAGGGTGATCTGCAGCTAAACGGCCTCTCCCTCCAGATCATTCACACCCCCGGACATTCACCCGGTTCGGCCACCCTTTACTGGCCGGAGCAAAAAGCCCTGTTCACCGGCGATCTGATATTTAAAGAGGGATTCGGGCGCACCGATCTGCCCGGTGGGGACGGCGCCACCCTCAAGAAAAGCATCCAGCGTCTGACGGATCTGGATGTGGAGTGGCTGCTGTCGGGTCACGGGGATATCATCGCGGGGGCCGAGGCCGTCCGCAAAAATTTCGAAGACATCGAGCAGTTTTATTTTGCATACATATAAACCCGATGACAGATGTCGGAGGGCAGAGGACAGAAACAAAACACGCATTGCGGCGGGCACGGTGGCTCGACCGGCGATCGATTCGCCGGTTCGCGCAGGGTCGGCCGGCGTACCGACCAAAACTCGGTGGCCAGGAAACAGCTGCCCGTATCGAGCATCAATTTTTTGCTTTTGCAGCCAGGCGTTCTTTTTCCCGGCTCAATTTTTCTTCAACGACTGAGACCAACTTGCGGGCCTCATGCTGCCAATCTTCATCGGCCGCCAGGTTGGGAACGACGGCGTCGCCTGCAATCTTATATTTTTTGGCCAGGGTTTCCTTTACTACTTCCCGGCGGTTCCCGGCTGCTGTTTGAACGGTTGCCTGGTATTCATTGATGAGATTTGCCAGGCCGCTGGAATCCAGGTTACAGCAATGGTCCAGCGCTTCGAACAGGGCCCGGTTATCCCCATCCGGATCCAGGCGATCAATCACCTGACCGGCCAGGAAAGTATGATTCGGCAGGTTAAATTCGGCTTTCAATCCTTCGTAATCCCGTTGCAGGTGCTCTAATGAAATCACCTTGTCCTGGTATTTTTGCAGCATGCCCCGGAGGCGGTTTTCGATGTCCTTGCGTCTCTGTGCCTGTTTTTCCTCAGAGCTCTGGGAAAGATGCTTGGTCTTTTCCATGACCAGGTCCAATGTGCTTTTAATTTCCCCCATCTGTAGCTTCTCCTATGCGGCATATATATCCCGATTTCAGGGTACCGCAATCAAATCATAAAATTTCGTCATCCGGAGTATTGGAGTGTTGGAGTACTGGAGTATTGGTTGAACACTCAGAATGTCTTACAATACTCCAACACTCCATTACTCCAGTACTCCGGCATACCTTGGTTGATAAGTTTAGCTTTATTTCCCGGGATCTATAATTCTATCTAATATTAAAGCATGAAACGCATCCCCGGCATTGGAGCTGAACAACCACCCCAGATGCGTCAAACACATGCTGCAAAAACAAATTCGCCAGCTGTAGCCCGCAAACCAGCTGAATTCATCGGTGGCCGCTCCGGCATACCCGCATCCGGTTACATTTTTGAAACAGCCGATCTCAAAGACGATCCCATGGGGGTTGGCAAAGGTGTGCTGGTGGGCCCCCTGCATCGCCATGCGCTCAGCCGGCAGGGTGATGGCCTGGCGGCACTGGCGGCAAACGATATAGGCCTCCTCCTCCGGCTCCTTCCCGGCAGCCTCCTCCTCAGCGGTAACAATTTCGCTTTTTTTATCCGGTTTATCGGCCGGAACACGAAGGCAATGAACGTCGTTGTCTATCTCTATAAACATTTATTACTCTGTCAAGGCTTCGGGTTTATTAGGAAATTGGCCAAGGTTGAGTTATTTGCCATTCCTTATTGGTTATTTGCACAAGAAGAATGAGGTCTGTTGGATGGTCGAGATTTTTTTAGGCATCCCCGCGCAGGCCGGCATCCAGTTTGGCATACCGTACTGCAATGCCGCTGTCATCGAGTTCTAAGAACGAATAACCAATAAGACCTAATTCAACATGAATTCGGTTTTGTCAAGATCGGAAAAGCGACTTTTTGAGTACGGCTTTTTCATAGGCCCCGATAATATCCCGTCGAGTGACGATGCCGACCAGTTCGGTGGGATCGTCTGGGGACACCACGGGCATGGTCGAAAAATCCTTGCGGCTGATTTTTTCCAGCGCCGCAAACAGATCATCGTCGGCCGAAACCGTGACGACATTTTCTGATGCCAGATCCTTGGCCACCACCAGGTCTTTTAAATCTTCGTCAAAAATTGCCTCACTGTAATCGTTAAATGAGATGATGCCGACCAATTTATTATCCGCATTGAGCACCGGAAAGCTGTTGAATTTGCTTTTTGATATTTGGTCGGCCATATCTACCACTGCACAGCTTTCCTGGATGGTTTCGACACGAGGGTTCATCACATCCTTCACGAACATGGACTTCAATACATTGATTTCCTTGCCCTCCCGGATGTTTATCCCCCGCCGGGCCAATTTCAAGGTATAGATCGAATCTTTTTTCAGCATGCCGGCAAAAATGGTGGCCAGTATGCATGAAAGCATCAGCGGCAGGATGATTTTATAGTTGCCGGTCATTTCGAAGAGAATCAGCATGGCCGCCAGCGGACCGTGGGTTGTCGCGCTGACCACTGCTCCCATGCCCACGATGCTGTAAGCACCCGGAGACGCTGTCACCGTGGGTAAAAACTGGTGGACCACCGCCCCGAAAAATCCGCCGGCCATGGCCCCCAGGAAAAGAGAGGGCGCAAAAATGCCTCCGGACCCGCCCGATCCGATGGTAATCGAGGTGGCCAGTATTTTAACCACGATCAGCAGCAGCAGCGCGTACCAGGCCAGTTTCTGACCCAGTGCCAGGTCAATACCGCCATAGCCGACCCCCAGAATCTCCGGGAAAAACAGGCCGGCCACTCCCAGGATCAAACCGCCGATAATTGCTTTTAAATACTCCGGGAATTTGAATTCGTCGAACAGGTCCTCGGTCAGGTAGAGGACTTTGGTGAACACCACCCCCACCACCGCGCAGAAAAGGCCCAGTCCCATATACAGGGGAAACTCCCAGGCGCTGATCAGTTCGTAAGTCGGAACGATGAAGGCCGGAACGTCACCGAGAAAAGCACGCGACACCGCGGTGGCCACCACCGAGGAGATCACGATGGGGCTGAAAGTGGCCAGACCGAAGTCGCCCAGAATAACTTCCAGCGCAAACATCGAACCGGCAATGGGCGCATTGAAGGTGGCGGCGATTCCGGCCGCGGCCCCGCATCCGACCAGAGTTCGCATACGGTCCTGGGAAACCTTGAGCAGCTGTCCGAGGGTCGAGCCGATGGCGGACCCGATTTGAACAATCGGCCCTTCACGGCCGACGGAGCCGCCGGTACTGATACTGATGGCGGAGGCCAACGATTTTACCACCACCACCCGCTTGCGGATAACACCCCCCTTGAGGGCAACGGCCTCCATCACCTCGGGCACACCGTGGCCTTTGGCCTCCTTCGCAAAAAAGTACACCAGCGGGCCGACCACCAGACCACCGGCTGCCGGAACCCAGACCTTCAGGTACCAGGGGAGGGCCAGAACCACATGCAACAATTCATCGGATGAACCATAGGCAAGGGTTTGAAAAAAATTGATGAGATGGCGAAACCCGACAGCACCCAGGCCACCGGCCAGGCCCACGGCAACCGCCAATACGGCCATGATGGTATGTTGATTGGTTCTCAATTCACTCAATGTGAAGCGCTTTTGGCTCGCGATTGGTTGATTCATTTAAATATCAACGGGTTAGCGGTCTTGCGGCCCATTTTTACAGAAAAATGTGCCAATGGGCGGTATCGCCCCTTACTATCTGAAAATATTTGTAATTTTTATACTGCCGCTCTGACTTAGTCAAGGAATTAATTGACATTTATTGACAAAATTGAAAAAATGAATATTATTGCATCAAAAAAATAGACACCATCAAATATCAATTAGGTGGTTATGAGAGAGGAAAGACATGCCGGTTTACGAATTTGAATGCGCCCAGGGACACATTACCGAAAAGCTGGTTGCCATGGGGACCAAACATACGAAATGTTCCAAGTGTGAAAAAAGAGCCAAAAAAATTCTGTCCGCCTGCACGTTTGAATTAAAAGGTGGCGGGTGGTATGCCGACGGCTATTCATCCACGCGCCCCAAGAGCGCTAAAACATCGACCTGATATTGCCAGGAGCCATATAAACCCTTTAATTAGTTAGTAAATTTACTTTTGACCCGGCGGTCCGATCCGACGCTGTGCGCAGGCACAGGTCGGATTTTTTTATGGCAATTGACATGCCGCCGACAACATGATAGCCCATAGGCTCAAAAATCGGAGCGGAGGGTTATGAAGCTTTTCTTTATACGCGCATTCCGGGCTGCCAAGCTGGATGCCACTGTATTTGATGAGGTCATGGAGAACGCCAAGCTCATGACCCAGGCCATCATCGTTGTTTTTATCTACGGAGCTGCCGTCGCCTACGGGAGTTTTGCACGGGCGGGGGTAGCCGGGATCAACAGCGCCATATTTATTACCCTCATCGGCTGGTATATCTGGGCTTTTTCGACCTATATCATCGGTGTAAGGCTGTTTCCCGAAACCGGGACCACCGCCGACCGCAAGGCTTTTATGCGGGCCATGGGATTTGCCAGCTCCCCCGGATGGCTGCGCTTTTTGGGACTGGTTCCGGAGATAGGCGGGGCCGTTTTTGCAGTGATATCGATCTGGATGGTTGTGGCGGCGGTGGTGGCGGTAAAAAAGGCTCTCAACTATACCAGCACCCAGCGCGCAGCAGCCATCACCATCGTTTGCTGGATCCTCAGTACGCTCTTTCAGGGGTTGCTGTATATTATTTTCTTTTCGGTTTTCGGCATCTCGCGATAGCATACCTAACCCGGAAAATTCCAGGGGGAAGAATCAGGGCCATGTCGTCTGTCGAATTGGGGCAGCTCACATTTGCCAGCCAGACCGTGTCGGCAAAATTCGTAGATCCCGACGGGCTAGTTGCGGATCGGCCGATAGAAATCCGAACCAATCCAGTTACCGGGCGCACCTGCCGCATCGCCTTCAGCCGCATCCAGGAAAAAGAGACGGGCACCGAGGCGCTGCCACCGCCACCACCGGATGCCGGTACCACGGATGCCTGCCCTTTCTGCCGGCCCCAGGTGGTTTCTCAAACACCCCGGTTGCACCCCGACCTGGCGAGTGAGGCAAGAATGGACCGTGGTGATTCGCTTCTATTTCCAAATTTATTCCCCTACGGCAGCTATTCCGCCGTCAGCCTGTTCGACAACGAGCATTTTGTGGAGATTGGCAAAGCGTCACATGCTTCTTATACGAACTGCTTTTTAAACTGCTGCCGCTATCTCACCAGGGTCCGCGATTACGATCCACAGGCCGTCTATCTGGCCATTACCCAGAATCATCTGCCATCGGCCGGCGGCTCTTTGGTTCACCCACACCTGCAAATCAATGCCGACCGGGTGGCCGCCAATCACCACCGGTTTCTGCATAACCGCGCCAATGATTATTATAGGCACAACGGCGTTTTGCTGTTTTCCAGCTACCTCGCGCATGAAAAAAATGAAGCCACCCGCTATATCGGCGCAACCGGATCCTGGCAATGGATGGCGGCGTTTGCGCCGGAGGGCTTTTTTGAAATATGGGGCATATTGCCCGGGGCCACATCCATGCTGCAGCCTGATCCGACGGACTGGGCGGATCTTGTCCGGGGCGTTCTCAACGTCCAGCGGTTCTATCGCAGCCTCAACCGCAATGGATACAACTTGGGGCTGCTGGCAGTGGAAATTCCGGCCAGCCGGTTTGAATTGCGCCTTGTCATCATGGTCCGTTCAAACTACGCCCCCTGGGTGCGTAGCGATCATACCGGATTCGAAGTCATGCTCGGCGACATGACCACCTTCGTCGCCCCGGAGCAGACAGCTGAATGGGCACGGCCGTTTTTCTCAAACTGAGCGGATTGCGGCGGGGAACGGTTCTTTTAACGTAAAGTTTCAGATGACAGAAAACAGGGGACAGAGGACAGATTGCAGAAATCAGAGAACGGCATCCGGTATTGTCACTCTGTCTTCTGACCTCTGTCAGCTGTCGTCTGTAAAATGACACCTGAAACCTTATTTAGCCTGACACCTGACACCTTCTTTAGAAAGATGACAACCTCATCAAAATATTTAACGCTAACGGCGCTCAGCCTGGCGGCTTTGTTTATAGTCACATCGGTTTGCACCGCCGGCGTCGCTGTCCCGGACCGCGTAACCACCGTCGAAACACCGGTTCGCATCACCGTGCTGACCACGGGTCGCTTTTTCGCTGCCGGCGGCCGCCTGGTGGACATTTACCTCGATGATAAGCATCTGAAACGAATTTTAACCGGCGGCGACGGTTATGGTTACCTTAAATACACGCCGCAAAGCACGGGCTACAAACAGATCAAAGCGCGCTCAAACGGAGACAGCGCCGAGGGATTGCTGCTGGTGATGGCCAAAAAGGATCGGGCCATCGCCATTGAAGTTGAGGATGGATTTAAAACCGCCCTATTTTCCGACGAGATCAAACAAAGCAGCTTGAAGGTTGTTAAAACCCTGAGCAAAACCTATAAAATCATTTATCTGAGCCGGCTTGCCGGCAAAAGCATCACCGGCCCCTGGCTTGAAAAACAAGGTTTTCCCAGATCGGTCATCCTGAAGTGGCAAGGTTCTGACACGTTGAAAGGATTAAAAGAAAGGGGGGTCCAGATAGCTGCCATCATCGGCTCCGCGGCGGTCATATCCGCGGCTGCCGATTCGGTTGACAAACGCTATACCTTCGACAAAACCAAAGAAGGCACAACCGTCAAAAACTGGGATGAAATTGCCGGATTGCTGCAATAGGCCGCTTTTTGCTATTCCGTGCCGGCGTACTTCCTGATCCGACCATCTTCAGCCACTACATAAACGGCGCCATCGCGCCCTATTGCCGGTGAGGACAAGCCGTTGCCGTGAAAATTGGTATCATGTGCCCGGGTTTTCAGATCATAGGTCACGGTCAGCATTTCAAAGGTGGACACATAAACCCGATTGGCCGTAACGGCCGGTGATGAATGGGTCACCCCATGCAAAGTTAACATGCCGGTAGAATTGTCGCCACGAGCCAGTGTGCCGTCGGAGACGTTGAGCACCTGGATATGGTCCTTGGAGACGACGAATACGTACCTGTCCTCAACGATTACCGGAGTGGAGAAAACGGGCTGAGTAGCCTCATAATCCCACATTTCGACGCCGGTCTCTACGTCATAGGCCTGTACCTTGCCGTCTTGTCTTCCAAATACCATCAGTCCGTTGGGGGAGACCGCCACTGAAGAATGCTTTTCAAAGCGGTGCTGCTGGCGCCAGATTACCGAAAGGCCGGTGCCGTCCCATTCAAATACGCCAACGCTGCACAGGTTGTCGGCAATGGCGATGAGCGGCTTGGCCCTGCCGGTGACAACCGCAACCGTGGGATCGATAAAGCGGTCCGGCAAGACAACACCGCTTTGATCTGAAACCGGCGGCCACTTGCTGACCAGATTCCAGGTATCACCATAAAATCGGACAAGGTCACCGGAGCCGGCCGCGCTTTCCGGGAGATCATAACGGCAGGTACCCAGGGGTTTGCGATCAACGAGCTGCACCTGGTTGCCCTCATCGCGCAAAACGAAAAGCTCTCCCTGGAGACCATCAACCGTACCCACGGAAAGATAGACAAAAATCAAGGCTTCTTTCAGCGTTGTCATCACCTTGGGGGATCCGGTAGCAAAGCCGTTGTCCGGGAAGCTGTAGGACCATTTCTGGTTTCTAAATTGATCAATTTTGTGGAGCGTGCTCCGGTAGCGATCTTCACCGGTCTTGCGATTGGATATAACGTAAATATTGCGTTGGTCCGAAACCGATGGCGAGGAAATAATGTGAGTTTCGGATCCGGCATCTGCCAGGGCCAGGGTCCACTTTTCACTGCCGTCCTCGGACCTTAGCGCCAGCAGCAGCCCATCCGTGGTACCAATGTAGATGATCTCGCGATCCTGAAAATCGCTTCCGATCACCGGCGAGGAACTGGTGATCCGGTAGGGTTTGGAAATCCAACGCGGGGAAAGCGCAAACCCGCTATCAACCTGCTGAACCCCCTGGCTTGCCAGATTGCCGTGAAAGTGACCCCATCGAATCGGTTTACCGCCGGCACAGCCCACAAGAGCCACCAGGGCAAACACTAGAATTGGTATTCGCCAAAAGATACGCATGCTGTCATCCTTCCTGGAATCTGAATGATATGACCGGAATAGATCGCTTCCTTAATATATTCCATATTTTATGAAATAATCAAGCCCATATTGTATCAATTCAGGGATTATATGCGGATGGTAAAGATTTGCTTTATTAACGAGGGCGGCTTGCGATATCCATTCTAAAAATCCCAAGCACCAAATAACAAAACACAAACACCCAAATTCCAATGACCCAAACGAATCCCACCGATCAAGAATTAAAATCCCCGAAATGGATGGTTCAGTGGTTTGTTGCGGTCATTGAAATTTCGAATTTATTTGGAATTTGGTGCTTGTGATTTGGGATTTGCTCACCAACAAGGTGAACAGCTTATTTCTCGGCGAGGGGATATAGCCTATACTTAAATAATTCCTATCTAAAACCCTACCACCAGCGATACTGCCAGTTGCCGCGATGAAGCACGTGCATGACTTCCAGTGAAAAAAGCAGGGCCATGGATGAGTAGAAAATCCACATCAAAAACAAAATGACCGATGATAAAGAACCGTAAAGCAGATTGACCTCCGAGATATGCCGGATATATAGTCCAAAGAATTTGCGGGCCACCAGCCACAGGATACAGAAGATCACCGCTGAAAAAAGCTGATAGCGCCACTTTACTCTGACATTCAAAAACAGCTTGACGGTAACCAGATAAAAACCGATCAGAACCAGCAGCGACATCAGATTGATCGGCTGGGACCGCGTGTAATCTACCGCCAACCGGTAAAGGTTTTCCAGGTAGGGCGTTTTGTTGATGCTGTTTAAGAAATGCGAGGCCGATGTAGACAGGATGATCCAGATATAGTTGGTGATAAAGAACAGCAGCACCGCAAAAATACTCATGACAACGTAAATCGCCTGTCCCAGGACCAGGTGACGCGCCGGAAGCTCAAATATCCTGCGGTACGATGTTTCTAACGTTTTGAAAATCAGCCCGCTGATAATCGGCAACATCAGAAAGTTAATGGCTT
Source organism: Deltaproteobacteria bacterium (assembly GCA_019312835.1). Classification (GTDB taxonomy): domain Bacteria; phylum Desulfobacterota; class Desulfobacteria; order Desulfobacterales; family JAFDCJ01; genus JAFDCJ01. Next base: position 30,289 of record JAFDCJ010000341.1, read on the forward strand.
TGAACGAACTGTAAGCATCCGGATTAATGACATGGGTTTTCATCCACTCCCTGGACACAAACGGTATGACCTGGTTCAATTCGTCCGCGAGCAATTCTGTAACCCGGCCGGCCCAGCCGGTGTGGGCAAAAAGCAGGTTCTGAATCAAATCGAACACCAGAATACTCAGCGTGGCAAACGGTATGATCGACAGCAAAAAGACAAAGGAAATCGACAAAGATAAGTTGAAACAGTCATCCTGCAGAAATTTCTTAAAAGATACCGCAAATAACTTGTGGCCAGAAAAATTCGGGCGTAGCGTTAATATCTGGCGTTTAAGAACATAAACGGATAAATATCTCATATGTCGGCATACTCCGCGGCCAGATCTTCACGGATTTCGCTGTTGAGGGATTTGATGTTCGGAAAAAGTTCGGTTAATATTTTCCTTGCATTTTCGATGCTGGTGACGGCTTGGGTTATTTTGCGATACTCAGACTTTGTCAGGTCAACCCGTTCCTTGAGCTCGTCAATATCATCACAAATAAATTCCACCTCGCTGATAACCCTGAAAAAATCTTCTGCTTGCATAAATCTTCCCCTTTTTTGTTGTGTTACACCCCCGAAATAATAAGAGCTCCGACTCTTATTTGGAAAGGCCCCTGGTCTGCCTCCGAAACAGCTTGGACCTTGTGCTCGATGGCGACCATCTGTATAGGCGCCATTCGGGTCAATTGTGTTGACCAAGAGAAGTATCGGCACAACGAATCAAAAGCTTGAGCTTTTTTTCATCTCAGGAGACGGACTAAAAAAGGAGTCGTTCGATCACGATTTTCATTGACGGCAAGATTTTAGCGGTTTGACCAAAAGAGTCAAAATCTTTGGTCAAAATGTTGAAATAGATATGAAACATCATCCGTCTCCTTTATTCAAATATATTTCGATCGTAATTGAATGAACAGCGAATAGCTTAAAGCTGATATTCAGAATAGTTGGCCTTTGCGCTTTGCGCTTTGCGCTATGAGCTATATTTTGGTCGTCTGCTCCCGGGGAAACTTACATGGAATCGGCCAAGGTAGCGGTGTTGAGGGATCGTCAAGGCGCCAAGATCAGGCGCCCCCTTTGTCTGGTGCGGTGTCCTGCTGGGACCATCGTGGGATTTGCGGCATCAGTTCTTCTAACATCATCACTCTTTGCTGGGGCGTAAAATTGCGATGTAATCGAATCTCTTTGTCCGGATAGGTATCGGTATCCTGAAGGCGCTTCCAGAAATCAATCATGGCCTCAGGCGCGTATTGGGAACGCGCAACCAGCAGAAGGGCAATGGCCGCCGCTTCTTTTTCATAAGCTTCATCGTATTCACGATCCAGGTGGTCGAGATCGGCCGCGTGGACATATCCCCATTTCATCCAGCCACTTCCGCCGATGGCCACCGTTCCCTGGCTGGCCGCCATAATGGCGATGCTGGTAGCCATTTCTGCGACACTGAAAAAGATATCGGTTGCCATGGTGAACTCCACCGGTTCGGTATGCCGGGCCAGGGCGTGGGCCATCTCTCCGGCCAAAACAGCTGCAATCTCATCCTCGTTCCGGACGATATCCAAAAATCCGGACCAGACAAAAATATAGTTGCCATGGACCGCACGAACATCGACAATTTCGGGAGCATCGAAAAGATGTATCTGCCAGGTCTGCCGCTCCGCGTCGGCTGTCTGAACCAGATGATCGAAAACTGATAGAAGCTGCTCATCGCGGGCATGATCGGCGACAAGTGCATGGTCCTCGCACAGGGAAGTAAACAACCGTTGACCGTACTCTGTTTCTGCTGGCGTGGGAGGGCCGGGCCGGGGAATCATGCCGGCCGGAACGGGCACGTGCTTGACGGTGCAGCCACCGGCAAACAACAGGGTCAGGCAGGCCCAAAGCCAAACCATCCGAATATGCACAGGCGAATTCATTGCGGCAAATAACCTCAACAGCATCGCTATCAGGATTAGGCCCTCAACAGGCAGACATCATCGAAAGGATAAAAGACGCTGGTTAGCGCAACTCGTATAACACAAGCGTTCCGGAAAGTAAATGAGGAACCAGGGGCGTATTCGCCTATCTCGCAGCGGGTGCGGCTTTCCAGCCGCGATGGGTATATAATCGAGCATAAATATTCGCGGCTGGAAAGCCGCTCCCGCAAAACGATGAAAACCGTTCCATGTCTAAAACAATAAACCGCCATATTTCAAATCTGATAAATTGCTTTCAGAAAGGTTTTATGGTTAAACAGGTAAAGCAGCTTCATTTTGAGGGAATGCTCAACAAAAGAAGGAAAACCAGAACTTTGTCTGATCAAAAAAAACCCCACATGCACGCAACGGACAACCTGGTTGAATCGGTTCCCTTCAACCAGGCCTATTGGGTGGAACCCGGCAAGTTTATGGCGGGGTGTTATCCGGGAACCGAACATCCCGACGACGCCCGGGACAAGCTCAACGGCCTGCTGGCGCATGGAATTCGCCGCGTGATCAATCTGATGGAAACCAAAGAGCTCAACCGGGCCGGCAACCCCTTTGTGCCCTATGAGGATCAGATGACCGCCATTGCACGGGCCATGGGGTGCGAGGTCGCGTTTGACCGCCGGCCAATAAAGGACTATGGTATTCCCGCCCGACCTGATATGGCCGGCCTTTTGGACCGCTTGGACCGCTGCATCAAAAACGCCACGCCGGTATATGTCCATTGTCTCGGCGGCATCGGGCGCACGGGAACCGTTGTCGGCTGCTACCTGGCCCGGCACGGTTATGCATCCGGCCCGGGCATTCTGAAAGCCATCCAGGTGCTGAGAAAAGATACCGCTACCGGCAGTCTATCATCACCGGAAACCGATAAGCAAATTGAGCTGGTTTGTTCCTGGCGTCCGGGAGAATAGCAAAGTAGAACCCATGAATTTCAATCCATCTGAAATCGCTTCGCAATTGGCCGCCGCTGCCAAAGCAGATGTCCAGATCAACAAACCACTGGCGCCCTATACCTCCTATCAAATCGGCGGCCCCACAGCCGTCTGGGTTGCACCGGCAGCGGAGGGCGACGTCGGCAGGATTCTCGAACTCGTAAACCGCAACGACCTCCCGCTTTTCATACTGGGGCGGGGGTCGAACGTACTGATCTCAGACAGGGGATGGGATGGCGTCACCCTGTATCTGGGCAACAATCTCAGCGGTGTCACGTTTGACGGCAGAATGGCCAGGGCGCTGGCCGGCACCCTGCTACTGGAGGTGGTTCGGGCAGCCGTCAAAAGGGGCCTGGCCGGGATGGAGCAACTGGCCGGAATTCCAGGCGGGATCGGCGGCGCCCTGCGCATGAATGCCGGGGCCTTCGGACAGGAGATCGCTAGCACGACCCGTTCTGTCAAGGGCTTCCGGCACGACGGCTCGCCTTTTCAGGCCGCTCGCCAAGATATTACCTTCGACTACCGGCGGGTACCGGAGTTGGAAGATGTTATCATTACCTCCGCTGATTTCGGTTTTGAAGAATCAGACCCGCACATTCTGTCCGGGCGTATGGAGGATATCCTCACCCTGCGCGCTAAAAAGCAGCCGCTTCGATATCCCTCCTGCGGCAGTGTGTTTAAGCGACCTGCCGGCTATTATGCCGGGGCGCTGATTGAAGAGGCCGGACTCAAGGGGGAACGCATTGGCGGCGCAATGATCAGCCCGAAGCATGCCGGATTTATCCTGAACGTGAATGGGGCCTCGGCTGCGGATGTTTATGCGTTGATCAATCTGATCGAAAACAGGGTTTTCGATCGCTTCGGTGTAAAACTCGAGCGGGAAGTCCGGTTGATCGGAGAGTTTGATTGAATCGGCTCCCATCAGCACCGGTCGACAGCCGGTACCTCACCCGTTTTTATATCCCCCTGGCCATCCAGGCTGCCTCCCAGGCTTTGTGTTATCCTCTGGTTGCCATGGTGGCCTCGCGCGGTCCCGGGGGACCCCTAAACCTGGCCGGTCTGGCTCAGGCCAATATCGTCATGTTCTTCTTCGGCATGTTTGCCATCAGCTATGTGACCACCGGAATGGTGTTCGCCAAGACACGCGAAGGATATCAAAAATTCCGGTTTGTCACCCTTCTGACCGGTTTTACGGTCGTCATCATTCAGGCAATATTGTGTACCCCGGCCCTGGCGCATTTGCTTTTCGGTTCGGTAATTGGTCTGCCGGCAAGCATTGAGCAGCCGGCCCGGATCGGGTTTATGACCAGTATTCCGCTTCAGTTTCTCTTCTTTTTGCGAATCCCTTATTTTGTCGTCATGTACATCGGCAAGGCCACCGGCATGGCAAGCTTTGCGACCATTGGCCGCATAACCCTGACAGCCTTGCTGTCCCCGCTCTTTTGCATGCTGGACCTGGTCGGCCCGGTCTGGGCGGTGGTCTGCCTGACCATCCCGGTGGCCATCGAAGTGCTGATGTCCAGGATATTCGCCGCCCCCTTTCTAAAATCCCTTGTATCTGAGCCGGAAAACCCGCCCAGGGCCCGGGAGATTTTCTGGTTTAATCTCCCGCTGTCAATGGGCGGTTATTTTCTTTCCATCTCCGCCATCATACTGGCGGGATTCATCGCCCGGGCCCCGAATCCCGACCGCATTCTGCCGGTGTATTATCTGGCACTCGGCCTGGCCAACCCGATGGCCTTTGCAGCCACCCGCATTCAAACTGTCGTCCTGGCCTTTCCGCCCCGATCGGAAACCGATCGCCGGACCTTGCATTTTGCCGTGGCGGCCGGATTTACGCTGGGCCTTTTGCCGTTGATCTTCTCCCTGCCCGGTCTGATTGAGTTTTACTATGTCAAGCTGCAGAGGCTCACCGTCCAGGATCTCCAACTGGTGCGATTAACGGCGGTATCGCTGATATGCTTTCCGTTGAGCGTGGCCATCCGAGCCCAGAGTGAAGGTCTGGCCGCCTGGCAAAAAAAGCCGGTGACCGTTCTCGCCGGACATGCCCTGTTCATGGTCACCATGATCACCAGCGGTTTCACCCTGCTCAAATTCGGTGTCCCGGGGCACCTGATCGGACCGGTCGGACTGACCCTTGGCAGCCTGGCATCCTCAGCCACCATGCGGTTATTGCTCAACCGCGTCAAAGAACGGAATATCCCGGTGGGGCCGACGACGACATCCATCGGGCAAATCCGCTAAAAACTGGCTTCAGAATACCATCTTATATTCGAATGCTGCGTTGCAAGCCGACGCAGGCGGGACTCCGCTTTTGCGTCGACCTGCGCCTTGCCTTCGAGCATAACCTGGCATCCTGAAGCCAGTTTTGCGTATCTTATATGATCTTACGAAACGGCAACCGGTCAAACAAAGTCCTGCAACTTAAAGCCAGTTTTCAATATTTTCTATGGTCACGGTGCCGCTTTTGAGAAGTATTTCATTAAAAGTTAGAGCCTCTTGAATTTTGATAAAAATCTAACCAAAACAGCATTCAAGTTTCCCCGGAAAGTGCCGAAGAATTAATAGACAAGCCTATCCGTGCAGGCTTTTCAGGAAAACAAAAAGGCACTTTTAAAAGGGGATAATTCCATGATTCACACAAATCCAAGATGTATACTTATCGGGTTGATGGCCTTTACCTTCGTTTGCTTTTTGAGCGGCAGCGTGTTTGCCGGCGGCGGTTTTAGCTTTAAGTGGGGCAACGATACGGATGCCGGGCAGCAGCAGGTGAAAACCAAATCCAAACAGAAAACAGGCGGACCGCCCGCTCATGCTCCGGCTCATGGATATCGCGCCAAGTACCAGTACCGCTATTATCCTTCAAGCAATGTGTATAAGGATACTGAAAGAGGCCTTTATTTTTATCTGAAAGGCGACAGGTGGGAGGTCGGCGCATCTTTGCCGCTACCCCTGAGAGAAAAGCTGGGAGAATCCGTCAGCCTTGAGTTGGATACCGACAAACCGTATATTCATCATGCGGAGCATGTTAAAAAATACCCGCCCAGGAAATCCAAGCCCAAAAAGAAAAACAAATGGGCCAGGACAAAATAGGCGCGGCGTCTCGGCCCGATGTGATCTGATGACGTGCTGGGTACCGGTGCTGAAAGCTGCCCGATCACAGCCGGCGGTTTTCAGCGCCAGTGCATTCTAGCGCGTCATTGACGTTTTCTACAAGCCTGAAATGGATGCCCCCGGCGCGGATATATTTCAGGGATAGCGTCTAATAATTTCTTGACAACCGACCTCATTTTCGATAGGCAAACATTGTACAGATCGTCTATGAATCGGATTTGACGACCAGCATCGATTCTGTTCTCAACATCTCTTCAGATTTGTTCTTCGCATCTGGATCCTCCTCCAGGCTGACACCTGATACCGAGCAGACAATATCCTGACCGCAGCTAGGCTTAAACAACAATCTCCCGTAAATTATTAACCCTTATGGAGATGGCTACCCTGCGGATTTTGGGAAGGTGCCCGTATCAAGACCTTCAGAAGTTCGCCCTCACTCGAAAATTTTCTTTCATGTTAATCGCCGCCCGGTCGGGCTGCCAGGCTAATCCGGCCCTGTAAGCCATTGCGGGCGGCACATAACAATAACGCCCAAGAATGAAAGGAGGACCTCTATCATCACATCACGCAGCATTGTTCGGAAAGCGGATGCCATCTTTCCGGCGAATGGGTGATCCTGACCGATCCGGTGATTGCGGGTATGGGGGAAATCAGGCAGTTAATGGCGCGCGGATGCTTAAGCGTTTATGCAAATGGACCGCCTTATTCGTTTATTGCAAATTGCTGGTCTATACCAGCAGAAAGGAGAAACGAATATGAAAAAGGAGAAAAAGATTTTAAACAAAACTCCCGACAAAATTTCAAGACGGTCAATGATCAAAGGCATGGCTGCCGCAGCCGGTGCGGCAGCTGCGGCAGTCGGGTTTCCCTGGGTCAAACGCAGCGCCGCCCAAGCACCGATCGTCCTGAAAATGCAAAGCACATGGCCCACCAAGGATATTTTCCATGAGGACTTTCTTGATTGGGTCAAGAAGGTGGAAGAGATGACCGGGGGCCGCTTGAGGATCGACGCCCTGCCGGCAGGTGCCGTCGTGCCTGCCTTTGAATTGATCGAAGCCGTCAGCCGGGGCACGCTGGATGGCGGCCATGGCGTTTCCGCCTACTGGTTCGGTCGCAACCGTGCCGTCAGCCTTTTCGGCACCGGTCCGTCTTTTGGATTGGACGCCGAGGGAATGCTGTCGTGGATTTATTATGGCGGCGGGGCGGAGCTTTATCGTGAACTCATTCAGGATGTTCTTAGGATGGAAGTCGTCTCTTTCTTCCACGGACCCATGCCAACGCAGCCCCTGGGATGGTTCAGGGACGAGATCAAAGACCCGGGCGCAATCAAAAACCTCAGGTACCGGACCGTGGGGCTCTCAGCCAGCCTCTTTCAGGAAATGGGGGCGGCGGTTAAAATTCTGCCCGGCGGCGAGATCATTCCATCGATGGAGCGCGGTGTTCTGGATGCAGCCGAGTTCAACAACATGTCCTCTGACAAACTCCTGGGATTTCCGGATGTAAGAAAGCTCTGCATGCTGCAAAGCTACCATCAGCCCTGCGAGTTCTTTGAGGTCACGTTCAACAAAACCAAGTGGGAGACAATTCCGCAAGATCTGCAGAGCATTGTCAAATATTCTCTGATGGCCCAATCTGCCGATATGAGTTGGAAGTTCCATGACCGCAACTCTTCTGACATGATCGAAATGGAGCAACAAAGAGGCGTAAAATTTCACGTAACCCCGACCTCCGTGCTCAAAGAGCAATGCAAGGCATGGGACCGCATCATCGCGCGCGAGAGCAAGGAGAATGATTTCTTTGCCCGCGTCATCAAATCCCAGAAGGATTATGCCCGTCGGGTGGTCCGCTGGCGCTCACAGGTCATGGTCGAAAACAACACCGCCTACGAACACTGGTTTGGAAAAGTCTGATCAGGAATTTAGTTATTTTTAAACAACCCGGGACGTCCAACTCTGGCAGGGACGTCCCCTTTAATCAAACCGTTTAGCAAGGAGAGGTCTATTGGTGGATAAATTCGTTAAATTCATTGACGGTATCAGCCATTGGGTCGGCAAAATCTTTGCCCTGCTCTTTCTGCCGCTGGTTTACGCCTTGGTTCATGAAATCGTTGCCACCAAGGTTTTTGCCAGACCGACCGTGTGGGCCTTTGATTTGAGCTACATGCTCTATGGGGCCATCTTTATGATGGGAGCCGCATATACGCTGGCCATCGATGGCCATGTTCGCGGCGATATGTTCTATCGCCTCTGGCGACCCCGGGTACAGGCAACGGTAGATCTCGTTTTATACATTCTGGTCTTCTTTCCTGCAATGATCGCTCTTCTGTATGCCGGCTGGTCTTACGCGTATTACTCATTTTCCATCAATGAAAAATCACTTCAAAGTCCCTTCGGGCCCATCATCTGGCCGCTTAAAATGGTCATCCCGGCAACCGCATTTCTCATGTTGCTTCAGGGCATTGCCCAGGTCATTAAATGTATACGCTGTCTTCAGCGGGGGAGGTGGGAATGAGTCCCGAAATCCTTGGAATGATCATGCTGGCGTTGCTCTGTATCGCCATCTTTGTGGGATACCCAACCTGTATTACCCTTCTGGCTCTCGGCTTTTTCTTCGGGTGGGTCGGTTTCGGGCTGGAGCGGGTCGCCAATCTGATGGTTTCCCGGTATTTCTTCGTCATGTCAAACGATGTGCTTATTCCGGTGTGTATTTTCGTATTCATGGGCTATGTGGTGGAACGCTCTGGTATTCTTGACCGGCTTTTCCGTTCCATCCAGGTGGCCACCGGACCGGTGCGGGGATCGTTGTACTTTACAGTGTTGCTGACCTGTACCATCTTCGCCGCCGCCACGGGTATAATTGGTGCTTCGGTAACCATCATGGGCCTTTTGGCCATGCCTGCCATGATGCGGGCCAAATACGATGTGCGGCTTTCAGCCGGGGTGATTACCGGGGGCGGATGCCTCGGCATTCTGATTCCGCCAAGTGTTCTTCTGATCCTGTATGGCGCCACGGCCGGAGTGTCCACGGTTAAACTCTATGCCGGTGCCATTTTCCCGGGTCTTATTCTCTTCGGACTGTATGTCAGCTTCGTTGCTGTTATGGTTTACATCAGACCCCGGCTGGGACCAGCCCTGCCCAAGGAAGAAAGGGATTTCCCGCTGAAGCAGATTGTCTGGATGCTGGGGACTTCAGTGCTCCCTGTGGCGGTGCTCATCTTTTTTGTCCTTGGATCGATCGTTACCGGTTGGGCGGCGCCCACGGAAGCTTCGGCCTGCGGTGCATTGGGGGCCCTGATCTTGAGCGCGGTGTATGGCAAACTAAACTGGAGTATGTTGAAAGATGCCATGCTCGAGTCCATTAGAACCTCCAGCATGGTTCTCTTTTTGATGTGTGGATCAAGCCTATTCGCATCCGTCTTTGCGCTTCTGGGCGGCGCCCAGGTCATCGAAGATTTCGTGCTGGGTCTCAACCTTTCACCGGGGGCCTTTATCTGGATATCCATGGCTGTTATTTTCCTGCTGGGATGGCCGCTGGAGTGGACAGAGATAATCATTATCTTTCTGCCCCTGTTTCTGCCGCTGTTGCCCCATTTCAACGTTGATCCGCTCTGGTTCGGCATCCTGGTGGCTGTCAACCTCCAGACCGCTTTTCTTTCACCACCGGTTGCAATGGCCGCTTTTTATCTAAAGGGCGTCTCACCATCGCAGGTCACACTGATGGATATTTATTGGGGTATGGGAGCTTTCATGGTGCTCCAGGTAATCGGTCTGGTCATCGTCTTTATGTTCCCGGAGCTTTCCACCTGGCTGCCGCAGGTTGTATTCGGATAGAAGACATTTCACGTCTTTTCGTCACTATAGTTTTAAAGATTTCAGGATGACAAGCGCCACGGGCACGACGACCGCGAGCATTTTATCTGGGCTGGCGGTCCCGCATATGATCATTTAATGCAATTTTGAAAAATGCTTGTATTCCCGGCACTGGATGCGCTCTGAGGGACCCTCTCCATCGCCTCTTCAATACAATCCTCAGGCCCACCCCGGTACCTGATAATCTCGGCTTTTTCTTTTTTCCCGTTCACGGCAAATACTTCCGCGCAACGCGCAATCCAGCTTTCGCAGCCAATGCATGCGCAAAAGGTTGTGAATTGCTCTGGCGCTATTGCTGCAGCTTGGCCCCGAATGGTGAACCCTGCTCGTGGGGGCGAAGTGCTTTGGGCCGCGATCCAGGCCCTGAACCTGGGAGTCAGTTTTTTATTGACAGGACCCCGCCAAAATCTTAGTTGCTATAGTCTTTGATTCAACGACCACCCGCAAAACGGGTGGTTTGGGTTTCCCCACCCTTATGGGCGGGGGGAGACAAAAGCACGCCAGTGCTTCAAACGTTGCGGGTGTAGCCGGGTGATAGTCCCGCAATGGCGGGATTTGAAAACAACCAAAAAAAGACCTGCGCCGGCTAAGGGATCTATCAATGGCGTCTGACTCCACTCCAAAAACAGAATCAAGCCCCGCCGGCACAGACCGGCGTTTTGACACCGAAAAAATCCTGGCGTTGTCCATCGGCCATTTTATCCATGATGTCTATACCGGTTTTCTGGCGCCGCTGTTGCCGCTCTTGATCGAAAAGCTGTCCCTGTCCCTGACCCAGGCGGGCTTTTTGTCGACGATCATGCAACTGCCGGCCTTGCTCAATCCGCATATCGGCCAATTGGCCGATCGCATCAGCGGGCGCTATTTTGTCATTCTGGCCCCGGCTCTCACAGCCGTTCCCATGAGCCTGATCGGCATGGCCCCCAGCTACGGTGTTCTGCTGATTCTGATGTTTATTACCGGTGTCAGCGTCTCCGTATGGCATGTACCGGCACCGGTGATGATTGCGGAATTGTCGGCCGCCAGAAAAGGCCGCGGCATGAGTTTTTTCATGACAGGCGGTGAGCTGGCCCGCAGCGTGGGACCATTGGTCGCGGTGGGCGCCGTTTCTGTTTTCGGGCTGGAAGATTTCTACCCGGTAATGATATTCGGCCTGCTGGCAACGGTTTGGCTGTATTTTAAGCTTCGAACGATTCCGGTCAGGCAGGTTGGTTCGCGCCGCAAATTTTCGGTTCTGGAAACCTGGCGCACGCTGAGCTTTGTTTTACTGCCGCTTTCGGCCATTCTCGTTGCCCGCGGTTTCATGCACGCCGCCATGACCGCATTTTTGCCGACCTACATCAAAATGGAAACCGGCAACCTCTGGCTGGCCGGCATTGCGCTGACCCTGTTTGAAGCTGCCGGTGTAGCCGGTGTTTTAATGGCCGGCTCCATCAGCGACTGGTTTGGGCGCCGCAAAACCCTGCTCGTCTCGCTGCTGGGAGCGCCCCTTTTCCTTTTTATATTTACGTTAAGCGGCGGGTGGATCCGGCTGGCGGCTCTGATTGCAACCGGATTTACCCTCTTGTCAACCAGCCCCGTCATGCTGGCACTGGTCCAGGAAAATGCCAGACAGGCGCCCGCAGCCGCCAACGGCTTTTATATGATGGCCTCATTTATCGCCCGCTCGGCAGTGGTTGTGGTGGTCGGGTTTATCGCCGATAGGATCGGATTGAATGCCACCTATCTGATTAGTGCCGCCATGGGCCTGGTCGGCATTCCCTTTGTGCTGATGCTGCCCAGGAAGTAGAGCTGAGCACAATAGTAAAAAATCTACTTGGAATTGAAAACTGGCACATAGTAGCCTCCCTTTAGCTGGAGTATTGGAGTAGCGGAGTGTTGGAGTATTGGAATGCAAGTCAGAAAAGAACCATACGTATCATCTATACAATTGGATGCTTTTCTTGTAATTCCATGTTAAATTTCAGAAATATTTTTAGAACAGGCTGGACCTCACCAATCCATTACTCCATTGCTCCAGTACTCCAACACGCCAACACATATAGAAATAGCGCTCGATTACAATAAATCCAATAGTCACCTCTGGGAGCACATATGAAATTGTTCCATATTTTGGCAATTCTGATTACATTGTCGGCGGGCTTCAGCTATTTGAATCACCGGTTCATCCGGCTGCCCAACACCATCGGATTGATGCTGATCGCCCTGCTGGTGTCTCTGGGGATAGCCGCTTTAGGGCGCTTCGGCTTCGGCCTGCAGGCAGATGCCCAGCGGCTATTGGCCAGCATCGATTTCGATGAGACCCTGCTGCACGGCATGCTGTCGTTTCTGCTGTTTGCCGGTGCCCTGCACATCAACCTGGCAAACCTGGCCCGTCAAAAATACATCATCGGTTTGCTGGCAACAGTCGGTGTGCTGGGGTCGACGGTCATCATCGCGTTTATCAGCAAATGGGTCCTGGCCCTGCTGGGTATCGACCTGCCCATGATCTATTGTCTGCTCTTCGGCGCTTTGATTTCTCCCACCGATCCGATCGCCGTCCTCGGCATCCTAAAAAACATCGGGGTTTCCGAAAGCCTGGAAACCAAAATCTGCGGCGAATCTCTGTTTAATGACGGGGTCGCGGTAGTGGTGTTTTTGGTGTTTCTGAAAATCGCCACCGGCGGTCAGGAAGTCACCGCGATTTCGGTGTTAGGCCTCTTCTTTAAGGAGGCGCTCGGCGGGGTGGTGTTCGGGCTGCTGATCGGATGGGTGGCTTACTGGATGCTGAAAACCATCGACAACTACCAGGTGGAGGTATTGATCACCCTCGCGCTGGTCGCCGGGGGGTTTGCCCTGGCCGATGAGCTGCACCTCTCGGGCCCCATTGCCATAGTTGTCGCCGGCCTTTTGATCGGAAACCACGGCAGACTGCTGGCCATGTCTGATACGGTGCGAGAGCACCTCGACACGTTCTGGGAGCTGGTCGATGAAATCCTGAATGCGGTGCTGTTTGTCCTGATCGGACTGGAAGTGCTGGTGCTCACCTTCACCCGGGAATATTTCATTGCCGGGCTGGTGCTGATCCCGCTTTTGGTTCTGGCGCGATTTATCAGTGTGGGCTGGCCGGTGATGACCATGCGGTTGTTTCGCTCTTTCAGCCCCGATGTCGTTAAAATTCTGACCTGGGGTGGGCTGCGCGGCGGGATTTCCGTTGCCCTGGCATTGTCACTGCCGCCGGGGAAAAATCGCGAGGTTATTCTGGCCATCACTTACATGATGGTGGTATTTTCCGTTATCGTTCAGGGCCTGACCATCGGCAAATTAGTTGGTTGGAGTCAAAAAAAGCAAAAGGAACATTTAAAAGATTGAACATCGAACGTTGAATTAGAATGGGTGAGAATACAGACAGCGGCAAATAAGCCGTCAAGATCTATAAATCCGATTGAAAAAAACTAAAGAACCGGTGGAGCAAAGCGACATATTATTCGATGTTCGACGTTGGACGTTCATCTTTTTAATCAAATCTTTCTTCTTTCCAGGGATCAGCTGAGTTGCTGTAACCGGAGCTCTCATAGTATCCCGGCTCATCAACGGCTTCAAACCTGATCGCCTTGAGCCATTTGACGCTTTTGTAAAAATAGCGATCCGGCACCAGGCCGCGCACCGGTGCGCCATGGATGTGGGGCAGATCGCTGCCGGCATAACTGTGGGCCAGAATGACATTGTCTTTGCGAGCCTCGCTGATAGGGATGTTGCTTGAATAATCACCCGCGGCTTCAAAGATGACAAAGCGAGCGCTGTCTTTAACCTGGACCAGGTCCATGATGGTTTTCACGGGAACGCCGCGCCAGCGGGAATCCAGCAGGGTCCACCCCGTCACGCAATGAACATCGCAGGTCAGATCCATCTGTTTGAGATCCATCAGGTCGTCATATTTCAAGGTGCGGGGTTCGGCAGCTTCACCACCGATCTCAAGGCGCCAGTTGGACACGGTCCTGTCACCCCGGGTACCGCCCATATTGGGTAAGGCTTTGACCGCATGCTGACCGGGAGGGATTCGCGGTCTTCCGTCGGGCCGCAACTCAGCCGCGAGGGCCCGATTCTCGGAATCCATCAGCTTTACGAATACGCCCGGCAACCCGATTGACACCAGGGTTCCCCCGGCAGCTGCCATAAAATCCCGTCTGGTAATCTTTTTATTTTTTCCCATAGCCACCTCAAGTCGGTTGAAAACCGCTATTTTATTCAACGGATCTTCAAAAAGCTAAGCCTCATTATAACCCAAGTCAATCGCCACCATTATATACGGTTGCGTTCTGAGGGGTGATCTGCTAAATTACTGCTAATTATATCCGGTTGAATGAGCAGGTTAGCTGCCTGACGAATTGACTATTTGACTATTTTTCTATTTTCCAACCACAAGGAGACGACATTTCATGACAGATGAACAGCAAAATGAGCTTGAATTCAAACTCGATCGATCGAACCTGTACCTCGAAGAATCTTATACCGACCTGAAAGTCGGCACCATCAAACGCCTTACCCCGGTTAAGGCCGACGGGACGGAAGATAAATCCCGCCGAACGGTATTTGTCGGACATACCAGTGTCATGACCCCCAACGGCGCCCTGCCCATTCAAAATGTAATCGAAGCCAAAGAACTGTCGCAGGCCATTAAAAAATTTCCGGAGGCGTTACAGGCCGCCATGGACCGGCTTATCGAAGAGGTCAAAAAGTACCAGGAGCAGCAGGAATCCCAGATACAAACACCGGACTCGAACATTATCATTCCCGGACGGTAGATGGGACTGCACCGATTTAATAACCAGAGCTACCTGTAGCACCAGCAACGTAACCGATGGGATTTCTCAACTTTTTTTCAGGCAAAAACCCCGAAGATTATGACTTAAAAGGGGATAGATTCGCTGAAACCGGCGCTTACGGTAAAGCGATCGTGGAATACGAGCGTGCCCTGGAACGGCTGGAAAAAACAGCGCCCTGGGATGACGGCTTTCGCCAGAGCCTGAACGATAAAATCCACAGCAGTAAAGAAGCCCTGGCATTGCTGCACAAACAAAGCGCCGCAGACATGCTGGAGGCCGGCTATCACGAGGACGCCCAGCAGTATATTCAGCTGGCCCTGGACCTCACCGAAGATCCGGATCTCATCACCGATCTTGAGAGACACAAACGCGAAAGCGAAGCCCGCGCCCTGGAGGCGATTCAAATCGAAGAAAGCGACGTCGAACCCACCGAGCCGACGGAGCTCCAGGATGATCAGCCACCTGAACATGAGCCGGATGACGAATATTTCACGGCTCTGATCGGAACCCTTCCGGAAGAGATTCAGGATGCCTACCTGGACTACGGGGATGCCTTCAAAAAAGGGTACCTGGCCCTGAACCAGGGAGACTTTAAATCGGCCGCCGTGTTTTTGCGGCGGGCATTGGAGGAAAATCCTGACCCGCAAAATTACATTGCCCTGGAGCTGGCAACGGCCTGCCTGAATCTGGGCGAATTTGAAGAGGCCCGCCGGCTGTTGGAGGAATTTCTGCAATACCATCCGGATACGCTGCCGGCCTATCAGCTGCTGTGCGAAACTTTCTGGGAAACCAGGGATTTCGATCGGGCTGACTCCCTGATCTCCGCGCTGCCCCCGGAGCTGGCAGAGTCTGTAGCCGGCTTTGTGCTGCACGGCGAGACCCTTTTTCATGCCGGGCGCTATAAGGAGGCCAAGGCCTTTTATCGGGAGTGCCTCAAAAACTACGAATGGAATGAAACCATTGCCCGCGCCCTGGCCAAGGCTCATGAAGCCCTGAATGAGCTGGCCAACGCCCGCAATGTTTACCGCGAAATCATGGACGGGTGCCGCAGTTGCCACTCGCGGATCGACCCTTATATTAAGCAAAAATACGCCGACCTCAGTTTTGCTTCAGGGCTCAACACCACCGAAGTTTTGGAACTCTATCTTGCCCTGGTGAGAGAGGTTCCGGAACACAAGGCGGATTATTATCAGAAAATCAGCAAGATCTATACCGCCCAGGGCAACAAGACCGAGGCCCGTCGGTTCGAGCTGTTTGCTGAAAAAGCAAAGGACGAAATTCAGTAATTAGAAGCTGTTTGCCATGGCCAACCAATACAGCGTTGAAATTCACCAATACATCAGTGAAAGAATAGCTGCGGCAACCAGCGCGCAGAAGAAGGCGGAAGCTGCCAATGATTCAGCCGCCCGCCGTTTCTATGCCGGCCAGCTTTACGAACTGGAAAAAATCCGTGAGTACATGGCACAGAATATCGATCTGAAGACACAAAAATACTACTAAACCGGCTTATAGCTCAAGCTCGCAATGCTCGCAGCTCATAGCTGATAGTTCATAGCTCATGGCGTGAGGCTCAGACTATCGGCTATGAGCTTTGAGCTATGAGCTCTCTATGCGGAGCACAGCGATGGCTTACGTATATTTATTGGATATGACCAAATTTGTTGAACAGAGAATTGCCGGAGTGCGCCTGGCGCTGGAAAACTTAAATGACAGTCCAGCGGAAAAGCAATTCCTAAAGGGGCGCACCAGTGCTTTACTGGAATTTCAGGAATTCCTCGTTCAAAATTACATCCCCAAACTACCCCGTCGTATCAGAGAAGCCTACCGCAGCCAGGGCAACGGATAATCGGAAGAGGACGTTCAGCAACAGATGCCTTTTACCCCCAATTTCATAGCACCGCCACATGAGTCACCGGAAGCGTTGTGGTTTGTCTATCACCAGCATCGCCTTCTCATCAAGACCGGCACCAATGGATACCGCGTGCCCCGCTTGCAGGAGCTGGACATATTTGGACCCTCCTTGATCCACAAACAATTTTTAGGCTCGCTGGATGAAATCCCATGTTATGCAGCCGAGTTGACAACCGATCGCCACCTGACCGGCGAATTCGCGCTAAAAGGTCTGCGGGAGCTTTTTTTCGGTCAAATGGAAGAGGAGCTGGTCTGGATCGCCGGCCAGGCAAACCAACTGGTCGACTGGAGTCGCAACCATCAGTTCTGTGGCCAATGCGGCCGGCCCACCGAGGACGGTCAGGACGAACGTGCCAAGGTTTGTGCCCGCTGCCAATTGATCAACTACCCACGGGTGTCACCGGCGGTTATCGTAGCGGTTGTAAAAGGAGATAAAATTCTTCTGGCCAATAATGTTCGGTTTAAATCTGGATATTACAGTGTGCTGGCAGGATTCGTGGAGCCCGGCGAAAATCTCGAAGAATGCGTCGCCCGGGAAATCAAGGAAGAAGTCGGGATATCGGTAAAAAATATCCGCTACTTCGCCAGTCAACCATGGCCCTTTCCCAATTCACTGATGGTGGCCTTTCTGGCCGACTACGCCGGCGGCGAAATCAACACCGACCAGACTGAAATCAGAAATGCCGGCTGGTTTTCCGCCGACAACCTGCCCAATATTCCCCCCAGGATTACCATCGCCCGCCAGCTCATCGACTGGTTTATAAATCGTGGGAAGTGATAAAATCACTCCCCACGATTTAGCTCATAGCTGATAGCTCATGGCTCATAGCAAAGATGGGAATCAGAAGTTCCTATTGGGAGCGGCTTTCCAGCCGCGATCTGCCATGCTTCAATGGACGAAGTCCATCGCGGCTGGAAGCCGCTCCCACATCCCCAAATTGTAGATTGGCGCCGTAAGGCCGCCTTTTGTTCGAAAGCCCCGCTAAAACGCAGAGGGACTGGCCATCTATTCTAAAAAGATTAATGTGTGCAGCAAGGCTTAGCGTGTCGGACAGATAAAATTCGGGGGCATTTCTTTTGAATCCATCTAAATTTGGGCCCGAGGGGCCCTGAAATGTTCGCGAGCGAGGCCTCACACGAATTTAAAGCGGAGCGTACACGCTAGTACGTGAGCATTTAAATTCGCGGGAGAACGAAGCTCCCGGACATTTCAGGGCCCCTCGGGCCCAAATTTTAGATGGGTTTGAGGACTTGGATTGTGACGTTAGTGACCAGGTCCTTCACCTTGTCCCGATATTCGGCCATATGCGGCGCCTTGAGGTGGGCCCGCAGGGCATCGATGTTGCGCCAGGCTTCGACCAGGATCACCGCATCTGCGCGGATCTCACCCTGAGAGGGCAAGCCGCCGTCGACGTCGACGAAAGGGTCGTAGGCCAGGCAACCGTCTTCGTCCTTCACCTTGGGGATATTTTCATTCAAAATGGGCAAAAACGCTTCACGGCAGCCGGGCTTCAGCTCGATGGTGGCGATCACTTGTATCATGTCCGCATCCTCCTTCTCAGTGGTACCGAAACCAATTCACTTTAAAGGATAACATCCCGATTGGCAAGTTTAGGATCATAGCCTTATCCCGTCGCAGTCTAATTTTTGAAAAAAGCTTAAGATCGGACTCTTTTAGGTCGATATAATTTGAGCCGGGAATACAGGGTCTTTTCTGACACGGCGGTTACAAAAAATCAAAACACTCGAGGTCATTCAAATGATGAAATCCAATCGCAATATAACAGTTCTGGCCATCCTACTATTATGTTTATCCGTTCTTTTGGCATGTGCGCATACGGAAAAGGTGCTGGTCCCACCGCGTGTCGATTTAACACCCTATAAGGCCATCGGTATTATCGATTTTTCCAGCACCCCCAGAGACGATTTGTGCGGGTATGTGACTCAACATTATATCCAAACCGTTCAATCGGCCCAACCGGGCGTGCGATTTCTGGAACTGGGCAGCAAAGAACAGGTCCTCTCCAGGATAGCGCGTAAAGATTTTGACCCGGACGCCATCAGATCCATCGGCACGGCCTATAATGTCGATGCATTGATTTTCGGACATTTAACCACTACTGATCCAAAACCGACATTGCGATTGTCTTCGTCGTTGCAGTCATTGCAGGCCGGCGCGGTTGTACAAGCATCTCTTAGCGCCAAAATCTGGGAGACCGACAGCGGTGTTATTCTCTGGACAAACTCCACTGCAAAAAAGAAAAAGGTCGCGGGCTTGCGGGCCAATGCAAACGGTGACTTTAAGTTTGGTGCATCAGACCCAGAAGATGCTTACGGGCAGCTTGTCCCGGAAATGATCTATGCCAACACGGCCGATTTCAGATCATATTACGAATACCGCAAGGTCAAATGATAAAGCGACGGGTAGAAATAATTTCGTGCGTTCCCCGCTATATGATGGGATCGGCCACCGGATGCCACCTGCCCGGCTTGAAAATCAAGCATCGGCCCCAGGCTTAACTCAATAATTCCATATCTGGAAATATTTCAATTTTTTACGGGTGTCTCCGAGGGGGTATCCGGCAGCATATGTCCGTCGAGAACCGGCGGGGTGAATCCTTTTATCCAACCCAAAACAACTGGTGTAAAAAAAAAATTATAAAATTAAACTCGAAACTGGTTGACAAATGGTTAATGAAAATTCATATTATGATTCACAATCAGCAGGATCTCGCGCACTCCCTTTATTCCCCGCTGTGTTCAATAGTTAGGTAATATTTTCGCCCTTTTATCTTGTACATGAAAGGTAAATCAGAATGCCGCAAGCCAGCTCGAATTACAATATTTTTGTTTTAAATCCGGAGCTTGTAAAGGAGTGGCATCCAACCAAAAACGCCGGATTAAAACCCCGGGATATAACACCCGGGTCAGGACGAAAGATCTGGTGGATCTGCAATCAAAGCCACGAGTGGGAAGCTGTTGTTTATAGCCGAAGCCGGGGCAGCGGCTGCCCTTATTGCAACCGCTCGCAACTGGATAATCACAATGGTGTCACAGTCTCAAACTCCGAATTTAGATTGGAATGGCACCCGACCGCAAATGCCGGTCTAAGCCCGGCCTATTGGACGACCGATGCTCCTGGCGCTGTATGGTGGCTATGTCGCGCAGGGCACAAGTGGCAGGCGACTTTCAAAGCCCGGATAAGGGGCAGAGGTTGCCCCATTTGCAACCCCCAGCAGGATAAACAGGTTAAGTCCCAAAGCCTGCCCGAAACCAACAAAGGCGTGCTTATCGAGAGAACGGACTCAATGCTTGAAGAAGAGTCTCTTGAAAGCATATTCGGCACTGATTATCGAAAAATAAAGCGTTTTCGGACAAAAGCCACCGTCAGCATCCAGGTTTCGTCAACCAGCGACCTCTTTTACGCCCAGCTCAAGAACTTCAGCCATAAGGGCATGTGCCTTGAAACATCAACATCATTACCGCCGGGAACAAAAGTCAAAGTAAATTTGGATCAACCGCTGTCCGCAAATGCGCCTGAAAGCTATGACTCAATCATAAAATGGTGCAAGGGCCTCACCGATGAGGAAGGATCGGTTTACAATTACGGGCTGGGGCTGAAATTCATCTAAAAGCCGCGAATTGCTCCCACCTTTTTCAATTTTTTTTCACGGTATTCTTTTCTCTGGGTTCACCTCATCGCTATAACCTGATTTTAAATAACAGGGACTATTGTTCTTGCTGACTTAAAAATTATGAATTTCTTCTTTACAAATCTTCCCCTTGTTCAATATTGAATAGGAACACATTTTTCACTGGCAGCCGGTTGCCCCTGAAGATAGATAAGATATGGTTTCATTTGATTGAATGATTGGATAATCCGATGACAGATGATCCCAACCGCAGCAGATTCATTCCCTTTCGCAAAGCAGATATAGTTGCCATGTGCTGCGAAGCGTCCGGATGGACGCCGGGAGAAGCGGATGAATTTCGAGAGTTCTTTCGCATTCTGGAAGCGCTCTTCCACTTCGAGTATCACCGCAACCTCGAAACCCTCAAAAACTGCTACGCACCCTTTAACCCGGATGCCGACACACGCTTGCTAACCCAATACACGTCCGAACAAAAGCGTCAGCTGCATAAAGAGCTGGTCACCGAATTAACGACTGTGCTGAATGCCGCCAACTTCGAACAGATAACCGCCGAAGATCTGGAACAGGCCCTGACCGAAGAATCGTTGTTTAAGATTCGGCTGGAAGTTGATTTTAATGACTTCGATGACGTTATCTTCTTCCGCCGCGGCGAATCCGTCAAACAAGAGACCCTGGTAACACTATACGGCCTCAGGAAAAAACGCTTCAGGTTCACCAACTATGACCGGGTGGCGGTGTATATAAAATTCAAGGAGCAGCCATACTTCGACGAAAGCAACCGCCGCAGCTTGAATTTTCTGCCCGGATCCACGATTATCAAGCTTTTTAAAAACGTTCCCAAAGCAGACCTCGAAATGCTGTTCCCCAACAGCAAGGTGCGAATGAAAACCATCGACAAACTGATTATCGGCGTCCCGGCCGCTGTCAGCGGTATTGTCGTCATCGTGACCAAACTCGGCGCAACCCTGATTTTGATGGCATCGGTGGTTGCGTTCTGGTTGGGATTGAGCAAGGAAGAAACCCAGCTGAATCAAAAACATCTTATCGCCCTGGGCGCCGGGCTGGCGACTTTGGGTGGCTTTCTTTTCCGACAAATCAGCAAGTTTAAAAACCGAAAAATTAAGTTTATGAAAGCCCTTTCCGACAATCTTTATTTCAAAAACCAGGATAACAATGCCGGCGTGTTCTACCATTTGATAGATGCCGCTGAAGAAGAAGAGGTCAAAGAAGCAATCCTGGCCTACTTCTTCCTGCTGATGGAAAATCAGCCCACGGAAAAAGAGACACTTGACGATCTCATTGAAAAATGGTTTGAAGCCAGGTGGAACTGCAAGATTGATTTTGAAATCGATGACGCCTTGAAAAAACTGGAACGTCTTGAACTGGTCACCCGCAACGGCGCCGCCCTGCAATGCTTACCTTTGACAGACGCCAGGCGCCAGCTGGACCATATCTGGGACAACTATTTCACTTCCAAATGATCCCGGCAACGCCGGGTGTCAATGGTTATTGGTTATTCGTTATTGGGTTGAAAGCATTATGTAGCTGCATTATTGCCCGGCCTTGTCCATTAACCGATAACAAATACCGAATAACTTCTCATTGAGCGCTTCGTGATCAATGATAGACCGGAGGTTGACAAATGAAAGCATACGAAAAACTCGGCGCCTTCTATCTCGGCAAGTCATTTGACATGGCGGCACAACAGCTAAAAGACGAACTGATGCTGTATGATTCCAAAGATCTCAACACCCATGCCGTAATCATCGGCATGACCGGCAGCGGCAAGACCGGCCTGGGCATCTCCCTGTTAGAAGAAGCACTGATCGACAACATACCGGTCATCGCCATCGATCCCAAAGGTGATCTTCCCAATTTGCTGCTCACCTTCCCACAGCTGCAGCCCGGCGATTTTCGGCCCTGGATCAACGAGCAGGATGCGCTGAATGCCGGCCTGACGCCCGACCAGTTCGCCGCCAAACAAGCCGACCTGTGGCGCAAAGGTCTGGCCGGCTGGGACCAGGAGCCCGAGCGCATCGCCCGGCTGAAGGCCAGTGCCGATTTTGCCGTCTACACACCGGGCAGCAATGCCGGGACCCCGGTGAGCGTGCTGCGGAGTTTTGCCCCTCCCACGGCTGATATCATGGCTGAAAAAGATCTGCTGCGCGACCGCATTCAAAGTACGGTCACGGCTCTATTAGCCCTGCTGGGCATTGAAGCCGATCCCATCACCAGTCGCGAGCATATCCTGCTGTCAAATATCATCGAATCATCCTGGGCGGCGGGCAAGGCACTGGACCTGGCGGGGATGATCCACGCCATTCAGTCACCACCTTTCGCGCGCATCGGCATCATGGACCTTGAAGCCTTTTACCCGCCCAACGATCGTTTTCAACTGGCCATGCGCTTGAACAACCTGCTGGCCGCACCGGGGTTCGAAGCCTGGCTGGAAGGCGAGCCCATCAACATCAATCACCTGATGTACACCGAACAGGGACGCCCCCGGGCCTCCATTTTTTCCATCAGCCATCTTTCCGATACAGAGCGGATGTTTTTCGTTTCCGTGCTCCTGAATGAAATCTTGGCCTGGATGCGCTCTCAGCCCGGAACCACCAGCTTAAGGGCCCTGGTGTACATGGATGAGATCTTCGGCTATTTCCCTCCGGTGAAAAACCCGCCCTCCAAGGCGCCGCTGCTCACCCTCCTGAAACAGGCCCGCGCGTTCGGTTTAGGGGTGGTGTTGTCCACCCAGAATCCGGTGGATCTGGATTACAAGGGTCTGTCCAACACGGGAACCTGGTTCATCGGACGACTGCAAACCGACCGCGACAAAGCCAGGGTGATAGAAGGGTTGGAAGGGGCGGCTGCCGGAACCGGATTTAACAGAAGCAGGATGGAAGAAGTCCTGGCCGGCCTTGGCCAGCGCGTTTTTCTGCTAAACAATGTTCATGAAAACGCGCCCGTCGTCTTTCAGACCCGCTGGGTCTTATCCTACCTGCGCGGTCCCATGACCCGCGAACAGATTAAAACCCTGAAGATGGACAGATCCGCCACCCAAACCCCGGCGACGGTCGCCTCCCCTGCCGCTGCGGCTGCACCCACGGCCCCGGCAAAACCGGCCGCACCGGCCCCAGCGCCGGCCAGCAAGGCTCCGGTGCTGCCGCCGGGAATCAATGTCTATTATCTGCCGGCCTCAGGTGCCGGCCAGGGGCTGGAATATTTCCCCGCCCTGGCCGGCTGGATTGATGTGCACTACTCCAGCGCCAAATATAAAGTTTCGGCATCCGAGAAGGTCTCGCTGGCGTCCATGTTCGAGGAGGGCCCGGTCGCAATGGATTGGGACGCCGCCCGGGAAATTCCGCTGGAGCCTGCCGATCTGGAAACCGAACCCCTGACCGGTGCCAGTTTTGCAGAGCTGCCGGCGGCCGCCCACAAAACCAACGCATATGCCAAATGGAACAAGGATCTGCTGCGCTGGGTGCGCCAGAACAGACCCCTGCATCTGTTCCGCTCAAGCCGCTTTAAAATCTCCAGCGAGCCCCAGGCATCCAGAGGGGACTTTATGGCGCGCCTGTCCCAGGCCGCCCGGGAAAGCCGGGATCTGGAGGTCGAAAAACTGCGCCGCAAATACAGCGCCAAATTCAATACCCTTAACGACCGAATGATGCGCGCCGAACAGCGTGTCATGCGGGAAAAGGAGCAATCCCAGTCCAGCAAGGTGCAAACGGCCATTTCGTTCGGCACCGCCATTCTGGGCGCATTTATGGGGCGCAAAGCCGTCAGTATTGGAACCGCCGGCCGGGTCGGCACCGCCATGCGCTCGGCCAGCCGCATCCGCAAAGAGTCCATGGATGTCAAGCGCGCCGAGGAGGTCCTCGAGTCCACACGGATTCAGCTTGAAGAACTCGATCAAAGACTGCAGGAAGATATCGCACGGATCGAGGCCGCATTTGATCCTGAAAACGAAGATATCCAGGAAGTCCTTGTCAAACCCAAAAGCAGCGATATGACCCTGGAATTTTTCGGATTGGTATGGATGCCCTACCGTCGGGACGTCCAGGGCCGGCTGGCCCCGGACTGGACCTGATTCCCCTTGAGCCTTGAACGCTCAGGGGAGGTTATTGGTTATTCGTTAATGGTTATTAGCGTCAGTTATTCGAACAAGGCTCAAACATTAATTGATTTCAGCGTTCTGCACAAACTTATGAACGGATTTAAATAAAACAGGGGGCTTTGTGAGGAAACTTAAAATAGCGGTAATCATAGTGCTGCTCGTCGCTTTAACGGGCGTCGGCGTATTTTTAATTGTCGGGCCGGGAATGATCGAAAAATCCATGAATAAAGTCGTGGCGCACCCGCCCTATGACATCAGCCCAGACGCCCGGAAAAAACATGACGGACTGATTATCATGGACTGGCACAGCGATTCTTTGCTCTGGAACCGCAACCTTCTGAAACGCGCCGATTACGGTCACATGGATATTCCCCGGCTCGCCGAAGGCAATATCGCCATACAGATGTTTACCGTGGTCACCAAATCCCCCAAGGGGCAGAACTATGAATCCAACAGCGCTGACTCGGACCGGATTACATCACTGGCAATCGCCCAATTATGGCCACCGGCCACCTGGTCAAGTCTTTACGAGCGTGCCCTTCATCAATCCCGCCGTCTGCACAGTTTTGCTTCCCAGGCCCCGGAGCGCCTAAAAATTATTCGGACGCAAAATGATTTCATCACCGCACTCCAGATGCGTTCAAAAACGAATTCAAACGGATCCGATAAATTAGTTCTCGGACTTTTGGGAATCGAAGGCTGCCATTGCCTGGAAGGCAAACTGGAAAATGTACAAGGGCTTTACGATGCCGGCTATCGCATGATCAGCCTGCATCATTTTTTTGACAACGAACTCGGCGGCTCCCTGCACGGCATCAGCCACGACGGATTAAACGAATTCGGCCGGCAGGTGGTGCGCCAGCTGGAAAGGCACGAGATTATCATCGATGTCGCGCATTCCGCACCGGAAGTGGTCGATGATGTGCTGGAAATTGCCGAGCGCCCGGTGGTTGTTTCCCACACCGGTGTGCATGGCGCCTGCCGGAGCAAACGCAATCTTAGCGATGAACAGATGCAGCGGATTGCCGCCAAAGGCGGCCTTATCTGTATCGGTTACTGGAAGGGCGCGGTTTGCGATATCCGCCCGGAGAGAATCGTCAAAACACTGCGCTATGCCATCGCTCTGGTTGGCGAAGATCACGTTGCCCTGGGTTCGGATTTTGACGGCTCGACCACGACCGCGTTTGACACCTCCGAACTGGCCGTTTTAACCCAAGAAATGATGGATGATGGTTTCTCCGACAGCCAGATTGCGAAGGTGATGGGGGGCAATTCGGTAAGGTTTCTGAGCTCCTACCTGCCAAACTGATCTTCTCCCATGATCCGACTTTAGATCACCACCTTTCCTTTTTTCAGAATGACGTTGCCGTCCAGTTCGATGGTAGCCTCATACATCAGCAGGTCGTAATGGATAGCAGCCTTGACGTGGCCTCCCAGGGTAATGTTGGTGCCGATACCGATATGCACGCTGCCGTAAACGCCCTCGTCTTCGAGCATGATGCCCTGCATAATGCACTTCGGGTTGAGCCCCACGCCCAGTTCGGCCACGTTGTAGACCTGGGGATCGTTGCGGCTGGCGAGATCGTCCGCCAGTAATTTGGCCTGGTGACCACCCTGGATAGCGGTGATCATGCCTTTTCCCACGGTGGCGGTTACCGGTTCCGTCAGAACACCGATATCGAGGTAGGGGATGCTGGCGTCGGCGACAATGATCCCTTCGGCGCTGCCTTCGATCGGCGAAAAATTAGCCTCGACGTTGGGTGCCGGCGACATCTGACCCGGTTCGACAATGCAATACAGGGCATTGCCCGGACGCCCCTCTTTGCGCATCGTCAAACGGGTGCCGCCCGTACTGGTCAGCACCGCTCCGCTGCTCTTCTCAAAGGCTTCGGCAAATTTGATGCACATGTCCTTGGTTTCGTAAAAATCGGCCTCCAGGCCTCCCTTGATGAGCATGTGTTCGCGGTAGTCCGTCAGGGCGATAATCCGACTGCCGGCCTCGCAGGCTTCTTTTACAGCCCGGGTGTGGGTGATGGAATAGGTGACCGGGGTGAAGATGACATCGGCGTTTTTCATTGCGGCTGCAATGGGCGGCGGCGGTTCCTGGCCGTGACCGCTGCGCGGCAAAATCGTTCCGATCGAGACCTCTGCTCCGGCACGGTAAGCTGCCGCCGCCACGGCCTCGGCGATCGTCATCATCATAAAATCCGTCACGATTAAAACATTTTCACCGCGTTTAACGCCGGCGCAAACTTCTACCAGGGTTGTGGCACCTTTACTCATCAGTATGTTTTTCATATATTCTCCTTGAAATAGAGATTGCGGATTCATCTTCAGGGGTAATTGAGGTTGTGTTTTTATAAAGACTTATATACAAGTTGTCAACCTGCTGGCATCCGATAATTTTACGTATTTGGGGAGAAAAATCAATGAAACCATCCGGCAATCCACTGCTGTTTACACCCGGCCCGGTGAGCGTGTCACCCAGGGCTCTGGCGGCCGGCAGCCGCCCGATGATCCATCACCGCACCCCCGAGTTTCATGCCCTTTTGGAAAACGTGGTCGAGAAAATGAAGCGTTTGTTCGGCACCACCAGTGATGTGCTGCTGGTGCACACCACCGGCAGGGGCTCCATGGAGGGCGCGCTGCGCAATTTGTTTTCTCCGGGCGAAAAGCTATTGTGCATCTGCAATGGGTTATTCGGCCACATGTATGCCGAAATTGCCGAGGCCTGTGACCTGGAAGTCCAGAAGATATTCACCGATTGGCTGGGTCCGGTGATAACCGATCAAATAGATACCGTACTCGGCCAGGACCCGAGCATAAAGGGCGTAACCGTCATCCATTCCGACACGTCAACCGCGGTGATCAACTCCGTTGCTGAAATCGGAGATATCGTCCGACGCCATGACCGCCTGCTGGTGGTCGATTGCATCAGCTCACTGGGGGCCATCGAGTTCAAGTTCGATGACTGGAAGGTCGATGCCGCCATTACCGCCTCCCAGAAAGGACTCATGTCGCCGACCGGCATCAGTTTTGTCGCTGTCAGCCAAAGGGCCTGGGCTGCGGCCGAGAAGGCTGCCAAACCCGGCTATTATGTCGACTTCAAAAATATTAAAAAATTCTATGATGAAAAACGTGAAACCCCCGGATCGACACCGGTTTCTCTGGTTGCATCCGTCAACGAGGCGCTGGAAATGCTTTTCGAAGAAGGTCTGCCCAATGTTTACCGGCGCCACCGGATCCTTGCTACCGCCATTCAACACAGCGCGCAGGCCATGGGGCTGACCCTGTTGCCCCGGGGTGATGTCGTCCGCTCCCATAGCGTCACCCTGGTCCAGGCACCGGAGGGCGTCGCACCGGCTGCCATCCGGCAGATGGCCAGAGAAAAATACGGCCTTTTGATCGCCTCCGGCCTGGGTGATTTTAAAGAGACAGCCCTGCGGATCGGACATCTGGGCATGATCACCACCCGCGAAGCCTTGCTGATGGTCGCAGCCTTGGAACTCATCCTTTTCGAGCTGGGAGTGGTGAAAAAGCCGGGCAGCGGTCTGGCAGCCTTCCACGCCTGCCTGGCTAACGCCGGGTAAACCCGGCGTTTTAGTTTTGAATTAAAAATTCAAAACTACCCCAACCCCTTCTGCTTCAACATCTCATCCAGGCCCGGAAAGGAGGTCACACCGTCTATAATCTCAGCCAGTCTTTTTTCTTCTCCGACGATGACCGCTTTAACCTTATCGACCGTGCCGGCCGCATGCGCCTGGGGCACCACCACCACCCCGTCATCATCGGCGACGATCATATCACCGGGATGTATGAGCTGTCCCCCGCACTGGATCGGAAAATTGATTTCACCCGGGCCATTTTTCATGGGACCGTTGGGATTAATGCCGGCTGCAAACACGGGGAACCCGGATGCTCTGATCTCGGCCGCATCCCGAATGCAGCCGTCTACGACCATGCCGGCCAGCCCCAGTTTGATCGCGGTGGATACCATCAAAAAACCCAGCAAGGCCCAGGCGTGATCCCCGCCGCCGTCAATCACCAAGACGTCACCGGGTTTTACCAGGGTCAGGGCTTTATGAATCATTAAATTATCACTGGGTGGGACCTTAACGGTCAAGGCCGGCCCCACGACTTTCATCCCTTGCGATAGTCCCTTGATCCGCGAATCCATGGCGGCCATCCTGCCCAGGCAGTCCCCCACATTGCCGGTCAGACAGCCGGTCTGATCCATAAGGACCTTATACGCATCAATCAAATCTGAACCGGGACGCTTGAAATCGGTTCGATAACGAAATCCAGGTTTTCCTATTTCCTCGATACCCATTCTAATTTTCCTTATTGCTGAATGATAGGTGTGTGGCAAAGACAGCAGGCCCAATTCTTGCGATTGGCTGGCAAGTATGCATCATTAAATGGGAGGACTCACCGGCCCCCGCATTACCATAGTTGTAATGACCAGAGCAACAAAAAACAGGATCAGCGGCACCATTATCACTGCAAGCAGCAGCGGGGCCAGGCGACGGGCACCACATCACAATTCCCTGATGTGGGGCTTCTATGGCGCGCTGAATAAAAGCAGGCTTGCAAAGATAATAACGCTGGGCTATGAGGGATGTCTCGGTCACCAATATCAGGATAACGGTGAGGGCTTAGGCCGTGCCCTTATGCGCATTGCCCCTATCTGGAAACCGGGGAAAAATCCATTGCCCTATAATTAAGGATAAATATGTGGCTGATACTAATCGCTTATAGTTTCCATTTCACCCGCCACGGCATTATTTTCCCGTTCATGCCCCTGCTGGCCACAAGGCTTGGCGCCGGCGCAACGACCATCGGATTCATTGTCGGCGCCTTCAGTCTGGTAGCCGTATTTCTGTCGATACCTCTGGGCGGATTGGTGGACCGGTTCGGCGTCAAAAGGCTGCTGCTCTTTGGCGTCCTGTGCAATATCGTCAATGCGCTCATTTTGCTGCAAACCGACACGGTTGCCGGCTTGGTCACGGCCCAGCTGATTGGCGGCATTGCGTTTTTGCTGCATGTGGTCGCCAGTCAAGCCTATATCTCCCGCTTGCCGGATGCCCACCGGCGTGAGACCGGCTTCGGCTGGCTCAGTATCGGCGCTTCAGCCGGGCAAAGCGTGGGACCCATCCTGGGCGGACTCCTGGTGGATTACTTCGATTACCAGTCGGCCTTCTGGGTGGTTTTGGTGCTGTCGAGTGCCGGACTCATTTTGGTGGGGCTTAAGAAGACCAGAGAATCCAATCCGACGCAGATCTCATACAGTCCGATACAGGACGCCCGGCAGGCAGGTTCGCTGCTCTGGGATCCGAAGGTGTTGATGATTCTGATTTTTACGTTTGCGATCGTTTTTGCCGCCAATCTGCGGGCGTCATTTCTTCCGGTCCTGCTCCGCGCTGAGGGTTTGACCGAATTGACCGTGGGCGTTTTGATCGCCATTTTTTCCGTCACGTCGACAACCATCCGGCTCGTATTCGGACGGCTGATGGATACCTTTAGCCGCACCCACATCCTTGTTAGTGCCATGCTGGCCATTATGCTGGCAGTCGGGCTGATACCATCTACCGCGTCGACAACCGGCTTCGCCATCCTGATAGCGATATTCGGGTTGGGATTCGGCCTGACCCAGCCCATGTCGATGGTGATGATGGCCGATTTGACGGACCCCAACCACTCCGGCCTTTCCATGGGCCTGCGTCTCACCGTCATAATGGTCGCGGGCCTGTTAAGCCCGGTTTGCCTCGGGTTTATCGTTGAAACCATCGGGCTGGCCCCGGCCTTTTACACTGCCGCCATGGTCGTTGCCCTGGCCGGGGTACGGATGTTCATCCTGCGGCCCGATCTCATCCCCGACAGGAGACTTTAAATTTATCACCGGATCATTCGCAAATCACCAGTTCTCCGCTGCCGGTAAGTCCGGCGCGGAAACTTGAGATAGGGGATAATGGCCTGATTTTTATTGCCCCCGGTACCGTCGTAGGTGATGGAAACGATGGGAACACCGGTGCTCTGCTCGATTTGAGCGGCCATGGCCTCGGTGACCAGAGCGGGACAGCAAAAGGCCGGGTTGGTCTGGACAAACAGGGCCACATCCGGATGGTGCTTTTTGATGTAGTGGATTTTCAAAAGATTATCCATCGATTCGCCCGTGTTTTCGAGGCGCAGGTTGTAATGGGCCAGGATGTCTCGGGCGGATTCCTCAAACTCCGGCTCCGGCTCGTTTAATATACGCTCAAAATATTTATAATAGGTTTTCTCCTTCATTTTCAAGGTCGTCATCAGGGCCTTGGAGGACAGGACACTCAAATAATGCCCTTCGATCAGCCACTTTCTGAAATAGGGCCAGGAGATCATTTTTAAATAATCACTGTAGGGTGTCGTGAGCACCTCCCCGCCGTTGGCCTCGATAAAATGAATCAGGTCCTGGTTGAACACGGGATTGTCCCGGGCATAGAGGTCGCCGAAGATGGCCACCTTGGGCCGTGGTTGGGCATCATGGTCTGCGACGGTTTCGATCTGTTCGAACCGGGATACAACCTCGGCAACCGCCGCCTCCCGGGAACGCTTCCCCACAAAGGCATCCGCCAGGATTTCCACGGCGGTGGCGATCACGCGGTCGGTTTCCCCTCGAAAGCGTTCATAGGGCCTTATCCGGCAGCCCATTTTACGGAGCATTCCGCCGAACATATAGGCAAAATAAATGTTGACCGGCAAGGTGATGGAAATGTCCATCATTGACATCGGCCCCACATATACCTCGGCCTGCTCCATCCCGTTGCCGTATGAATTTAGAATGCATTTGATGTGATGGGGAATCATTTTGAGGTTGCAGGCGATTTCCCCCTCGGCAAACCAGAAAACCGTTCGGGACGGATCCAGCCCGTTTTCTTCAGCGTGGTCAATGAACTCCTGGGCGACGATGTTCAGCGGAATGCATTGACCGCTGTTATGTCGCATGCTGCGCTGGATACGGTCCGGTGTTTCCACCAGACAGTCCGCATCGATTCCCGCCCGTCGGAGGCTGGCAACCACCAGGGGACAGCTGATGGGATCCCAGTTGGGAATGATGACCGTCTTGCCGGTCAGGTCCCGGCAGGGGGACGGCAGCAGGGTGCCGTATTCGATGTCAGGCGGACCGGATTTGCGGGCCGCAAAATGATTCCGAAACGAGCCCAGGGCGGATTCGATGCGGGTCTCGTAACCGCCCGTGGAATCATGCTCGTCCAGCTGCAATATCAAATAAGGCTTGCCGTGAGCTTCCATAATCTGTTTGAAATAATCGATGACAAAAGAGTCCGGCGCGCATCTGAAGGCGGTCATCAGGATCGGATACGCACCGGGGGTTTGGGCGGTCACCTCGGCCGCCTCCAGAATTTTGGCCGCATAATGCCAGTGGAGCTCGTTGAGCAGCGGTTCGATCGGCTTTACATCCTGCCGGCTGTAGGACAGCATGTCCTGAAAAAACGTTTTGGTGCCCAGCGCGGCCAGGATGTTCGGTATGCCCTTGTGCATGGCGGCCGTGAGAACGGTGTACGGTCGGCCCAGGAGAACGACGTGCAGGTCATCGGACTGCGCGGTGTGCGCCTGGTATACATCCTGCCAGTCGGAAAGGCCGCTGTTCATAAATTCACGGGCCCGATCATAGGCCGCCGACACATCAAAATAACTGATCCGCTGATCGCTGATACTTCTGAGCATTTGGTAGAGCTGGGCCTTGGTATGGAAGCTGCTGTAAAGATAATCCACCACGGGCATCAGAAATTTTTTACGATCCACCCCATCGATGAATGAGGACAGGCCCGGGGCAAATTGAGTGTAGTAACAGTACTGCCGGCGGGGTCCTTTTTCCCGGCCCTTTTTGTCGAGGTAAAACGGCAGAAAGACAAAATCGCAGCGATCCAGCAGGTATCCGACATGACCGTGCAAAGCCGCCATGGGTGCGCAGAATTCAGCACCGGCCAGACGCTTGCCGTCTTTGAGTGCTGTCCGGCAATTACTGCTGGTGACGGTTTTAATTCCCAGGGCATTGAAAAAAGACTGCCAGAAGGGCAGCTCCTCCAACAAATACAGGGCGGCCGGGATCCCGATGACATAATCTTCTTCAACGTCTTCTGCGGTTGGGCAAGCATAAACCCCGGCACGCGCTTTCAGAAGATCGAACCCGGCCCGATTGTTATTTACAAATTGCTTGGTGTCATAATCCCGGCCGCATAAAAAGCCGTAGGCCACCTCACTGCCGTCCAGCCCGGCGACGGTCAGCTTGCAATGATTGGTGCACAGCTCACAAATCTCGGAACGCAGCGGAATCTCGCGCCTGTAAAGATCCAACCCTCTAAAAGTCGTAGCGGTTACCGCCTGATCGGCGAGGATCAAGGCGGCACCCAGTGCGCCGGTCAGGTGACAGTAGCGGGAAACCCGGATGGGCCTTGCCAGCCGTTTTTCAAATGCCGCGACCAACGCTTTGTTTTTGGCGGTGGCCCCCTGGAAAAAAACGACCTCACCGATGCTTTTTTCATCCGCCACCTTGGCCAGATAGTTCTCACACACCGAGTGCAGAACCGCAGCCAGCAGATCATCCACCGGATACCCCTCATTGAGGCAATGATTGAGATCCCGTTCCATGAAAACCGTACAGCGATCGCTGGCCATGGGGGAGCGGCGCAGGGCGGCTCGCTCGGCATAGTCCGGCAGGGGGCAGCCCAGTTTCTGGGCCTGTTCTTCGATAAAGCTCCCGGTGCCGGCCGCACACACATTGTTCATCACCGCAAAGGTGACGCTGCCGTTTTTCAGGGTGGTAAATTTGGAATCCTGGCCCCCGATTTCGATAATCGTGTCCACGGCGGGATCGATCTCGACCGCCGCCCGGGCGTGAGTGGTAATTTCATCGACGGCGATATCCGCCCCGATGAGTTTGCCGATGAATTTGCGCCCGGCCCCGGTGGTACCGACACCGATGATGTCGGGTTCAATCCGCTTCGACAGGGCAGTGTCCCCGATGGCAGCCAGAATCGACTGCACCGCCGTCACCGGTTTGCCGGCCGTGCGGGTATAAAAGCCGGCCAGGACCGTCTTGTCCGGGTCGATCAGCACGGCCTTGGTGCTGGTGGAGCCCACGTCGACTCCCAGATAAACCGCCGCCGTGGACGCACCTGTCAGGTCCGCATAGATATCCACCTCCACCGGAAATAAGACCTTCGCATCTCCGGGATCGAATTCATAGGATTCAACGCCGTCAAATTCAGGATAATCTGAAAGCACCAATTCAAGGGGGTCGTGGGCATAATTCAGCTGGTTTTTTTCGGTGGCAAGAATATCGTCGGCTGAATGAATCCGGGGCATGGACGACGATCCACCTTCTTCAAGCAGGCTTAAGGCGGCTCCCGTGGCGGTGTACAACACCGTATCCCCGGCCACAATCTGTTTGCCGATAAGTGTCTGGAGATGGTTGACGACGGCTGTGTTCAGTGAAACGCCGCCGGTGAAGATAACCGGGGCAAGGAAATCTTCCCCGCTAAACAGGGTATCGACGATATTGCGGGCCAGCCCCCGGCAGAGACCATCACAGATTTCCGGCAGCGTGT
Organism: Deltaproteobacteria bacterium; assembly: GCA_019312835.1. Classification (GTDB taxonomy): domain Bacteria; phylum Desulfobacterota; class Desulfobacteria; order Desulfobacterales; family JAFDCJ01; genus JAFDCJ01. The sequence goes on from JAFDCJ010000341.1 coordinate 64,280, forward strand.
AGCCTTCCTGCTGGGCGTGGACCAGATCGGTTTTGGCAAAAACCGCACAGCGGGAAGCGATTTTGGGGATGGCCCCCTGATTGCTGCAGGCCGTTTGACTGAGTTCGGCCGGACCGCTCAGATTCAGCCGGCGGGCCTGCTGATCCAAAAAACTGCCGGTGCCCGCGGCACAGCTCGTGTTGGATTTGTAGCCCAGGTAGTTACCGTGGCCGTCCAGGCGGATCAGGCCGAATTTTTCGCCCCCCACCACCAGGACCGATCCGGCCCCGGGGTGCCAATGGCGGACCGCCGACACCACCGCGACCTGATTATCGTAGCGGGTGGCATGCTTTAAAATGGAAGGGCTCGAAGCCGTCGAAGCAATACCGCCAACGGTTGCAAGATCGAAGTTGTCCAGAATTTCTCTGAGTTTATCCGCTGGTTTGCCGTGGTGAAATTCATAGGCGCTTTGAAGGATTTGCTTGCCTGGACTCAAGGTCACCGCCGAGACCGAGACGGAGCCGACATCAATGCCCAGGATGTTGGGACGGGATAACATGATAACCTCCCCAATTATATGCCTATAATTAAAGGTGATCATGAAATAGGTAGAGAAGTTCTTATTCGATCCAAGGATATGACAAGACCGGGTGGGTGTCAAGCATGATGGCGCAGCTCATTGACAGTAGGGTCGGCCGCAGTGCCGACCCCAAAATAGGATATAACTGAACTTAAAGGCGGGCACGGCGTCCCGCTCTAGTTTGAAAAAGGGGGACAGGGAGGACCTCAGAAGGGCTCATGCGATACTTAGCGATAGAATTGGCTTTCATCAGCTCCTGGGACGGGTGCACTGATCCACCAGGTACAGAATGGAGCGGTAGTCGATGCCGCTGTGCGTCGTCAAGCCGATTTCACAGGTGCGACTGGTGGAATAACCGTTGCTGACGTCCGGGGGAAGTTGTTTTTTTAACCGCCGCAATCCAAAAGCGTTCAATTCGGGCACCGTAAATCCCCGGTCCCCGGCAAACCCGCAGCAGATCACCTCGGGCGTCACCACCTTTTCGGCGCACATCTCGGCCAGCCGCAGAAAATCGGCTTCCAGTCCCAACTTCTTGGCGCTGCAGACCGTGTGAATGGCAATCGGTCCGGCGATCTTATCAAAGGCCAGACGCGGTGCCAGGTAGGTCAGGGTAAACTGGATGGGCTCGAACAGCTGCAGACGGTCATCCAGGGTTTCTTTCATATGATACAGGCAGGGACTCATATCACACAGAATCGGGACGCGGCCGTTGTCGGATACGCCGAGCAGGGCATCGCCAAGCTCGGCGGCCTTGGCATCGGCGGCCTCACGCAATCCTTTGCTCGCAAAGGGCATGCCGCAGCATAGCTGATCCATGCGGTCCGGGTAGCTGATGGCATACCCGGCTTTTTCCAGCAGGGATGCGGTGGTGCGGGGTAGCGCATCCAGGCCCTCACCACCGGTTGATCCCATGGAACGGTTGATGCAGGAGGGGAAATAAACCACCCGGTCCGCCCCTGGCCGTTGGTTGGTCGGAGGCGTCACCCGATCCGCCGCGGTGGGCATGGCCGGCGTCCACTGGGGCAGACGCTTTCCGGTGAGATTGCGCAGGCCGTTAGCGACAGCCGCCATCCATGGGGTTCCCAGTAAACGGTGGGCTTTGTCGAGCACACCGAGGCCGAAGCGGGTCAGGGCCGTAACAGTGCCCATCCGCCTGGCCACCTGGATCCCTATCTGCCGGGCAACCGGGGACAATTGATGTTGGCGCAGGACCTTGATGAGCTTGCCGGTGTCGATTTCCACCGGGCAGGTCAGCGCACACAGCCCGTCCGTGGCGCAGGTCTGGTTCCCGTAATACAGGTACTCTTTCTGCAGTTCCACCAGCCGCGACGGGTCTTCGCCGCTAACCGCCAGGCGCTTCATTTCGCGGTAGATAACGATCCGCTGGCGGGCCGACAGGGTCAATTCGTGGGACATGCAGCTGCGCTCACAGAACCCGCACTCGGTGCAGGTGTCCACCAGTTCGTGGGCCCGGGGCATGGGTTTGATATTTTTGGCGTGGGCTTCGGGATCGGCGTTGATGATCACCCCCGGGTTGAGCATGTGGTCGGGATCAAAAAGGGTCTTGGTGTCCCGCATGACACCATGGATGAAATCCCCCCATTCCCGCTTCACGAAGGGGGCCATGTTGCGGCCGGTACCGTGCTCGGCCTTTAAGGAGCCGTCGTATTTGTCCACCACCATGTCGGCCAGCTCCTGCATGAAGGCTTTGTATTTGTCAATTTCACCCGGATCCGACAAATCCGGCGTCAGCACGAAATGCACGTTGCCATCGAAGACGTGACCCCAGATGATCGTGTCTTCGTAAGCATAGCGTGCAAACATATCCTGCAGCTCCAGCAGGCAGTCGCGCAGGCGCTCAATGGGTACGGCAATGTCTTCGATAATCACCGTGGTGCCCGTCTGGCGCGCATGGCAGACCGACGGAAACAGCCCCGAACGGATGCTCCACAGGGCCGCGGCCTGCTCCGGATCGGTGGAAAACTCAAAATCCCGGACCATGGGAAAGTCGGCAAACCTGGCATTGATCTCATCCACCTGCTGCTGCAAGGTGGCCGTGTCATCGGCCGCGGTTTCGACCAGCAGGGCCGTCACCGTATCGTCCAGGGATTTAATGTAGGGCGGCATGCCGGGTTTGTTCTCCACCGAGCGCAGCGACACCCGGTCCATGAGCTCGGCGGCACTGACGCGGCAATCCTTTAAGAGCACCACGGCCTCGCAGGCCCGGGCGATATCCGGAAACAGCATCAGTCCGGTGGCCTTGTAGGCGGGCACTTCCAGGGTGCGGAAAGTGACCTCGGAGATAAAGCCCAGGGTGCCTTCGGATCCGATCATCAAATGCTGGATGATGTCAATGGGATCATCAAAATTGATCAAAGCGCTGACGCTGTATCCGGTGGTGTTTTTTATCTGATATTTGCGCCGGATGCGGTCAACGGTATCGGGATCCTGCTTGAGGCGCCGGGCCAGGGCGGTGACCCCGTCGACGATGTCCTTGCGCCCGGCAAGAAAGGCATTCCGGCTGGCTTCATCCCGGGTATCCAGGACGGTACCGTCGGCCAAAATGATGCGCATGCCCAGGACCGTCCCCATGCTGTTGCCCGTAATTCCGCTGGCCATGCCGCAGGCGTTGTTGGATACGATGCCGGCGATTTTAGCCGAGTTGATGGAGGCCGGGTCCGGTCCGATCTTTTTGCCGTAAGGGGCCAGGTAGCCGTTGGCCTCGGCACCGAGGACTGCAGCCCCCAGGGTTATTTCGCTCTGGTCCTCATTGAGGTGGTAATCGCGCCACCCCTCGGGACCCAAGACCATCAGCACCGAATCGCTCAGTGCCTGACCGGACAGGCTGGTGCCCGAAGCGCGAAAGGTAACCGGAATCTTAAGTTCGCGGCAAGCCGTTAAAACCGCCAGGGTTTCGGTCTCGTCTTCTACCTTGACGATAACTTTGGGTGTCAGGCGATAGAAACTGGCATCGGTGCCGTATGCCAGGGTTCGCAGGGAATCTGTTATTAACCGGGACGGCGGAATATCGACAGACAGGCGGTCAACCAAAGATTGATAGGGTCCGGCAAGCATGTATATCTCCTGTATCTAAATATTCGAAAATCAGAAGCGATGATAATAATCATTATCTCTTGATATCGTCAATTGAAAATTTGGGGCATGCTTTTTTTGCATACCGTCCTCTATACGGAAAGCAAAAGACCAATCATCTCTGCGCTCTTTGCGCCTCCAATGAGCGCAGCGCATGGGCGGTAAAAATTGTCCCATAAAACGGCTTTTATTTGGGCGCTTACAATGATCGGCTTAATACTTGAGCCCAGGATAGCAGGGCTTCGTCGGCGCCAAAGGGGGCAATGAACTGCAGGGAGAGCGGCAGCCGGTTTTCTGAATGTCCGGCGGGCAGGTTGACCACGGGCATGCCGGCATGGGTCCAGGGCAGGCTCATGTTGGGGTCGCCGGTGGCATGGATACCGGCCGGGGCCGGACCGCAGGCTGCCGGGCAGACCCACAGATCGACGTTCGCCGCGGCCATCCGCTCCTCGAGCTCCCGGCGCAGTCTGGTACAGTTGGAACGTGCCGCGGCCAACTCATCTCCGTCGACCGTTTGACCGATCTCGATAATTTCGGCCGTGCGCGGCCGGTAAAGGTCAGCGTGCCGATCGTAGATGCGGGCATGCTCCCGGGCAAACTCGGCGAAAACCATCCGCCGATGCAGGTGATTGAGTTCCTCGATATCAGCCAGTACCGGTATCCGTTCGACCCTGCATCCATTATCCGCCAGGTGTTGCGCCTGTTTCTCAAAGACGGCCAGGGCCTCGGGGTCGGCCTGCTCCAGGTAAGGCCCGACCGGCACGCCCAGGGCCGGCAGCACCCCGCGCACGAATTCCGCCTGCCAATCCCGGCAGAGCGCGGCGGCCGCCAGGGCCATCCCGTCAACATCCTGGGTGAAGAGGCCCACGTGGTCAATGGTGCGCGAAAAATAGACCAGTCCGGCGGTGGGCAGTCGATCAAGGGTCGGCTTGAACCCCACGATCCCGCAAAAGGCCGCCGGCCGTGTCACCGACCCGATGGTTTGCGTGCCCAATGCCAGGGCGCAGTATCCGGCCGCAACGGCTGCCGCACTGCCGCTGCTCGACCCGCCGGGGGTATGGCCCGGGTTATGGGGATTGCGCGTCGGACCGGCTTCGAAATAGGCAAACTCGGTGGTTACGGATTTACCCAGGATCAGGGCCCCGGTCTTCCTCAGCAGGACGACCATCTCGGCCTCGGGACCGGCAAAAAGCTCGGGGGGCACCTCGGTCCCGGCCCGGGTCACAAACCCGGACACGTGGAAGATATCCTTGACGGCCACCAGCAGGCCATAGAGTGGCGGCCGCTTGTCCGGATCCGGAAATTTTTCACGCAGTTCGCCGGCTTCCTTGCGCAGGCGGCCAAGGCGGTCCTTCTCGGGCAGCATGGCTTCCACAGTGCTATCGATTTTGGCCACGCGGGAACACATATCTTCAACATAATCGACCGGATCCAAACGGCCGCTGCGCAGGGCTTCGGCTGTGGCAGCCAGTGAATGGGGCCGGATTAATTCGGCAAGATGTTTTCCATCCGTATTCATGCCTGAAATTTCCCTTAATTAATTGAAAAACAATACGATAATATATACAGGGCTATCATATCGGTAAAGCACTGGCAAATTAATTGAGGAATACCTATGAATTTTCGGAACCCAAAATTGAAACCTGAAAACAATGGTCTTGTAGACCTGGACAGCCAGACCGGCATTGCCACCGCTCTTTTGGTCGGGGTCATCGTTTTCTTGTTAATTTTGGTGGCAATCGGGGTTTATGCGGTTAATCATTATAACGTCTGGATCGCCCATGGCGTCACGGCCGGCATGAACGCCATCATCAACAACTCGGACATCCCCGAGCAGGAAAAGGCTGACGTCACCCAGATTATCATCCGGCTCAAGGAAGGCTACCTGGCCGAAGAAATCACAATGGCCGAGCTGGGCCGGGTTCTGGAAGCCATGGGGTCATGCCCGGCCCTGCCGATCGGGCTGGTCGTTCAGTTCGAACAAAGCTATGTCGCATCGTCGGGTTTGAGCCAGGATGAGAAAACGGCCGCCGGCCTGCATCTCAACCGGTTGGCCCGGGGCTTGTCCGATGGCCGCATCGACTGGTCCGTGATCGAACAGATCCTTGATCCGATCAGCGATCCCGGCGAAGACGGCAAGCAGAATCTCCGGTCGCCGGACCGGGTATCCGATGCTGAAATCCTCGAGGTGCTCGTGACTGCCAAAGAAATTGCCGACGAGGCGGGGATATCCGAGGAAATGATTGCAATCGATATTTCCGACGAGTTCAAAAAGTCGGTGGAGGAGGCGCTAGGCCGTTCGCTGGCTTAGAAATGGTTTCAAGTGGTCTTTTTTTCGAGGGTATCCAGACGTTGTTTTAAATCTTCCAATTCTTTTGCCGAACGCCTCTCACGCTGCCGGCTTGCAATGGTTTCGCAAATGGCCCTGATGTTGGTATTGACGGCATCGATCAATAGATTGTCTCCGGAGTTGTAAATCCGCGCCAGCATCTCAACGGCAGCACCAAAACCAGCGCCGTCGGTATCCTGATACGAATCAGCAGCGGATCGGGTTTCCGGATCATCCTGAAAACCATAGGGCGATTCCGGGCTGGCCACCCGACCGGCCGATTGGGAACTTTCGCCGGCATATTCCACCCGCTTTTCAGGCCCCTTGCCGAAGCTGAGCCAATCCATGGAGCAACCGGTCAACTCCGCAACCTTATAAATCCATCCTGTGGGAACATCCTTCCGCTTCCGGGCCGCACCAATATTTTGCCTGGATATGCCTAAATAAGTTGCCAGTTGCCCGTCTGACTTGGCGTCCAGAGCCTCTTTCAGGCGATTAATGATCTTTTCCGTATCTGAATATAACATATCTTAATTCTTAGTAATTCAGGCCTATATGCCACGGTTGGCCTCGTTGAATCAACATGTCCTTCGGTATCATATGCTAAAAATTGCAAATAAATTTTGCTTTCAATGCAAATTTTTATTGACAATATAAATTTGATGCCTTATGAACGGTAAAGCAATCTTATCTGCTTGTGGAAGTTAGAAGAGAGGTCGATCGAATCACCTACAATTATAATGCTTAGCAAAAATTTGTGTCGTTGGGAAGTTTTAATTGACAGTGTGCAACAGCTGTCTGTCGCAGATTTAATTTCATCATGCCAGAAGGTCGAATCTGCATAAAGGCAGCACAACCCCACGCCGATGGCGTGGACAGCTGAAAGGGAAAGGAGGAAAAAATGATTAACTGTAAATCGATCCTTGCCGTTGTCATGGTGCTATTGATTGGTTTGGTCAGCGTTTCGAGCGTTACCGCGGCTGAGGTCCAGAAAATTAACATTAATACGGCTACAGCCGAAGAACTTGCCCGGCTCAAAGGCATCGGGCCGAGTCATGCCGCCAAGATCGTAGCCTATCGTGAAAAAAACGGCCCGTTTAAATTGCCGGAAGATTTAATGCAGGTATCCGGAATTGGGCAAAAAACATTCGAGGCCAACCAGGAGATCATCGTCGTTGAGGAGCCCAAACCCAAAAAGAAGTGATCCGCAACAGCCGATCCGAATCGGCGTAACCTGCGTGCTCGTGCCCGCTCGCTTGTCGGGTCTTGCAGGGCGAGTAAGCCTGCCTGCTGGCGGGTCACGGGCCGCATCAGTCTGCCGACAGCAACCCGCCAAACCACAGTCGGGGATTTATGGATAGGCGAGGCGTATCCCATTGAAAATGGTTTCTAAAAAAAGGAGAACGATCCGCTATGAAAGAAAAAATCAAAAGCTACAAAGATCTCTATGTATACAAAAATGCCATGGAAGCGGCCATGAAAATATTTGAACTCACCAAGACCTTCCCGGCAGAAGAAAAGTATTCCCTGACCGACCAGCTGCGACGCACTTCGCGGTCGGTATGCTCGACCATCGGCGAAGCCTGGCGCAAACGCATCGACCGGGCGGCCTTTACCGCCCGGCTGAATGACACCGAAAGCCTGGCCTGTGCATCCCAGGTGTGGGTCGAATTTGCCCGTAAGTGCGGCTATCTGAAAGATGAGGTTTGCAATGAGCTGGATTCTGCCTACGATACGATTTTGGGGCAACTGTTTAAAATGGGCAAGGAATCCGCCAAGTGGACATTCAATGCCAATCGATCGCCAGACTAGAAGCCATGCCCACCATCATAAAAACAGAATTCTGCACCCTCTGCAACACCAGAAGGGAGGTGAAGATGACACGCTGCTCAAAGGTGATCACGGCACCTGATGGCAACAGAAACGTGATCCGGACAGACCTCTATCACTGCGAGGTGTGCAAAAGTTTTGTCCGTCGCGAAGATCAAGGCACTTCCGGCATACTTATAAATGGGGATACGTTTACGCCCAGGGCCAAAAATATCTGGCGGGCCATACCCGGCGACACGCAGCTCAAGATTCTCAACACGGTCTGGTGCACCCGCTGCGGGGGGATGTCCGGGATCACCGATATCACCGCCAAGGTGGACTCCGGCATGCTCGTGCTCATGGGCAAATGCAGCCGGTGCGGTGGTGAGGTGGCAAGAATCAGGGAAAATGACTAAAAGCTGATGCTGTCTTCCGGAGGCAATTTTAGGGAGCGTTGATCAATGCGGTGACGTTATTCCCTCCGCTGTTGGCAACTGCAAGATCGAGGGTGTTGTTGCCATCCCAATCCCCGGCAACCAGACCGCTGGCACCCGTCTGGGACCCGACCGTATTATCGACTGAAAAATTACTGCTGCCGTCATTTTGCAGGATGGCAACCTCACCGGCGCCGGCGGTTGAATTGGCCACCGCAAGGTCGAGATCCCCGTCGCCGTCCCAGTCACCGGCGACCACTGCGCTGGTGCCTGTCATACCGGTGACTGCAGCTATATCAGTAAAAACACCGGTGCCGTCGTTTTGCAGGATGGCAACCTCGCCGGCGCCGGCGATCGAATTGGCCACCGCCAGATCCAGGTCTCCATCGTTGTCCCAATCTCCGGTCGCCAGAGAGGTCGCACCCGACTGGACCCCGATCGTCGTTCCACCGGTGAACCCGCCGTCACCGTCATTTTTCAGCACAACAACGCTGTTACCGGTGCGGTTGGCCACGGCCAGGTCAAGATCTCCGTCGCCGTCCCAATCCCCGGCAGCCAGCGCATCGGCACCGAAAAGTCCTCCGATTGCTTCGACATCGGCAAATGTTCCGGCACCGTCATTTTCAAGGATGGCAACCTCGTTGCCACTAAAATTCGCCACGGCCAGATCGATATCCCCGTCGCCGTTCCAATCTCCGGCGGCCAACGCTAGGGCGCCGGACTGGCCAAAAATCTCATCCACCGAATTAAAGGCACCGCTGCCGTCATTTCCGAGGAATTCAACACTGGAACTTCCGTGATTGGCCACTGCCAGGTCAAGGAAGCCATCCCCATCCCAATCCAAGGCGATAACGGCGCTGGCCCCCGACTGGCCAATAATGGTTCCTCCCGTCGTGCTGAAGGTGCCCAGACCGTTATTTTCCATTTTAACCACCGTGCTGTTCCTGAAGTTGGCCACCGCCAGATCGATGTCGCCGTCATGATCCCAATCACCGGCAGCCAATCCCCTGGCGCCAGCCTGGCCCAAAATCGGCGGATCGGCGCCAAAGCTGCCGCTGCCGGCCAATGCCTCGGCCCAAAACCGGTAAACAACCGGTGGGTCCAGGGCGGCAACATCGGTTGCCGTCAAAGCACCGGTCAGGGTAATCTCCAGTATCTCACCGATCTTGAACGCATCGTCCGGGTTGAAGACCAGCGTCTGTGAACCGCCGCCCGTGTATAGCCCTGTTCGCCTGCCGGTCTGTTCCCCGTGGACCACGAATGTGCCGGCGGAGCCCGCCTTCATTCTCTTGTCGAAGGTAGCGGTGATCAACGCGCCTGATAACGCCGAAGTGTTATTGGCTGTGGGATTGGTCCCGGTAAGTTGCGGTGGATTTACCCCAGACCCGGCTCCTCCGCCTCCCCCACCGGAACCGGACCCGTCGCAGGCCACAAGGCCGAACACAGATAAGACAGATAAGAAAACGAGAATAGAGATCCAGCAAGTATTGTTCACGGTTTACCTCCTGAAGTCGATTCAACGTCGCCACCGTTTCTGTAAAAAGAGCAGTTCGATTTTTATATCTCTTAAGAGTGCCCTTTGTCAAATCAAACAGATGACATACTTCGGAAACTGATTGCAAAGGGTGCATTTTAGCGTATTCTAAACAACAAAAGATGAAGCCAATTAAAATCAACACAATCGTCCCGGTGGGGCGAAACCACGTTTTCAGTGGCGTTGCTTGAAAAAATAATGCATTATGCTAAACGTGTAACACAGTTCAAAGCTGTCGAATGGGAAAATGACGATGACCGAGTTGTCTCTTCAGTTTCAAAATATATCATTTGCCTACGACGGGGCAACTCAACTCATTATCCGCAATCTGTCGGTTCACTTTACACCGGGCTGGACCGGAATTGTGGGGGCCAACGGGGTGGGAAAAAGCACCATTTTGAAACTTGCCACCGGCGACCTGACATGTCAGCAGGGACGGGTCATCATGCCCGAATTTGCGATTTACTGTCAGCAGCGCACCGACGATGCCCCCGACCAACTGCAGGGCTTGATCGACTCCATGGATGGAGAGGCTTTCGAAATTAAAGGAAGGTTGGGTGTTGAAGACGACTGGGCCCAGCGCTGGACCACCCTGAGCCACGGCGAGCGCAAACGAGCGCAGATCGCGGTTGCCATGTGGCGCAAACCCCAGGTGCTGGCAGTGGACGAACCCACCAATCATCTCGATGCCACCGCCCAGGATCTGTTATTTGAAGCCCTTTCAACTTTTCACGGTATCGAATTGCTGGTCAGCCATGACCGCAGGCTTTTGGATGATTTATGCCATCAGTGCCTGTTTGTCGAGCCACCGCAAGCCACGATGCGGCCCGGCAACTATTCCCGCGGCTTGCAGCAGGCCAAAACGGAGGAGATGACCGCTCAAAAACAACGCACCCGGGCCAGACAGGATCTCTTGAAATTAAAACGTGAGGCCACCCGGCGTAGAGACGCGGCCTCACAGGCCGATCGCAAGCGGTCGAAACGGGGGCTGGCCGCAAAGGATCGCGATGCACGCGGGAAGATTGACCTGGCCCGTGTGACCGGCAAAGACGGCGGCGCCGGCAAGCGCCTCAACCAGCTCGCCGGTCGCTTGTCCCAGGCTCGGATGAGAATGGACGGCATCAAGGTCAAAAAGACCTATAAAATGGGTATCTGGATGCCGGGGACCCAATCAAACCGCAACACCCTGTTCAATTTGACTGCCGGTGCCCTTGCCCTGGGCGGAGACCAATGGCTGCATTTTCCGGATTTGGTGATGAAACCGGAGGACCGCATCGCCCTGACCGGGCCAAACGGCAGCGGCAAGAGCACGTTGAACCAGATAAGATGGCACATCTCGGAAGGCGACAGGCGGCCGGGCAACTATATTCTGGCAATACAATGAAAGCCGGACAAAAATCGAATTTGCCAGAAGTTCAGGAGATGGGAGTACAGGATGAAGAAGAAATGGTTCAGCACAATTATTATCATGCTGGCACTCTGGGTCCAGCCCGGCCTGGCCGCAAGGGGACATGCCGAAAAAGTAACCGCATTTGTTCATGTCAATCTCGTGCCGATGACGGCCGAAAGGCTCCTCCCTGATCAAACGGTACTGGTCAAAGAAGCTCAGATCATCGCCGTCGGAGCCAGCGGCGAGGTCGCCATCCCGGAAAATTCCGTCATCATCGATGGTTCCAATTTATATCTGATGCCCGGTCTTGCGGACATGCATATCCATACGGATACCAACTGGCTGAATGGAGGGTGGCCGGTATCTCCCTTTAACCTTTTTCTGGCCAACGGCGTCACCACCATCAGGGATTTCGGCCCCAAAGGCACACCGACCGGCTTTGCCCTTCACTGGCGCAACGAGGTAAAATCAGGAAGATTGAACGGACCAACGATCTATGCCGCCGGGCCGATTCTCTATGGACCGGCGGATAACGCCGCGAATATCGTTCGGACACAATATCAGCAGGGTTTCGACTTCGTGAAACTGTATTCTTTTCTGTCGCAGGAAGAGTTTCAAGAGGCCATGGCAACGGCCAAAGCGCTCAACCTGTATACGGCCGGGCATATCCCCTTCGCCGTCGGTCTGGATGGTGTCGTGGCGGCGGGGTTAAATGAGATTGCCCACATCGAGGAACTGGATTTCGAGTTTCTGGATTTTGATCGCTCCCGAAGGTTGGGTCGAAATGAATGGTTTCGATACATTCTGAAACGTGCCACTGATCAAATGGAACGCCTGCCTGATTTATCGGAAGATGATCCGAATCCAGACTTCCAGGCCCATATCGAGAAAATCGTCCGCCAATTAAAGGCTTCAAAAATCCCGTTGTGTACCACCCTTGCAGTGGGTGATGTGGTCCTAAAAAAACTTTTTGAACCGGAAGGCCTGGCGTCGGCAACCACATCCCGCTACCTGCCGTTTGGCTTCATAGAAACGCTTCAACAGGGAAAAGACGGGCATCAAATGATATTCAGGGGATATGAGGATTTTGCCCCCTACCATTATAATCTGAACCAGCTCTTGTTGCGCGAATTGCACCGGGGGGGCGTCACGCTGGTGCTGGGAACCGATGCGGGCCCCGCAGGGATGGGGCTCGTCCCGGGATATTCACTGCATGATGAATTGCGCTTCATGGTCGAAAACGGTCTAGCCCCTTATGAGGCGTTACAACTGGCTACCGTTCATGCGGCTGAAGTTATCAACAGAATGAACCGCTCGGGGAATTTCGGAACCATTGAAGTCGGCAAAAAAGCCGATCTTGTCCTGGTCGACGGCAATCCGCTTGATGACATTCACAACACCCGCAAGATTCAGGGCGTGATGGCTTCCGGCCGATGGTTTGATAAAGACGCCCTTGAAAAAATGCTGATTCCGGGGATACCGGTTACCGCAGCCGTCAAACATGTGTACGATCAGCACCAAACCCATTATACCAGTTTTGATATCGTTATCGGCAAAACAAGCTCCGGCCGCCTGCCGGGGTCCATCGAAGCCATCAGCATTCGTGGACCGGCGGGAAAATTGCCGATTCAAAAAGACGATTTTACCTATCTGCCGCGTCTCGATGCTTTTTGGTTCAAAACACCGGGCAAACCTCAGACAGGAACCTATTCGATTGAAGTCAACAGCGGTGATCAGAAGGGTTCGGCTACCGTTATCCAGGCGGTTGTCAAAACGATTCCCCTGCCGGATGTCAATTACTTTAAGCCCAAAAGCGGGGCCACCTTACAATCGGAGAAGCCGATATTTTCATGGCAGCGCATAAAAACAGAAGAACCGCTGTATTATCGCCTGGAAATCAACAGGATTGGCGGTGGCAGAGTTTATTCCACCGGCAGAGTCAGAAATATGCAATCCCACACGGTCCCCGGAGGTGTGTTGAAGGCGGATCGATCCTATCGCTGGAGAATTCGAATAACTGACGGCGACCATTGGACAACCGTCCAGAACAGCACTCGATGCGCCTGGCAAACATTCCACGTCAGGTGATCAATGTCATTGCCAGCCAAGTCTATTCTTTTTAGTACCAATACCCTCATTATTCTTTAGATAAGCTGTTCTTTCCTTAAATTGCATATTACATTTTGATATCCAAAAGAAAAATGTGCCACCGAATTTCACCATCAGACTATGTAAACAATTCCAAAAAACAAAAAAATGTATATTCGTCCTGGCTCATATGCAAGACAATAAGAGGGTGAAAATTCGGACGGACGATATGATATCATCGCATAGTGCAGGGGGCACGGGGCATAGGGGCAGAGGACAGAGGACGGACGACAGAGGACAGATTGAGGATTTTGGATGATAGATGTGGTGGGTGAGATTAGGATTTATCTCTCCTATAGTGGCATTTTTTACATAAATCAAAACTTCTGGGGCCATATTTTGAGATGAACATGGGGAAGTCCGATGCATGGGGATCATGGCAGCTTGCGCAGGTAAGTTCATGCCCCTTTCTTGATGGGTCTGGGATCCCGCGGGTCGGATGCTTGCGATGCCTGGTTCCCCAGAAATAAGGTGCAACGACATGCCTGCCGTCGGCCTGACCCGGATGGCAGCTTACACAAAGAAGCCAGACAGGTCGGTCAAGCCTGCAAGGGTTTTCTGATGCATGAGGGTTGTGACACATGCAGCATTTGTCCGTAATATATGGCGCGTGATAGTTCTTTTTACCGCTCCTTTGTTGTTTTTGCTCCCAATGACATTTGTAGCACAATTCTGGAACAGGGTATTTAAGGGAATACTTTGGCTCCCCCCGGGCGTCGTGACATGTAAGACAACTCCAGACGAAAGCAGGTCCGTGAACAAATGAGCAGGAGGCAATCCCCCGGTGACACGAGTAGCAGCTGGAATCAGCAGGGACGGGCGCCTTGTCTTTTGAAACTTCAGCAGCGTAGGTCTCGATATTTATGGTCTTGTTGTCAGCTTCCGCGGGTTCCCATAGATGGTGGCAGGCAGCACACTGAGGGCGGTCCTTCATATGAAAATAATCTTTTTCAAAACCGGCCGGAGGCTTTTCATAGTTGCCGACAAGATCCGATCTGCGAAAAACATTTAACGCAACCTCATCTGCAATTCTATCTTCTTTCTTCGCTATTATATTTATTTTGTTTAGGCCAAGCTCCAGTGGTACAGACAAACATTCGACTTTCCGGCGTGGAACAATACTCGTTTTAATTTGGCTATTTACCTCTACTTCTATTAAATCAGAAGAACCCTGGAGTAAGCTCAGGGAGATACTTAGAAGGTTGTATTCCATAACTGCCATATCGGCAGGATAGCTTACAGTGACCACATTCTGACTGGATTGAGCGGGGCTTTCTTGCTCAATCTCCGAAACTATTTGTTCTGGTAATGGGGTGTCATCTTGAGAAACAGTCTTTGCGCACCCGCTGAGGTAGCAAAGAAATAGCAGTGAAGCCCCAACGGCAATAGCTTTGCAAGAGACAGAATATAGCAGGGCTTCCCTTTTAGGTTTTTGCTGTCTTTCGACTCCCATCGTGCACCCGCATTAATTAGCCAAAATCCGAAAGACTTACTTCTCCATTTTTTATGAAGCCACTTTCCAGAACGTAGACAGTTGCTTGTACCTTGCGCCGTGCGCCCTGTGCCCTGTGCCTTGTATAGAGCTTGCCCCAACCACACGAGCAGCAGTTGGGGTTAGGATGCTGGTTTTATCTTTGCTAGTGCCTTGGCTGCAGAATTTCTGACATCTTCGTTTTTATCCTCTAGAGCGGCAATCAAAGGTTCTACTGCGCGGGAATCCCTAATCTCTCCCAGGGCCTCGGCCGCCCAGCTTCTGACATGTGCGTTTTTATCCTGCAGGGCGTCAATGATAGGTTCAACGGCACGGGTATCCTTGATCTCTCCCAGGGCGTTTGCCGCCCAACTCCGGACGTCCGGATTTTTATCCCGCAGGGCCGCAATCAAAGGTTCAACCGCACGGTCATCCTTAATCCTACCCAGGGCCTCGGCTGCCGCTGCACGGACATTTGAGATGTTATCCTGCAGGGTGACAATTAAAGGATCGACAGCACGGGTATCCTTAATCCTACCCAGGGCCTCGGCTGCCGCTGCACGGGCACGCGATTTCTCACTTTTCAGGGCTGCAATCAAAGGCTCAACAGCAGAAGGGCCAGCCTTTTCCAGTTCCCTCATTGCCCTTCTGCGTATATTGACATTTTTGTCTTCCAGGGCTTGAATCCGTCCATTTATCTCGCCTGATTGTGAATATCCAATGACGGGCACACAGCAAAAGGCTACTACAATACCGATTGTCAGCTTGAAAAGAACCTGTGACTGGCTCATCTTGTTTTTGCTCATAGATATATGTCAAGCCTTCGGCTGATTAAAGCAAGCGGGAAGCAAGGGCATACTAAACTATTTCGGCTTCTTGCGTTTTATGTCGGACTTTGTATCCACCTGCAGCTCTAAAGGCTTTTCCCTGTCGTATCCCTTGGAAACATGACAACTCTTCCTACAGGTCCCACCCGTGGCGGTCTTAACAAATACAATCTGAATATGAAAATTAGATGGACCAAAGGGCGTCGAGCTGCGGATGAGTTGTTCCTGGTTCGTGGCATGAACATCGTGGCAGGAAATGCAGGTCCGGCCTTTTCTCCTCGTGACATGGAGATAGTGGAGATTCCGCTTCCCATTGCGGAAATTGGTCAAGGTGGTGGATTTTTCGAGAAATGCCTGGGCCTTTTCGTGGCACTGGAAGCAAAGGCCATAAAGTTCAGGGTCATAAGGGTTGTAGAATTTATCAGGAAAGAGCCGTGTCCAGTGTTTTGTCAAATCTGATCCATGAAACGCGTGACAGGGGGAGCACAATCCCTCATTGATCACGCCATGCTTGAAGGCTGAATTTTTTATCTTTTGGGGGATTTCTTCATGACAGCTATAACACAGCTGAATCTCTTGCGGGCCTTGGCGCGCGAGATATTTATAGCTGGACGCGTGGGGGTTGTGACAGGCCAGACAATCTTCCGACTCTACCGGGCCATGCAGGTAATTATATTCCATCTTGTCATTCTCATCGTGGCAGGTAAAGCAAAGTCTGGCTGAGGAAGGTCCGCTCTCAAGCTGGAAATTATAGGGAGATTGGTGGGGGTTATGACAGCTGATACAATCGCTGTTCACAGGAGAATGAACGATCTCCTGCTTATAGAAAGTTTTTTGGTCTTCATGGCAACTCAGGCACAGATCCAAATCGGACTTTCTCAGGCCGTAGCGGGCCCTGGAAGCGGCCACATCATGGCAGAAGTCACACGATCCCTGGGCAATCGGCGTGTGGACGTAAGAGGCCGTGCCCATCCCGGCATGGCACTTTTCTGAAACACATGACCTCCCTTCCGGAATGGTCGGATGGGAGAAGGAGGATTTTTGGACACCGCTGTTCTGAGCAAGAACTGGAAGGGATCCTTCGGTTGGTGATGACGTCTGTGTCTGTGACAGAGCTTCCCTGCCCGTCCCCCGAGATTTCTCGGCACAACCTAGCACAGGCGAAAAAACCAGAAGAAACAATCCTGCGAATATGGTGATTTTAAAATTCTCAAGAAGCCTTGAAGATACCCAACCCCTTTCGCCATCCCCAGAATTTTTCATTTTCCACCTCCATTGACAAAGGTCTTCTTAACCCTTCGGTGCTTTGAGATAGAATCAGGGTGTCAAAAAGATAAGACATTGCTTTCTATGTGTGTATCAGGAGAAAATTGCGAATTGTGTATCGGGACCAACTGCAGCTCAACATATTGAGGCATCAGTTAAACGAAAGCAATACCCAATCTGATAACGGAGGTAGGTTTGATTGTCAACAGTGATTTTTTTGGGTGGAATTGAGTACTTGGACAAAGTCGGGCGGAACTCTTCAGTTTGCCCAGGGCCGGCACATTTTCTTAAAAAAAATTCAAATCCCAGGTTAAAAATTTTTCAACTAAGTCGTCTTCTGAGATTGTATATATGTCATGCGAAATCAACATTTTGGCTGAAGTTAATAAATCGACTATGATTGCACAATCGCTGATTTTTGTGGATATCATCCGGTAATATGAAATATATCGCCTACCCCAAAAGCGGAACAAGACTCACTTTTGTTGTTGACCGTGAACGACTTCCGCATATCGCAGCACCTTGATCGGTGGGTATAGCTTTAGCTTTCTGGCTGTTTCCATGTTGATGACGTAGGAATACCGGCTGAGGCTTAAGATGGGCAGAGCAATGGGGGGGTGTGTGTCGATTAGAATACTTTTGGCCTGGAATCCGGCCAGTTTTCCGACACTGTAGTATCGACTGGCGACCGCCAGGAGGGCATTGGATTTGCTGGCCATGGCCTCATAGGCTGATACAATCGCAACACCCTGGTCGATGGCGGAACTCGTGAGGTAATCCATGTGGCGCATCAGAAAAGAGCTGGAACCCACATAAATAAAGGCGACGTTTCTATCCTTTAATTCTTTTATCTTCTGGGGAATTGACTCCGGAATCGGTTTGCCGTTTTCATCCAGATCGATATTTCTTTCAAATAGAACAAATCGCATTTTCTTGGCCAGGTTACGAATTTTCCCGACATTGAGAACCGAGTTGAGCTCGTTGGTATTATAAATAATACCCAATCGCTTAAAATATCGATAGGCCCTTATTGCTCTCATTTGCACTTCTTCCGGTACCCGGTTGCGGGTGCCGGTGATATTGGGTCTGCCCGAAGACGCATAGCTTTCGATTATGCCAGCGCCCACCGGGTCCGCCACGATCATGAAGACCACCGGGATATCGGTAAGGTGCTTATCCGGATTGCTGTCGGCAAGCCTGCCGATCATGCCGACCGTAACAGACGTGCCCCAGGTAACGACCAGGTCGACCTTCAGTTCCCTGGCCTCGCGGACAAATTCCGTCAGTTTGGCTTTGTCCCTTTTTGCATCCCGGACAATAAAATCGGCATCGATTCCTTCTTCCCGAAAATAGTCCTGAAATCCTTTACATGCTTCCTCGCAACCACGCCAGACCGCTATGTAGATGCTGAACGGCCTATCCTGCTGGCTTGACCTGGCGCCGGGCACTATTGACCAGCAAGTCAGAAAAACGATCAGGACGAATGTCAATCTACGACGGGTCATGGCAAATTCCATTATGCATCCGGTTTATTCTTCCGAAATACAAAAAAGAATAGTAGAAAAAACAGGGAGGCGACACACACGCTGATTCCGGCGATCCCGGTGGTCTTCTGGTAACCGTAATGGTCGATCATCACGGCCCCTGTTATCAAGCCGACAATGCTGCCAAAGCGCTCCAGCACGCGCAGCGCGCCTAGAACGATGTTGTGTCCGGCCGTTTGGACTTCAGCCCTGCAGATCTCCAGGGATAATGTAATCTGGGGCGCCTTGATAAGGGCATGGGATAGTCCGAGAAATGCAACCGAAAGCGCCACCGCCCAAAAATCATACCAGCGATGAAACGCAACCAATCCTATTCCGGAAAGCAAAGCGCCCAGGCCGACCAACAGCGTCAGGCCTTTGGCTGTGTTAACCTTTTTTGACACTGCCTCTCCAATGGCAATGATCAGCAGGTAATATATCATCATGGTTCGGCCGATTTCAGCCGTCGTCCTGTCAAGCTCAAAAAGATAGAGCGGCACCAAATACCACAGATAGGCGGCCATAAGGATGTTGGTCGGAATAGCGATGCAAAACAAAAATACAAGAAACCGGCGGTTCTTGAATATCAGTCGAATCCCTGCCAATCCGCCCTTACCTGTTGGCGTAACTTCAATTCCGGTCCCGATATCCAGGCTCAGCATCTGGTAACCGGCAAAACCGGCTAAAATCATCAAGCCTGCGGCTATTAAAAATGTGGCCTGATAGCCGATCCGCGCAGCAAGAATCCCGCCAATTGCCGTCCCGCACATGGTGGCGGTTATGACAATACCGATAAAGACGGCAATGTTTACGTTACGGCTGCCCGCTACATTTTTGCCCAGAAGGTAATCCTGACATGCAATCGTAATCATCGCATAGCCAAGAGCAGTCGCACCACGCCATAATACGAACTGGAATATTGTCTGGGCCATGCTGCAGCCCAAAAAACCGGCTACGGATGGTATAAGACCAAAAAGAAATATATTCCGGCTACCGAACCGCTTGGACCATTGACCCGAAAAAGGCGCTGCCAGCCCGACGATGGTTAGCCACACAACAATGGGCAGACTGATGATGACCGATTCACTGAGCCACGGATTCGGTTCATAGAGTTGACGAACAAAAATAGGCAGAAAGGATTTTTGGAGCTCTTCGGCAAAGGCAAATAAAAATAACGGTATCCGGATATCGCTGACGCTGGCACGGATCAGGGGCCGGGGGGATTCGGTTTGCGACAGTCCATAGCGTTTGCCGATATCGTCCAGTCGGCGTAAAATTTCGCCCGAAGCGGCCTTTAACTGATCCCGTCTTGCACGGAAATGATCATTTAATTGCTGGGCTGACAGTGACAAATAACGTACCACTTTACCAACTGAGTCTCCTGCACGAGTTTTGATATAGTTGCTGAAATTTCCCCGCACCTGGAGATTGATCAGCATGTTAAGCCGTTCTATCGGTCCGGTAACATAGAAAAGGAATAATGCCGTCATGATCTGAAAAGCCACCAGCACCGCGACGATAAAAATCACAATGTTGTCATAGATAATGCTGTCAAGCTGACTTCTCACAAAGTCCTCATCGATACCCACCTGGATGAATCCATTGGTCTCGTCTCCCATTTTCATCGGGTACCGATAAATGATCGATTTAGATTGATTGGGGACAGCGACTGCCCGGCTTTCGGTGTCATGCGTCGGTTTCGACGAATCCAGGTTGGATTCACCGGATATTGCTTGACCGCCTTGATAGCGTGTTTGGCCGGTCGGGTCCTCAACTGCCAGATAATTTACTTCGTCAAATTCCGCTGCGATCGAATCAAGGTATTCGCCGACACCCACCATTTCTTCAAAAGGAATGCCGACTTCAACCGCTTTGGCTAAATCCCGATTGATGTTCAAGGCAATCAATTGGCCTTTTTTCTGAAACTCTGGTTCTAAGAATCGAGTAAACTCGGAATAGCTGGTATATGCAAAGATAATGGAAGATAGGAATAGCGCTCCCATCATAATAAAAATCAAAGGGCGTGCCATTTGTGACGCCAGCTCTGATTGCTGATCATAAGAGACATCTTCTTGAGATTCGGTTCGATCGTGATGGCCCTCCGGCTCAGTCATTTCAAGCGCGTCTAAAGCCCGTGTGGCATCTGCTATGTTTTTTTCAATTGCACACAAACGGTCATCAACGGCCTCCATTCGAATCAAGGCATTTTCAGATGCGGCTGCCGGCAGACCGTCAACATCGATAAAACAGACATTTTGCCCCGCTGCTTCAGATTCCCGGATTTTAATGTGGGAGGTTTCGATGCTGCTTAAATAATTTTTTAGACCACGGAAGGCGGCCATAATTCCCAGGGCCGCGAGTATTGCAAATGCGATGAAAATAAGAATGGATTTCATCCAGAGGGAACTCTTGAATTCAATAACCTGACGGGTGTAATCATCCTTGGCGTAGACGATTGATCCGCCACCAACCCTCTGATCATAATTATTCAAAAGTTTGAACGTGCTAATAAAGTTATCAGCATGTTCCATCTGGGAGCTGTGGCCTGCGGTAGTGTTAAAGTTCTCGAAAATATAAGGTGCAACCGCCTGCTCCACATGCTGGATATCGGTGGAGTACAGCACCGTTCCCTTAATATTGAAGATATCAATGGATTGAATTCCCGGATTGTTCTGTTGGACCCATGATATGACTTTGCCGGTGTTCTGGATTTCTCCCAACCCCAGCCCCAGATCGATGGCTCCTTCGATCGATTCGTATATTGCCGGACTGGTTGCACTGAGCCGATTTGCGATTAGGTTCGTAAGTACTGTCTGGAACTTAAAGGAGCTCAACATAAATAAGAGTCCCGTCACGAACAGCAACAAGATGATCATGCACAAAATAGATTTAAATAAAACATTCATTTACAAGAAACTCATTGGAAGAATTTGATATAATGTCACGATTATGAAGAACCTCCACAAATCAAGGCTAAGGATAGGAATTTGCTTTTAGGAAGCAGCTAAATCAATACAAAAATAAGATGGTAACACCACAGGAGGCAAGCAACAGCATGTAGTACCGCGGTCAATCGAAAGCGGGTTCGATCAGCCCTGGTGATTAAAATTGCCATACTAAATGCCAATCATAGTGTCAAGATAGCATTTAGATCCGAATCGGCCAAACTTGGATAACCTCGATATATTTCAAATTTTCTGAGTGATCCGGTATTCCCAGCGCATCACAGATTGACGTTTTATCGGCATAATGCTATCTGCATAGAACTTCTGAAATTTTCAAACGACATCAGACTTCAGGATGATATGACGGTCATCAACGCAAACTTTACGGGCTGAAAACCCTCAAAGGAGAAAAATAATGGGCTGGTTTGGAAAACTCACTTTCGGAACGCTGGGGCTTTTGTTCGGCGGTCCTCTGGGCGCTGTCGCCGGCGCTGCCCTGGGGCATATGCTGGTGGATAAAAAAACCGGCTATTCCGGCCGGGACACCCGCTCGATTCCAGGCCCTGAATTCGGCCAGGCCGAACGGGCCCAGGCGACCTATTTCATCAGTTTGTTTTCCATTCTGGGCAAAATGTCAAAGATAGACGGTGTGGTCACCAAGGATGAAATCGTGGTGGTGCAGAACTTTATCAACAGCCTGCCCATGGATGCAAGGGAAAAGGACTTTGCCCGGCAAATTTTCAACCAGGCCAAGGACTCACCCTATGCCATTGAAGAGTTTGCCTCCCAGTTGTACCAGGCGATTTACAACCAGCCTGCGCTGCTGGTATCGTTTTACGATCTCCTGTTTAAAATCGCCGCAGCCGACGGCAAACTGCACCCGGCCGAAGAGACCGCTTTAAAGGGCATCCAGAGTATTTTCAGGCTCAGCGACCGCCAGTATGACGACATCAAGGCCGTTTATTTCAGGGAACTTGACAAGCATTACAAAATGCTCAACTGCACGCCGGAATCCACCAACGAAGACATCAAATCCAACTATAAAAAACTGGTCAAGGATTTTCATCCCGACAAGATCATCTCCAAGGGACTGCCCGAGGAATTTATCGATTTCGCCGAAAACCGCTTCCGCGAGATCCAGGAAAGCTACGAAAAAATTCGCAAGGAACGAAACTTTTAAAAACTCTAGAAGGTATGGGAAGGTGTTTCAAATATAATTGGCTGTTTTCAAACCGAGTGCCATGCACCCGGTTACAACCGCAACGGTTAAAGCACTGACGTGCTTTTGTCTTTCCCCGCCCCTCAGGGGCGCGAAAATCCGGGCCACCCGCTTTGCGGGTGTTCGTTGACTCGTGGGAGCGGCATTTTGCCGCGATGAATCCGATTTTAGAACCGGCTTCTATCAAAGCTAAGAAAGGAGACTGCTAATAATGAGCGAAGAAATCTATGCCAACCTGGCCAAAGTCCTCGATACGCTGCCGAACGGATTCCCGGCAACGGACTCCGGGGTTGAACTCAAGCTGCTGAAAAGAATATTCCGGCCGCAGGATGCCGAGCTGTTTTGTGATCTGCGGTTGGAATTTGAAACCGCCCAGCAAATTTCGGAGCGAACCGGGCGCCCGCTGGACGGTCTCGAGGCGCATTTGTGGGAAATGAAGGAACGGGGCCAATTATTCGGAATCGATCTCGGTGGGATCAAGATGTTTAAAATGCTGCCCTGGGCCTTCGGAATCTACGAATTTCAGCCTCCCCATATGGATCGGGAACTGGCTGAAATGTGTGAGGAATTCGGGAAAGTCTATGGCAAGCAGTTTTTCTCGAAGAAACCTCAACTGATGCAGGTCATCCCCATTGAGAAGGAAATCCCCAACAAACAGCAGGCGCTGGCTTACGAGCAGGTATCCAACATCATCGAAAACAGCCAGTCCTTTGCGGTCTTTGCGTGACGACCTGCCCCGGGGAGGCGATCTCCCTGGTACGCAAGCAACCCGCAGACATTATCCCGCCGCCTGAAAACGAGATGGACTGGTTCGAAAAACGGGCCAGCGAACGGGGTGTCGATTTCAGCAAATATAAATAATTGAAGGGTCGGGGAGTTTTTTTGGCGTAGAGCGCTGCATGCCCAATCGCCGGCAAACCCGCGCAAACGCACGGC
>JAFDCJ010000342.1 GCA_019312835.1 Deltaproteobacteria bacterium
GAAAGGTACACGGCTGAAGAAATGATCGGCAAACAGGTGATCGTTGTCGCCAATCTAAAGCCCGCCAAACTCATGGGGGTGGTGTCGAATGGAATGTTGCTGGCCGCAGTTGACGATTCCGGCC
Organism: Deltaproteobacteria bacterium; assembly: GCA_019312835.1. Taxonomy (GTDB): domain Bacteria; phylum Desulfobacterota; class Desulfobacteria; order Desulfobacterales; family JAFDCJ01; genus JAFDCJ01. The sequence continues at coordinate 125 of JAFDCJ010000342.1, forward strand.
CCACTCTGGCAACTGTCGAAAAAACCTTAGCGCCCGGAACGACCCTCAAGTAAGGTTCCGGGGTTCAGGGTCAACAGATAAGTGCTGATGCTGAGGACTGAGGACTGAGCAAAAAAGCCTGCCTGCCTACCGACCCTTTCAACATGGCTTGTCCTTTTCCGTCATGAATCGTCCTCCCGGACTCATGAGTTGCCCTTTTCCGTCATGAGTCGGCACGGGGCCATTTTTATCCCTTTCCATTTCGATGTACTTCAGACCTCAGTCCTCAGCACTCAGTCCTCAGTCCTATCTTTTCAGACATGACAGAAAACTTGACCCCAGAAAGCCGATGAGCGATAATATTATGTTAGGCCAGATGCGGATTTGTTATCAAATTTCGAAAATGCTCAAAAAAGATATGAAATGAAATCATCACTGAACACCGAGAAAACAGAGCGGCTGCCGCTTTTAAGGCGTATTCGACATTTTTGCCACACCCGAATTATCTGGGCCCAACGGCTATTCGGGACCCGTGTTTATTTCGGAAAATATATTGACCAACTCCCCGATGGATCCATTGTTTTTTTTCCTTGCCGGCAAACCGTGCTTTGCTGCGGCATCGCCGGAATTGTTGCCTTCAAAAATAAACCAAAGGAGCGCCATAATTTTAAGCTTGAATCACTTGAAGAAATCGCCCGCCAGATCGAGGCTGCCGGGTATCAGTCCAGTCATCAAACCGACGAGTGGCATGATGGCTATCTGAGCGGCAGCGAAAAAATCGATGCCTTATGGCGCCGGGTTCAGGACCTAAAAACAGATGACCGATTCTTTTCGGTTTTTTCAGACGAAAGGGCACAAAACCGGATTGAAGTATTAGCCAATCACCTGGGAACCATCATTCAAGCTGAAACCGACCTGCTGGCCGAACAAATGGGCCGCCTTTCAACAGAAATAGTGGACCTGATTTCCCTACGGATCGAAAAACTCAAGGATATCGCCTGGAGCCTTGAGAACGATATTCTTTCCAATATAAAAAAAGTACGAAATTTTTTGGCCCACAGTCCTCAGCCACCATCCCGGACAAGCGTCAGCATGTTCAAGAAGATAAATGCCGTATTGAACAGCATTGACCGATTGGAAGTCAGTGGCATAGAGTCGGCGGCAATTTCCATCATGTTGATTTTCGCCCCACTTGAATTTCAAAAATTTGAAGCGGCCCTCACAAAGGCCGGTATCCAGGAAAAATTTAAGGAACGCTGTGAACCTGACCTGTTGGTCAACCGCGGAATAAACTGCCAGGCGTCGACAACACCGGACGGGATAAACCAGGTGGCCGTTGCAGTGACCTATAAAATCGCGTTGGAAATCGGAAGTCTTGGAGACAATGTTCAATACCTGCGCCGGCAAATTACAACCGATCCGGTTTTTCAGATTCTGGCGACAATTCCGGCATCATTTGACACGGTTGCAGCCCACACCCGCTGGGCATCCGTGGGTGCCATTACGGAAGCAAACTGCCATCCCGTCGACAATCAGGCCAGCGGCGGCACGAACCCAAAATGCGGCATCATTCATACCTGTCTCAACGGTGATATCGACAACTACCTGGAACTTAAGGCACAATTCGAAGACAATGGCCAATGCATTCACAGCGACATCACCACCGACACGAAGATGATTCCCCTTAAAATCCAGCAGTATTTCCAACAGGGCCATTCAGTTGATGAGGCCTTTCGCCTGGCGGTCAACGATTTTGAGGGATCCCATGCCATATCCATGCATACGGATCTGGCCCCCGGAAAGCTCTTTCTGGCACAAAGAGGCAGCGGGCAGGCTATTTTTGTCGGAATCGCAGACGAGCATTATATTCCCAGCTCGGAAGTCTACGGTTTTGTCGAAGAAACCCCGTATTACCTTAAACTGGATGGTGAAAAAACCGTTGAAGGCAAAAACGGGCAGACCCGAGGCCAAATTTTCATTTTGGACCAGGAGAGCAGCGGGGGGCTGGCGGGTATCAACGCCCAGTATTATGACGGTACACCGTTAGATCTTAAGGAAAACGACATTAAATTTACCGAAATTACGTCACGGGATATCGATCGCCAAAATTTCCCGCACTACTTTTTAAAAGAGGTCTCAGAATCTCCGGATTCAGTTGGAAAAACGCTTCAGAACCGCTGGAAGATTAAAGAGGATAATCAATCCCACTATACGATTGTGCTGGATGAAACCATTATCCCTAAATCCCTGCAAAAAGCGCTGAAAGCCGATGAAATTAAGCGCATCTTTTTTATCGGACAGGGCACCGCCGGTGTGGCCGCATTAGTCTGTGCGAATACCCTGAATTATTATTTGGATAGCCCCGCCGTTCAGATCAGTGCCCTCAAAGCCTCGGAGTTCAGCGGTTTTCAGTTAAACGAAAACGATGCCGAAAATTCCATGGCCGACACCCTGGTTGTTGCCATCAGTCAATCCGGCACTACCACAGACACCAACAGCACCATTGAAATGGTCAAAGAACGGGGCGCTTATACCCTGGCCATTGTCAACCGTCGCGATTCGGATATTACGTTTAAGGTCAACGGGGTGATGTATACCAGCAGCGGTCGTGATATCGAAATGTCGGTGGCTTCCACCAAAGCCTTTTATTCCCAGATCGTTGCCGGCGC
>JAFDCJ010000343.1 GCA_019312835.1 Deltaproteobacteria bacterium
AGCAGCTGCAGCATTCCCACGTCGGTGGCCTGGGCGGTGGCCACGACGATGGCCAAACCCTGACCGCCGGTGACCAGCGTGCCCATGTAGGCGATATTGGAGCGATCGGCCAGAGGTGTGTTTTTATGTTTTAAACGTGATGACTTTTTGAATACCGGCATGCTTTCGCCGGTCAGCATGGACTCATCGATGGTCAACCGCGAGGAATGGACGATTCTGCTGTCGGCGGTAACATAGGAGCCGGGTTTCAGAACAATAAGGTCGCCGACGACCACTTCCTCCGCGGGTATTTCATGAACCTGACCGTCCCGGATGACTTCGGCCTTCGGGTGGACGAGGTCTTTAAGGGAGTCGATGGTCTTTTCGGCATCACTTTCGGTATAATAACCGATGATCCCGTTGGCCACCACCACCCCCATAATCACCAGGGCATCCAGGACGCCGCCGGTGAGAACCGATACACCGGCAGCAGCGCCCAGCAAATACACCGGCAAAGAATTCATCTGATCAATGAAGATGCCCCAGCCAGATCGCGATTCGGATTTCGCCAGTGCATTGGGCCCGTATTCATCCAATCGTCTTCTGGCGGTCGTTTGGGTCAAACCCTGTTTTTTATCGCCGCGCAGCAAGGCGATCGTTTCAGTTTTGCGAAGCGTATGCCAGGGCCTGATTTGGCCATCTTCGGTGGTGCCTAAAAATTGTTTGACGATCTCGCGGCTGACAGCTGGCGGGGGGGGGTGTTCTTCATCCGCCTGTATTGCGGCTGAAAGCTTTTGCAGGTCTTCTGAGACCACCGGCCTGGATTCTTTGTCGGTAGAATTGTCTTTTTGAAATTCTTCAAGGATGTCTTCGATTAAAAAGGAAATGGTATGGTGGTTGTTGTTGGAATTGTAGCAAACCAGGCAGTTTCCCGTCAGGGTGTTGGCGGAAACGCGCAGAACATCCCTATCCCGGGTGAGCCGCTGTTCAAGAGCCTTTTTCAGCGGCTCGCTTCCGGAAAGTCCCTCGATTTTAAATCGGGTTCGACCTTCGACACTATTATGAATGACCTGGATCACTTGTCACAACCATAAACGGGAGTTTAATCGGCATTATGTCTGATAGAAGGAATCGATTTGAGAAAGCTACTCAGAAATTGTTAGGAATGCATTAGGATGATTTCTCGAAAAACTTTTTCAATTCAATTATACCGATGGCATACCAGAAGGCCGTATACCAGGGAGGAAGTTTCGGCTTTCCCCGAACAATATCATATATGCCCAGGGCAGATAACAGCACAAACATAACACTGGTCAGATCGGCATAACCACTCGTATATTGCCTGATCAGCTGATTGACGTTTTCTATTGGATTGACAGCTTGATGCGCCAGCGGTGACGGATTGCTTTTTCGGGTCGTTAATCTAAACAGATGTTGTGATTTTGCATAAGAAGCAATGGCCTCGACCTCAAGTTTGTCGTCGATCAAAAGAACGCTTCCCGTCAGGGCATTGACCCTCAATTGCTTGAATGCCTGCAGGCCGGCCAGTCTATCCTGCAATTTACCAAAGTAATCCGCGTTGCCCCGCTCAGAGGCGATCTTTATCCGGATCCGTTGTGCAGATCGATGACTGATAAGGGCTTCAGGCAGCTCCATGGCGCTGTTCTCCCAATGAATACCTTTTTGCCGGTTATACTCCGTTAAGCAGATTTCTTTTTTGCTGATTTAGCGGCTTCCTTCTGTGCGCTTGAAACCTCAGCCCTTGCCTCTGCCGCGATGTCTTCAAATGTTTCTTTGGTTTCTGCTACGGCAACTTTTGCGTTTTCAAAGGCCAATATCCCCCCTTTGATAGCGGCTTTGGCAACCGGCCTTAAGACACCGGCAACCATTGGCAGCACAACCGGGGCCAAAAAGACCGCACCGGCTCCAATGGCCAAGGTCGTCCACGTTCCCCCTAATCGAAAACCATTTCTAAATAAAGCCATTTTACACCTCCTTTTTTAAGGCTGGCAATAAATTTAATGATGCTAAATGAAATCCAAAAAGGAACGCTAAAAAAAGCGATAACTTTCCGAATATCAAAGTAAAGCACGCAAGTCGACTCGATATTTCATTCGTTACCTATATAAAAATTGATAAAACAAAAATGGGCATGTTAGATCCTTATGTCAAAATCGTTAGTTAATTGTTAGCAAAATGCGCCATGATTTTGATTGCGGCACTGTAACGTTTTTGTTATTCATACTAGCCGAATCACCATTGGCAATAGAAAGTAAAAATTCATTAAAGCCTATGATCTTATGCCATTCCATACCCGGTCGATTGCGCCTCAAATCAGATACCATGCGGGGATCTTATCAGCTATCCGAGCAGTTAGAAAATCGGCTGCGAAAAATCGAGGGGATTATATCTGCTGAAACACGCGTCACCACCGGGAGTGTCATTCTGGTTTATGATGTCGACATTGTGACGCCTGAAACATTACGGGAGCTGGCATCTCAGTATCTGAAGAAAGTGGCCAAAGCATTCCATAGCAGCTCAAAATCAGTAGTAAGAATGAAAAAGAACCCAGCGAGCCCAATTCGGTCTGGATGGTCCCTCCGATATCTTTTGATTAATAGCTTTTGTGTTAGTTGTTTTCTGGGTTATGCGCTGATTCGCAAATACCTGTTGAAAGCGCCACTTCCTCAACGCGTATTTGGTCTTACAGGACTCGTTACGGCTCTGGGTGGCATTCCGCTTCTCAGTGGGATGATCAATGAGTTGCGCGGGGTAAAAAGACCGGGCCTTATGTCATTTCTGGGCATCGGTTGTTTTTCTGCCGTCCTGGCAGGGGAGTTGTTTACCGCCCTTGAGATCGTATGGCTGCTATCATTCGGCCTCTTTTTAGAAGAATATGTCAAAAAGCAGGCCCACCGGGCCATTCAAGATATCCTGCAGGTGGCTCCCCGAAAAACAGTCGTCCTCATCGACGGTGCTGAAAAAGAAATAAACATATCTGATCTTAAAGAAAAAGCAATCACTGTCGTGCGGACCGACCAACGCATACCGGCTGATGGGACGGTTTTTAAAGGCAAGGCCCTGATTGATGAAGCCCATATCACCGGACGCGCCTTTGCAGAGTTGCGTCGAAAAAATGATGTTGTGTATGCCGGCACCCGGGTCCAGGAAGGCACGGTATATATCCGGGCGCAGAAGGTGGGCGCAGACACCTACCTGGCGCAACTGTTGCGACTCGTCGAGGCCTCGCTGGCGGAGCAAACCCAGAGCCAGCGCAAAGCCGATGTTTTAGCGGATCGATTGACAACATTTGGCTGGGCATCGACCCTGGCGACACTGGTTATTACCGGCAATCTGTCACGGGCCATTTCGGTGATGCTGGTGATGTCCTGCCCCTGCGCAACGGTGCTGGCAGCCTCAACCGCAGTCAGCGCGGGGATAGCCAATGCCGCCCGGCGGAACATTCTGATAAAAGGCGGAACTTACCTGGAACAATTCAAGGATATTGAAACCGTCTGTTTTGATAAAACGGGAACGCTTACCTTGAATACGCCGCAGGTGGTCGATATCGTTCCCCGGAATTCGAGGATAAAGCCCGATGCGGTACTTGCGCTGGCTGCCAGCGCCGAGGCAGAGAGCAATCATCCGGTGGCGCAGGCCATCCTAAAGGAGAGCCGGACGCGCAAGATATCTTTTGAACGTCCAAAATCAACCAAAGCGTTTCTGGGTAGAGGAATTCAGGCCAGAACAGCGTCCGGCATCATACGGGTTGGCAACCGTCAATATTTCAAATCAGCAGGGATAAAGACTGCTCAATTTTCCAAAACCGTAACAAAGCAAACCGATTCCGGACAAACGGCTGTTTTTGTAGCCCGCAATAAAACCCTGGCCGGTATGATTTTGCTGACCCATACCATTCGTGCCGAAACATCGAGCGTATTGAAATGGCTGCATAAAAACGGCATCCAAAAAATAGTCCTGATCAGCGGCGACTTAAAAACCGCTGTGAAAGCGATTGCCAAACATTATCCGATTGATGAATTTCAGGGAGAACTATTGCCTGAGGAAAAAGCACGATTCATCGATGCGCTTGAAGCCAAAGGCCATGGTGTCATCATGGTCGGAGATGGAATCAATGATGCACTGGCATTATCAAAGGCCTCAGTCGGTGTGGCAATGGGAGCCGGCGGTTCAGAGGTCGCCATTGAGACCGCCGATATTGCCCTGGCTGACAGTGACCTCAGGGGGCTGGTCGCTTTGAGGCACTTGAGTGAACAAACCCACCGGATCGTCGAGATGAATTTCTGGCTGGCAACCGCAAGTAATATAGCGGGCGTCATCCTTGGTTTTGCCGGAAAGTTTTCACCCGTAATGGCGGGAATTTTTCATGTCGGTCACACGGTTGGTATCATGGCCAATTCGGCACGACTGATTAACTGGCAGGATGCGGATTCTAAATAGAGGCTACAGGCCCTTTTTGCCGATGATGTAGCCGACCAGGACACCGAAAAGAATGCCAATCGAAGGATCAAACTTATTAAAAAGGGTCAATACGGTCACCGCGCCGACTATTGCAAAGATGACGATGGCAAGCTGCCACTTTTCGACCAGAGACTGGCTGCCGGACTTGTACAGCAGCATCTTTTTAAAATCTTCGGCCATGCCGATGACACGGGCTGCCATTTGATGACCCTTTTCGGTTTGAAGATATTCGATAAACGGACTCGAAGTGCTTTCCTGCTCATCGTTGTGCAGATCCGAATGTTGATCGTTTTCGGCCATGGGCATCTCCATCTTAATTTTCTTAAGCGCCAATTAAATTCCAATTCAAATTACAAAAGGTAAATAATTTGGTCAAGCAGATATTGTTCACCCGGTTTTCGTTTTCGCTTTCCCGGGATGGAAGTAAAGCGACATGATCAATTTGCTGATGACGTGGTTGACGCAAAGAATTTCTTTATTATTATAATTCGGGCAATTTTAGTTTTTTATGATTTTGCTAACAAAAATCTAACAATTCTCCATTAATCTACGAAATGATCTGTGGTAGGTAATAGCAGAAAATTCTTCTGGACTTCAATTGCAAGCTTGAATATTTAATGGGTTGCTAACATGTCGGTGCCTCAAATTCATGAGGCTGAGGTTTTGCTTTTCATTTCATTGAAATGAATTTCTCTCAGAGGGGGACATGATGATCTCGAACAATTGCGACTTTTCCAATTTTGTTGCCGCCATAAAAGACAAACCGTATGATGATATTATTTATCTGGCCGATCAGGAGGCAACCGCAGCCGAACGCCTTTTATTTCGCAATGGCGTAACGGACAATGAGCGCAAAAAATGCGGCCAACGATATGCTTCAATTTTAAAAACATTTATTGCTTACATGAGATCCAATGTCAGGCCGCAAAGAAGCAATGATGAATATTCTGAATTGTTCGCCATGGTGCTTGATAGTGTAAATTCTAATGAGAGCGCCATGCTGGAAGATTGAAGAGCATCAAGAGTTGTTAAAATTCAGTTTGGATTCAAATTCCCCCCATACCCATCATAAAAACACTCATCCAGTGTTTCAGAAAATTTCCCGGCGTATCCCGGTCATCTCACTTCACAATCATTTCCCACTGGATTCATAAAGGTGCCCGGAGAGCTGAACAAGACCTGTCATCCGGTAATTCGCAAATTATCAAAAACTAACCCCGCCCTCACATTAATCTAATCCAGCAAACCTATTTTCAGCCAAAATTCAATTCTCCAGCCGGCTATGCGGGTCGTAACGCACCCGATTTTACCGATGGAATCTTTACGGGACGAATATGCTAAAGCTTCAAGGTCTGTGTAAACATTTTGGCAAGGTCAAAGCAGTTGATCAGGTGAATCTAACCATCCAGGCCGGTCAAATGGTCGGAATCATCGGGCGTTCCGGAGCCGGCA
>JAFDCJ010000344.1 GCA_019312835.1 Deltaproteobacteria bacterium
CGGATAGCGGTAGCTGCCGGCGCCATCAATGCGGGTCTGTTGCAGTCCTTCGGCGGCAACCGCGTCGATTTCCGGCTCGGGCCAATCGATATAATCGGGTTCGGGTAAGGCCCAGAGGCCGCCGGGTTGGTTGATATTGCCCACCAGGGCATTTAAGGTATGCACGGCCAAAAACGTCTGCAGGCCCCCCGGCTGATGGCCTTGGCCCGCTCCGCATGTTGCCAGGGGTTTCCGGGCGCCGGCAAAATCTTTGGCCAGCGCTAAGATCGTTCCAGTACTGATCCCGGTGGTCTTGGAAACAATTTCCGGTGGGAAACCGTCGATGATCCGTTGGAAACGTGTGGATAGCCCCGCGGTGTACCTATTCACAAAATTTTGATTATACAGCTTTTCTTTGATGATCACATGCGCCAAACCAAATGCCAGTGCGCCTTCGGTGCCGGGATGAATGGCGATCCAGTGATCGGATTTAGCGGCTGTCTTGGACAGCCGCGATTCGATTTGATCCATACGGCCGTCATTTTTGCGCATCATGGCCTTGGCCCGGAACATGTAACCGGGAGACCCCCAGCCTTCGATCAAACCGCTGCCGAAACTCAAGATAAAACCTGCGTTTTCGATATCGAACCCGGCCAGAGAACGCGTGCCCTGGGTCAGGTAAAGCGCCAGCTCATAGGAGTCCCAGATCGAAGGGGCTCGAAAAAAATTGGGTGAGCCATAAACGCTTAAAAACCGGTTAAAAAGCTCCGGAACCGTGCCACGGTCCGATCCGGCCACACAGGCCACCTTATGAGCCGAACCAGCTGCACGCAGTTCTTTTAGTTTGGCCGCTAATATCTTAATGGCTTCTTCCCAGGATACTTTTTGCCAGCGGCCATTGACCTTTTTCAGGGGGGTTTGGACACGCGTCGGGCCATATAGCAGCTGCGCGCCGGCGAGTCCCAGGGTACAGAGGCCGCCATCATTTACGGGGTGTCCTTTGAGCCCCTCTATTTTAATCACCCGTTCACCCACTTTCTTCACCGAAATACCGCAGCCGCCCGGGCATAGCGTGCAGGCGGAGTTGACCATGCTGATTTCGCCTCTTTGCGGAACCGGTGTCCAGGGCCAGTTCTGGCTCCAGATGGATATATCATCGGTGACTTTCCAGGGCAGGGGTGAAAACGCCGTCCCAGCGGCACCTCCAAGAGCGAATGCTAAAAAACTTCTTCTGTCTACTTTCATTTAATTTTCCCCGTAAAGGTAAACCCATATAACAATTGAGAAAGATGGCTTAAACAAATGCGGTTAGGGCGTCGGTTCATCGTCCACCGTGTTTAATGGTGGCAGACAAAGCAGCCGCCCCGCAGGGTCTGCACGCTGTTTTGGTTGACGTTTTCTCTCACATGGCACTCGGAGCAGTCATCCATTTTCATGCGGTCCCAGGAGTTGCGTTTAATGCCGGCGATATTTTTACCCCAGATATCGATGCTGTATCCGGAAATCCGGTTTTCCTGATAGACCCTTAAACTCTCTGATTCGCCGATAGGTCCGTGGCAGGTCTCACAGTCCATCTTCCCCATTTTCACATGGGCGACATGTGAAAAATATACGTTTTGGGGCTGCCGCGAATAGATCAGCCAGGGAACCTCCCGGTCTTTGGCAACATATTCGTTTACGAATTTAGCTTCCTCAGGATCCTCTCCGTTGACCTCTTCATGACAATCAATGCACTGGGCCAGTGTGGGGACTCCCGAATAGGTGCCGTCTTCCCTGAAAAAATGGCAGCTATCACAGCCATCTTCGACCTCTTCATTGTGCAGGGCATGGTTGAAGTCAACGGGTTGCTTTTTCTGGGAGTAAAGAAGCTTAGGGAAAATTACCCAGCCAACGACGAGACTGGCAATCAACCCGAGAATGAAAAACAGAATAATCGGTCCGCCGGCGCCGCCTTCAGTGCCGTGGCCGGAATCATCTGTTTCAGAGGAAGGGGTTATCGGTTCCTGATCCGCGGCCTCGGCTGAAACCTCATTGGCTTTCTCGTCCGTACTCATGGAGACTCCGTTCAATTCAAGTTGATGTTATTTGCTCGCCCGATACCTTTTGAGTAACGCATCTTAAGGCAAACCCTAAAAATTACAAAACAAAAAATAAAATATTTTCAAAGCATTACGAGCGATTTTCAATTTTATGGGCGCTGGAAACAGGCCTGCGGTTGTGTACCTTATCGATTTGGTTTTTGTCAAGAAAAAATCATTGGCCCAAGGCTCCGTAACTGTGCAGGCCGGGCAGCAGGTTGACTCCGAAATAAGTAAATAAAACCGCGGCAAATCCCACAAGGGAAAGATAGGCAATTCGCTTACCGCGCCAGCCGCGCATCAACCGCGCATGCAGCAATGTGGCGTAAATAAACCAGGTGATCAATGACCAGGTCTCTTTGGGGTCCCATCCCCAATACCGCCCCCAGGCGGAATTTGCCCAGACCGCCCCGCTGATGATTCCAATAGATAAAAACAGGAAACCAAACAGCGTCATCTGGTAGCCGAGCTCATCCAATATCGCGGGTTCCGGAAACATGACCAGCAGTCGTTCTTTGAAATCTTCGGGCATGCGGCGAACGAGAAAAACGCCGATATAAAAAACAAGGCAGATCGGCAGCGCAATGATAACCGACATGGCCCAGTTTCCCGCCAGAAGCACCCGGCTAAACAGCAACACAAAAATAAACACTGTCAGCGGCCGGGCAAAGTCAAGCCAGCCGACCTGTTCCTGGTCCCGCCCCTGTTTCATCAGATACATGGCGCTGATGCCGAAAGCGGTGGCAAACGCCGCGTAACCAATAAAGCAGGTGATGACATGCGCGATCAGCCAGTTGCTCTTTAATGCTGGAATGAGAGGCTGGATTTCGTTGGTGATGCCGGTTTTCAATGAGGCATAGGCCATTGCCAGAAAGGCAACCGGCATCACAAAGGCACCGATAATGCGATTATCGGCCTTGCGCTCGATAAC
>JAFDCJ010000345.1 GCA_019312835.1 Deltaproteobacteria bacterium
CAACTCGGGACACCGGCGGGCTTGATTGAACACATGCCATATCATGGGGCGGCCGTCGATATCAGCCAGCGGTTTTCCTGGAAAACGGGTGGATTCGTAGCGTGCCGGGATGATACCGTAACATTTGGGGAGGTTTGTCATTTCTTAGCTTAAAATACCGGTTTTCTGGATTAAGCGCTAATTATTTGCCTGTTTACTAAAATTTCGAAATTCGAAACTCGAAATCCGAAACAAATAATAAATTCTAAATTCTAAATTCTAATATTCGAGACAGGTTTCGAATTTAGGTCATTAACTATTCGGATTTGTTTCGGATTTCGATATTCGTGCTTCGGATTTCTTATTTCAGGGTAAAATCTGCCGAAGAGCAAATATGCGCCCTTTAATTCGAGCCTTTGCCTAAATTGTGTTAGCTAAGTGTTGTTCCCGGTTCGACCGGCTTGTCCAGGATCGCCAGTGTCGGTCCCTCGTCATCGACGGCGGCTATCAGCATGCCGCTGGATACAACTCCCATGAGTTTGGTGGGTTTCAGGTTGGCCACGATGATAACCTGCTTGCCGACGAGCTCTTCGGGGGTATATTTTTCGGCAATGCCGGCAACGATGACCCTTTTCTGGCCCAGATCAACTTCGAGCTTTAACAGTTTCTTGGCTCTGGGAATTGCCTCCGCCTTTACCACCGTTGCGACCCTGAGATCGATTTTGGCGAATTCTTCAATCGTAATCTCATCTTTGATGACTGGATTTATGGCGTCGGCTTCGGGTCTGGCGGCCGATGCTTTTCTATTTTCATCCGGTTCCACCCGTGGGAATAGAACCACCGATTTGGGCAGCTGGGTGCCGGGCGGAATCGATTTCCAGGTTCTGATTCGCTCAAGCAGGTAGAAACGCCCTGTGCAATCCAGTCCGAGATGTTTTTGCATGGAAGCGGCCGTGTCGGGCATGACCGGGTAAATAAGCCCTGAAATAACCCGTAAACCCTCCAGCAGGTTGCTGAGAACCGCTTCGAGCTGTTTGCGGGTTGACTTTTTCTTGGCCAGCTCCCAGGGGGCGGTAACATCCACATACTTATTCATCTGACCGATAAATTTCCAAATTGCCTGCAGGGCGTTGTGAAACTGAAACGACGCCATATAGTCTTCAAACGCGTCGATCGCGCTGTCAGCGTCCGATTCCAGACCGAAGCCGCACTCCTGTTCGGCCGGCGGATCAACCCGGGGAACAATTCCATCCAGGTATTTGTGAACCATTGACAATACCCTGGAAAACAGATTGCCCAGATCATTGGCCAGATCAGAGTTGATGCGCTGTACCAGTGAATCTTCACTGAAGCTCGAATCCAGGCCGAAGGACATATCGCGAATCAGAAAAAAGCGAAACGCATCCAGGCCGTATACATTCTTAAGCTCGAGCGGTTCGACGACATTGCCAAGGCTTTTGGACATTTTGCTTTGTTCGACATTCCAGTATCCATGAACATTCAGGTGCTGGTAAATTGGAATGCCGGCCGCTTTGAGCATGATCGGCCAATATATGCCGTGGGGCTTGAGGATATCCTTGGCCACGATATGCTGCGCCACCGGCCAGAAAGTTTTAAACAGGTCACCGTCCGGATAGCCCAGGGCGGAAACATAGTTTAGCAGGGCATCGAACCAGACATAGGTCACATAATTATGATCGAAAGGCAGGGTAATACCCCATTTCAGCCTGGCCTTGGGCCGTGAGATGCACAAATCCTCCAGCGGTTCCTTCAAAAATGCCAGAGCTTCATTCATATAGCGTTTGGGACGAATAAATTCGGGATTTTGGCGGATGTGATCTATGAGCCAATCCTGGTAGCGACTCATCTTGAAAAAATAATTGGATTCCCTGATTACTTCCGGCTCGGTTTCGTGATCGGGGCATTTTCCATCCACCAGTTCCCGCTCGGTGTAGAACCGCTCACAGCCGAAACAATACATGCCTTCGTATTCGGCAAAATAAATGTCGCCGGCGTCATAAATTCTTTGCAGCACCATTTCCACCACGGCCATGTGCGCCGGGTCGGTGGTTCGAATAAAATCGCTGTTGCTGATGTTCAACTCGGGCCACAGATCCCTGAAAAGCTGGCTGATGGTGTCCACATAGACCCTGGGGCTCAGGTTCTCCTTTTGGGCTGCGCGAACCACCTTGTCGCCATGTTCGTCCGTGCCGGTTAAAAAATAAGCATCGCCGCCACCCATGGTGTGAAAGCGGGTGGCGACATCAGCCACGATGGTGGTGTATGCATGGCCCAGGTGCGGGCGGGCATTTACATAATAAATCGGTGTGGTGATATAAAACGGCGCAGACATTTTCTCATTCCTTTTTGAACTGATCGGCAGGGGTTTCGATTTCCATGCCGTCTTCCAGGCGGACGGTGATACGGTTGCAGATGGCATTGTGGCGGATGACTTTGCCCTTGCCGCCGGGGGTCATAATCGACTTGCCGATTTTCGGCATATCCTTTTTCAGTTTTTTATAGGTATCGAATTCATAGGTCAGGCAGCACATCAGGCGACCGCACTGACCGGATATTTTGGTGGGGTTTAATGACAGACTTTGTTCTTTGGCCATGCGAATGGAAACCGGCTCGAATTTTTCCAGAAAGGATGAGCAGCACAACTCCCTCCCGCAGCGGCCCACGCCTCCGCACATTTTGGCCTGATTGCGGATCCCTACCTGGCGCATTTCAATCCGGACGCCCAGACGTTTGACGAGCATTTTTACCAGTTGCCGGAAATCCACCCGTCCCTCGGAAGTGAAAAAAAAGACATATTTATTGCCGTCGAAGGATTTCTCGACGGAAAAGAGGTTCATTTTCAGGCCCAGCTCTTTGATGCAGTCCAGGCAGTAGCTGTGGGCGTCGCGTTCGTCGACAAGATTTTTTTCGCGCTGTCTGAAATCCTTTTCATTGGCCAGTCGATAAACTTTTTTCAAAGGCTTGCGGGACGATTTGGCCTTATATTCCTGCGGCCCCACGGCAACCATGCCCATGCCGAGCCCCTGCTCGGTTTCGACAATGACATGATCGCCGGGCCTCAAGACAAAGGCACCGCAGCTGAAATCATACACTTTCCCGGAGGGCTTGAATTTAACACCAACTTTTTTGTTCATTTTTATCTAGTATTTTGTATTTTGTGTTTGGTGTTTTGTGTTTGGTGAATAGGAATTTCTCAGCAAAATTTAGTCGACTACCAAATACCAAACACGAAACACCAAATACCATTTTTTTAAAAATATCGAAACGGCTAAATTTTCGCAAGCCTCAACACCATCGCCTCCAAGGCCAGCCTTAGATTTGTGCCGGCTTGAATGGCATTCTGGGCTGCTTGAATCGTATCTATTTTTTCAACCAGCACGTCAATACTCATTTGTTGTGAAACTTGCCGGATCCTTGGGGCCAGGTCCTGATTGACAACCCGCTCTGGATTGAGCCGACTGACGACCAGATCCCGCAGCCAGGACGTCATCACTTCCAGCGAGTCCTGCAAATCCTTCTTGTTTTTCGACAGCTGTTCGCCAAAGGCCAGCAGACGGTTGACAGAGGCAGTTGATAAGGTCTCCATTTCATTGATCAACCAGTTTCTGCGATTGATCCAGTTGGTTTGGTGCAGGCGCAGGGCCCGGGACAAGCTGCCGGCGGCCATGGTCGTAATGATGCGGGCGTCATCGGCAGCAAGTCCATGTTCTCGAACCAGCACGGATTCCAGTTTCCGGCTTGAAATGGGCTTGAAGCGGAGCTGCTGGCAGCGTGAAACGATGGTTGGCAAAAGATCGGATGTATGGGTGGCCAGAAGAATCAAAATGGTTCTGGCCGGTGGTTCTTCCAGCATTTTGAGGAGGGCATTGCTTGCAGCTGGATTCATTGCCTGGGCATCGGAAATAATCACCACCCGCCTTCTGGCCTCATACGGTTTCATGGCGATGGTTTGACAGAGGCTGCGGATCTGGTCGATTTTGATGAACGGGCCGGACGGTTTCACCCGGATGATGTCCGGGTGGTTACCTGCCTCGATTTTTAGGCAAGGTTTGCATCTACCGCAAGGGATGTTGGTTTCCTGCCGGATCGTTTTGGAAGTTTCCCCGGCACAGTTGCAGGCCATTGCAAATGCCATGGCCGTGCTTTTTTTGCCCACACCTTCTATTCCTGTAAACAAAAGGGCGTGAGGGATGTTTCCATTTCTAAGGAAGGTGGTTAGAATCCGTACGGGGCGCTCTTGATCTATTATCGATTCAAAACCAGGCACAAATCAATAGTCAACCCGATCTTTCAATTCTTTTCCCGATTTGAAAAAGGGCAGCTTTTTTGGCCTAATGGTAACCTTTTCACCGGTTTTCGGGTTCCTGCCCGTGTAACGTTTGTATTCTTTTACAAAAAAACTGCACAGGCCGCGGATCTCGACACGCTCTCCCCGGGCCATGGCGTCTGCCATGTTGTCAAAAAATATCTGAACCACTTTAGCTGCTTCAGCTTTCGAAATATTCGCTTCAGTTTTCAAAGCGGAGATGAGCTCCAGTTTATTCATACACCCTCCTTGCCCCTTGAAAAGTATCCTGTATAAAATTCATACTAGCCCATAACTTAATAAAATGTCAAGTAGTTATGACAATATTTTCGGCAAAATCTCAATATCTTCCTCGCTGACTTCCACACCGGCATATTGACCCAGTGCTTCAACGTTTACCACAATGCGGCCCTTACCGCCATAGCGCACAAAGGTACCGATAACCCCTTCCAGCGGTCCGTGAACCACCATGACCTTGTCTCCCTTTTTTAAAGTATTACCGGTGGTTACGGTGTAATCACTTTCCACCATTATTTTGAGGGATTCGACGGTTTCATCGGCAATGGGCAGCGGTCCCTGTTTATTGCCGATAAATCGCACGGCACCGGCAACTTTTACAATTTCCAAATGGGTGTTGGGGTGGAGATCGGTTTTGACGAACACATAGCCGGGAAAAAGCGGTACCCGGATGGTTTTTTTGCGGTCGCGTCTTTTGCTGGGAACCGTTATTCTGGGGAGATAGACCTCCACCGATTTGCGCACCAATCCGTCATTGACAACATTCTCATGGCGGCTCTTGGTATGCAGCACATACCACAGCCGTTCAAGCTTGGGGTGGGTCATTACTTTATTTCCAAATAATTCATTGAGTTAATTTGTTTATAGAATTGTAACCTGTTGAGTGACTCTCAATACCGGTCCCTGGTTACTGGCCGCTGGAAAAGAATAGCTCGAAGCAGCAGTCGGAATCAAACCAAGGGGGTGACCGCAGCCCGGCGCCAGGCTCAAAATAACAGATAAGACGTTTACCGCATCTGAGATCCGCAATCCGAAATCCCAAATTCTAAAATTCCAGCTCCCCTAATCCGAACAGATCCAGTCTAAATTCAAATGCATATTTTTTTTCGTCATTGACGCCGGTGGTTTGCCGGACATTGGCGTCAAACGCCCAGCACTGGGCAGTGTAAAAAAAACCCACACCGGCCTCAACCCGAACATCTTCCAAAAAATTGTATTCATAGTTTCCACTGACACTCAGCCGGTTGGTTACCTTAACCCTCAGCGTCCCATTAATGGAATTGGATTCATTTAAACTGGTTTCATCGGATTCCTTGGTATAGCGGTATTCTACCGTCAGCTTATCGCCCCGCAGATCCCAGATGTTGGCGGCCACGTTATGGGATAAAATTTTCAGATCATACACCGACCACAGGGCATCGGCATCCAGAGCAAAATAGTTGCCGGGAAACACGTCCAATTCGGCAAATACCGGCGAAAACGGCTTTTCCGGGTCGCTCTCCCGGGCCTCGTTAATATCGTACGTTTGCGCTAATTTAAAGCGCAAAAAATCATTGTAGGCGTAATCGCCCGGCGAATCTATAATGCCGGCCTTGTTCTGGTCGACCCGGCGGCTGATCTCAAAAGATCCCGTCTTGACGGCCTTGGTCGTCAGCGTGTTGGTCAGCGAATAGGTGATCTGATTCGTTTTGCTGATTCGGTCGATATCATCAAAGCTGGGTAGGTCGGACTGATCCACGTAGGGGATAAATGTGTGGCTGACCTCGGGCCTTATGGCATGTTTGAGCGCCTTAAAGGTGGTGCCGCCCAGGTTGAAGACCCTAAAAATATCCGAGGATAAAGTAATGTTGGTGTCAAACAGCTCGCGGTTGTAAAAGTTCTGGTCTTCGGGTCCGTATTCCTTTTTATCCAGATACCACATCGTCTCCCGCAGTCCGACCGAGGACTCGACGGTGAAAAAGGGTTTGACCTGCAGCGGCCAATAAAATCTTGGGTAAAGATCCGCCCGTTGGCCGCGTTTGTCATCCCTGCTCCAGTAATAAACGTACTCGGTATTCAGGTTGTAAAAGAAGGGAGAGGGCCCGATTCTTTGTTTGACACCGTCAAATTCTATCACGGGCAGCTGCTGCAGGGTCGGATCCGGCAATCCGGTGTTGCGCACGGTGCTGTCCAGGTCGTAGCGCATCTTGGCATTGAGGCTATAGGTCGGCCAGAGTTTGTTAAAATTGAGCAGGTTGGTTCGTACCGGGTCATTGTAATCATCCAGATCACGGCCAAAGACCTCCTCAAAATAATCCTTTGACTTTTTCCAGCTGATCGGTCCGCTTCGGAATTCCCGGGTATAGTCCTGGTCGCTGACGATGTCCACATCCAGGCGGGCGCGCACGCCCCAGGGCATTTTCTGGTGATGGCTGCCGCGCAGCCAGTAGCGATCCTTATTTTTTCGCAGAATATCGGGGCCACCGTCCGAAAACCCCCAATCTTCGCTGGCGGTGCCGGTGCCGTCATCGACCTCGCGGTCGGAAAACCCGTCGACCATCCAGGTCCCCTTGGACCACTCGTCGAGGTAGTAGCGGTATTCCCCTCCGGGCCGGAAACCGCGATCGGTCATATAGTGCCCGTAAAAGGTAGCATCCGAGCTGTCGTCGATGGCCCAGAAAAACGGCTGGTTGTAATAGTAGCCCCAGCGATCCGATGCGCCGGCATCGGGCCACAAAAACCCGGTTTGGCGATCCTTACGGGCCGGATAGTAAAAATAGGGCGTATAAAAAACCGGCATTTTTCTGGCCCACATGGCGGCATGCCAGGCCGTCGCCTCGCCGTCCTCTCTAATTTTCACGTCTTTACCGGTAACCCGCCAGTCCGGATTTTCGCCGTCACAGGAGGTGATGGTGGCTGCGTCGAGGGTATATGTCCTGGGGCCCACTTTTTTAATCACATCGCCGGTGATGTGATAGTTGTTTTCTTTTAGAAACAAATAGCCGTTGTCTATGGACCCGATCTGTTCTTCCAGGTCGATATCCATGCGGTCGCCCCTGAGGACATCATTACCGTCTGTTAACACCACGTTGCCTTCGGCATAGGCCTTCATGTTCTTGTGATCGAACCGCACAAAATCAGCCGACAATCTGATATTTTTTTTGTAAATCAGAACATTGCCCGTGGCCGTGTACTCATCAATGGTCTGGTCGTATTCAACCCGATCGGCTTCAAGCTCCCAGGGCAGTTTCGGGTCCTGGGCGATGCTTTCGATTTTGTCGGGATCCACCTGAGCTGCCGCCGGACCCACCAGTACCAGCAGAATGGATGTCAGCACAAGACAGGTGGCAACCAGGGGCAGGGCGGCGGGGAAATACGAAGGCCGGTGATCGCAACGGATTAACCGGAGAGCAGATCGCCGGGATGCTGAGTTGATGATGTTTGAATCCATTCCGATTATCACGGCATCGAAGTTGACAGCATTAAGATTAAGACGTTGAATCCCGCTAAAAATTAAGTTATAAAACCAAGTTGATGAAAAAAGTCAAGATATTGTTCTGCCCCAATTGAGCGTTAACGCTCAATTGGGGGTTATTAGTTATTTGTTAATAGTTATTGGGATTGAATGTCAGCGTTAAACCGTAATTCCGACTCGGCTCAAATTTATAAAATAGATTGCAATCCTTATTGAAAGAATAACCAATAACAAATAACGAATAACAACTGCTCAATTGTGGTTATATCACAAATTTTTCTAAAAGGCTTAAATGTCTTAAAAGATTACCCATGAGAGTACTACTGACAAATGATGATGGTATCCATGCCCGCGGATTGTGGGCCCTATACAACCGGCTTGCAGGGTCGCATCATGTGGAGGTGATAGCTCCCGATCGAGAACGTAGTGCCATCGGGCATGCCATTACCCTGCATCAACCTTTGCGGGCAAACCGGATTTCACTGAATGGCGGATATGCCGGGTATGCGGTCAGTGGAACTCCGGCGGATTGCATTAAACTCGGCCTTACGGAAATTCTTTCTGAAAAACCGGATGTGGTGATCGCCGGTGCTAATGCCGGCGCCAATGTTGGCGCAAATCTAAACTATTCCGGTACGGTAGCTGCCGCTAAAGAAGCGGCCCTGGGCGGTACAATCGGAATTGCCGTATCGATCGAGGGGCCGGAGGTCGACGATTATGATGATGCCGCCGCGTTTATCGCCGAATTGAGTGAAACGGTCTATGCGAGGGGGCTGCCGTTTGGAACATTTCTCAATGTCAACATTCCCAACCGCCCCCTGAAAGATATTGCCGGTGTGAGGATCAGCCGGCAAGCCGTAGAGATCCTGTCCGAATATGTTGAAAAACGTGAAGATCCGCGCCATCGGACCTATTTCTGGCAGGGACGGGATATGCAATCATTCGAATCGGATCTCCAGCTCGACGGAGCCGTGCTCAGAGATAACTATATCTCCATTACACCGGTCAAGTGCGACATGACGGATTACCGCTTGCTGGAAGACATGAAGGGTTGGAATCTTGGCGAAATAGTCAGGTCGAAGAGATAGGGTCTAATGTTAGGGGGTTCAAAGGTTCTGGGTTGAGACGTTTAAAAGCGAACCGCAGAACCGCAGAATATCGAACTGTAGAATATCGAAGGGAGGTTTCGCTACGCTCAATCTTTATTCATAATGAATAGATAGAATACATTCCTTCGACATTCGACATTCAATATTCGTTATTCGATATTCGCTTTTGAACCAAAACTCTGAACCTTGAACCCTGAACCGGGAACCTTTGGGCCGGGAGACCAACGAATCTATTAGCCGTGTGATTTCTTATTGTGCCAATGAATATACGCTTTCTTTGAATGAGAGGCCCCAAAATATGTTTATTACTTTAGAAGGCATCGAGGGCTGCGGTAAAACGACCCAGATAAAAGATCTCGCTGCGTTTTTTGAAGACAGGGGACAGCCGTG
>JAFDCJ010000346.1 GCA_019312835.1 Deltaproteobacteria bacterium
CGGCTTCCAGCCGCGATCAATGGCATAATGAAAAATAGTTGATCGCGGCTGGAAGCCGCACCCACCCGGATTTTATAGGCCTGCCAAATAGAAACAAATTCTGCGAAGTTGCCGATTTTCCTAATCCGCAACCCGTAACGCGCAACTCAACCTATCCCCTAATCAGCCGGGGCAGCATCATCTGATGCTGGGGGCAGATGGATCTGGGATTTTGATAGGCGGCACCGGCAAAGGCGGCCAGGTATTTGCGGATGTCGGTCACCTTGGCGACTTCATCCACCAGGCCGTGCCGGGCGCAATAGGCCGGACGTGAGTAATCATGGTATTCCTTCACCAGTTTGTTCATCTCATCGATGACCGGTTCCAGCGGCCTGCCGGCGTCTTTTTCTTTTACCAGACGGCGTGAGAAGCTTGCGGCTGCGGCAGTTTCTCCATGCATGACGTAAATCTCGGTGGTGGCCGTCCCCAGGGTGAACGCATTGTGACGGTTGGCCGTCGGCCCGCCCATGATATAGTGCGCCGCGGCCGTTCCCTTCCTTAAAACGACCAGCATCATGGGAACGTCGGTTTGCTGAATGGAATAAATCAGCGATTGGCCCAGCCCCAGAAGCTCGGCCTTTTCGGCAATGTCGCCGACGTCAATGCCGCTGGTGTCCTGAAACCAGACTACCGGTACCCGGTCCCGGCCGCATTGGGTAACGAACTCGTTCATTTTGATCAGGCCCTGGCGATAGAGCTTGCCGCCGATGCCGGGATAATCCGCATACTCCGGATAGTCTTCACCGAAAAATCCCTGCCGGTTTCCGATAACCCCCACTAAAAACCCGTCGATTTTAACCAGCCCGGTATAAACCTCAGGGCCATAGCCCGGGCGAAATTCCATATGCTCGCTGCCGTCCACCAGACGCGCCAGAATCTCGTCAAAATTATACATCTGCTTCTGGTTAAACGGCAGCAGCCGGTAAATATCTTCGGCCGGCAAACGGGGCTCCCTGGGCTCTGCCACCCTGAAAAATTTGGGATTGTAGGCCGGCATATCCTTCATGTAATCTTTGAGGCCGTCCAACACCTCTTCTTCCTTTTCAAATACGTAACGGAAAAAGCCCGTTTCATTGTAATGGATCTTGGTGCTTCCCGGGGGTTCGGCTTTATACTGTTTGGCGGCCGCGATCAGCTGCTCGGCGCCTTCGAGATCAAAATATCCCTTGGGAGACATGCCGCTTAAAATACCCCCGCCGCCCACGGCGATATTGCAGTCTTTGTGGGCGAACAGGATGGTGGGGCTGATCCCCTGGTACCCGCCACCGGCGGGATTGGTGCCATAGATTCCGGCCAGAATTGGAATGCCATCCTTGTTGAGTTCCGCATGCCGGAAAAACGTGGTACCGGAACCACGGCGATCGGCGTAAAATTTTTCCTGCTCGGTCAGTTTTACACCGCTGCAATTGACCAGCCACACAACGGGAATATTCAGCCGCTTGGCAAGATCGGTGCACCTGAAAACATTTTCAGCCTGGCCCGGCAGCCAGGCGCCGGCAAACACCTTGTTGTCAAAACCGATGATCACCGCCCATTTACCCGAGATTTTACCCAGCCCATCGACGATGTTGTTGGTACCCTCGACGTTTTCGGCCGGGTTATACAGGCTGTGAAGCGGGCACCAGGTGCCCTCGTCGACCAGGTATTCCAACCGCTGCCAGATGGTGAGCTGTCCGCGCGCATTAATTTTTTCCGTCGGCAATCCGGCCGCTTTCACCTTTTGCAAAGCTTCTTCGACCTGATCCTCGACTTCCTTGAGCTTGCCCACGTTGGCTTCGGTGCTTTTAAGCTGCCCCGCTTTTAATTCCTGTCCAAATTCCTGCATTTTTTCAAAATACGGTCTCATGTCTTTCCTCCAATTCCTCTCTTTTATGGTTCGAAATTTAGGCTTGCAGATAATTCGTTGTCATCCCGCCTGGAGGCCGGCAACCGCGATACGAGCGCCGCGAACCGGCGGCACGCAAATGGGTTATCTGGAAGACTAAAGCCCGAAGCAGTATTTCATATATGAACGCGTCCGACAGGTCAAGAACATTAACATAATTGGAAACGAATGCCAGTAAAAACTTTGGCTTTCGGCTTGACATTCCAGACGTCATCAAGTATCAAGGCAGCTTATTGCATGCTAAGAAACCCAAGTTAAACCCAATAAAACCATTGTTATTTTGAAGGGAGGAAGGAATGAGCAAAGAAGTAATTGCACCGATGCCTGGCACCATAATCGATATTCTGGTGAATGTAGGAGACGAAGTTTTGGAGTATCAGGAAGTTATAATTCTCGAAGCCATGAAGATGGAAAATGCCATTCCTTCTACCGAGGCGGGAACCGTCAAGGAAATCAACGTCCAGGTGAATGACAAGGTCGCCACCAATCAGGTTCTGATGGTGCTCGAATAAGCTCGGATTCAGCATTTTTATCACATTGGATTTAGCCCCGGGCCGGTCCTGGCATCAGGACCGGCCTGAATCTTTTAAGCCCCTTAAACCGGTTTCCGGTTCCGCATCCGTCCTGGCGCCGACAGACGAAATCCCTTCGAGGGCTGTATGGGTATCCCCCACCGTCTGTTACCTAAAGTTTTGGTCATATCCTCCGATATACTATATTGAGAATCTGTATTTACCCAACCATTGAAAAGCGGTGGATCAATTGAATAAATTTTTGGCCAACACGATGGCGGTGATCCTGAGTTTGGGTTGCCTGGCAGGCTGCAATCTTGGTGGACCATCCAAAGAAGAAGTGACCGTGGCCCTGGATGCTGCGATGCGGGCGTTTACCGAATCGGTAGAGGAAAAAACCCCGGAGGTCGAAAACCTCTATTCCAATGCGTTGGATCTGATTTTCAGAAACGATGACGAATCCCTGATCCACCATATGAACGTGCTGGTCGGTGATGCCGATGTGACGGTATACGGGGATTGCGAGATAGAAGAATATCAGGATGATGACTCCGACTACCTTATCAGCGGTAAATTGGTTTATGAACTGCTGTTTCCCAAAAACCGCTTTCCCAACTCCGGCTTTGGGATCATGGAAGGGGAACTGACCTTGAGCGGCGGCAAGGTGGAGACCATCGAGTTTTCTCTCAGTGTGGATGAAGATGGACAATTGGAAGAATTTCTGATCAGCGCCAACGGCAAGGACATCGATTTAAACGAACAAGACAGCATGTATAATTTACTCAGGCAAATCAGCCGACAGCTGCCCGGATAAGCCGCACGCGATCCAAAGCAGCCCACAGGAATATATGCGCAATGAAAAAATTTTGTGATGGCCACCCCACCCGCAAAGCCCACTGGCATTGCTCACATTGTGATGCCCGGCTATGTCCCGAATGCGTTGCCCAGCGTGAAAGCGAAAGCTACGGGCATAAACAGATCCACCATTTTTGCCCCAAGTGCAACCAGCAGGTGGACTGGGTTGGTGTAGAGAATCTCATTGATCCGTTCTGGAACCGGATGCCGCGTATATTTGCCTACCCGATTTCCGTCGCCCCGTTGATCCTGATGGCAGTGCTGGCCCTTGCGACCATGTTTTTTTCCGGCCCCGGGCTCTTCAGTATGTTGATGAAAGGCACCATGTGGCTGATTGTGGTCAAATACTCATTTGAAGCCCTGAAGGCCACCGCCAGCGGCAATTTGAGACCGCCGCCGGTGAATTCCGAGACCATATCCGACGATTTCGGGCAGGTCTTCAAGCAATTTGGTATTTATATCGCCATTTTCATTGCCTTTGGGTGGATCAGCCTTCATACCGGGCTTTTCGTGGGGATTATCTTTTTGCTGGGAGCCCTTTTTTTTGTGCCCTCCATGATCATGCTGCTGGTGACCACCGGCAGTTTGATCAACGCGCTCAATCCGGTGATGTTTGTCGGACTGACCTTTAGGATCGGATGGGCCTATTTTTTGATGTACTTTTTCCTGTTTCTTCTGGGAAGTGCCCCGGCCTACCTGTTTCAGTTTCTCATCCAATACCTGCCGGCCCAAACCCACTTGCTGCTCTATGGGTTCGCCGAAAGCTTTTACACCATCGTGTCCTATCACCTGATGGGCTATGTCATTCTTCAATACCATGATCGCATCGGCTATAAAGTGGATTTTGAGGACTTCGAAGATCCCAATGCCGAGGACTTCAAGCCCGGTGAGGTGGATCCGGACGAGGCCATCTTAAGGGAGGTGGCGCCGCTGATCCAGGAGGGCCAGTTGGATAAAGCCATCGACACTATCCAGAAAATGACCGTGCACCAGGGCATCAAGGGTATCAATTTGTCCGAACGTTATTATACCCTGCTGAAGATGCAAAAACGCCAGGCGGACTTGCTGGAGCATGGCGTCAACCACCTGGACAAATTGGTTGATAAAAGCCAGAAGAACAGGGCACTGGCTGTGTTCAGCGAATGCCGCAAAATGGACGCCAATTTTATGCCGACGGCCGCGGCCTTATTCAAACTCGCCGGCTGGCTGAATGAAACCGGAAAAACCCAGGCCGCTGTCTCTTTATACAATTCACTGGTCAAATCCTATCCCCAGCACCCCCTGGTGCCCAAGTCCTACTTTCGCATCGCCCAGTTGTTCCATGACGGCCTGCTGAAAACCGACAAGGCCAAAAAGATACTCAGTGCCTTGAAAATGAAGTATCCCGAGCATGAAATTAGGCCGCATGTGGAAAATTTTCTGGCGAGGTTATAGCTGCCAACCTTGGTAAGTCCATGGAAAATGCATGGTCATCACTTCAACAATTTAAATTGTTCACGAAAATTTTTGCTCATAGCTGATAGCTCAAAGCTCATAGTAAAAAAGGATTTTAATCCTTTAGACTATCCGAAGGGGCGGCCATCGCTTGGCGAGGCAAGGCATAAGCGAGGCCGGGTGCCGACCTGAAGATTGGTTTGATGGCGTGAAAAGGCGGCCACTTTGGCCCGCTCTGCTGATTATCTGCATTGCAAACTATTTGACTGTTTTTCCTATGAGCTATCAGCTATGAGCCATGAGCTAAAAGGCGCCAGCCTTTTTTATCAATTCCAGGGAAGTTTCCAGGGCCTTGCCTTTAAACCGGAGATTCAGGGCGGCCGTCAGCATTTCGAGGCTGATCATCTGCTTGTGATGGGCCAGGACGGCCAGGGATGCCAGGGCCCAATCCGGCTTCTTTATGCCGTGGGCTTTGAAATCCTCCCGCTGAATGCGGGCCCGGCAGTCTGGAATCCGGACGCCTTCAATCTGCACGACCAGCGTATCCGTTTCCAGAGCCTCGAACAACGGCCGCCGGCGATCGACACCTTCCTGATCGAGGGCCACGATGACACTGGGTCTCTCGATTCCGGTATAATCAATTTCTTCGGGCGCTAGAATCAACTCGCTGATGGAAGGCCCGCGCAGGACCGTAATGTTATATTCATTTTTCTGAGTCGTCTGGAGACCGGCCGTCAGGCCGGCCAAACACAGGATTTCGCCGGCTGTGATAATACGCTGGCCGGCGCTTCCCAGAAGGACTGCCTCCCTGCGACCGGTCTGGGGCGGGGTAAAACGGGCCTCAATTTGCATGGGATCGCCGACCGGCTTCTGGCGGGCGGCCGTCGCCCGATAATGCGCGCCGTATTCCTGGCGTTCGTTTTCAGGCACCAGCCCTTGCATGGTCGGCAATTCGGCCAGGGCTGCGTCAATGGCTTTGGGAGTCAGCCGGTTTTTTTTGGTAAAGCGGCCCGGACAAACCCCCCAGATATCGAGTACGGAAAAACCTTTAAACTCGATGGCCCGCTGGATCTCGTCGGCCAGATCATGGCGATAGCCGGAGCAGCGCGTGACATAGGCAGCGCCGGCGGAGCGTGCCACCTGGCAGATATCCAGCGGCGGCTCCAGCCGGTTTAAAAAACCGGATCCAACTTCGGCATCCAGCGGGGTTGTCGCTGAATATTGGCCGCCGGTCATGCCGAAGTTAAAATTGTTCAGCACCAGCAGGGTCAGGTCCAGGTTCCGCCGGCAGGCTGCCAGCAAATGCGCGCCGCCGATTCCCTGACCGCCGTCGCCCATGGTGACGACGACGTTCAGATCCGGCCGGGCCAGTTTCAGCCCGGTGGCATAGGTCAGCGCGCGGCCATGCAAACCGTGCAGGGCGTGAGTGTTAAAAAAGGTGTCAAAAAGCCCCGAGCAGCCGATATCGCTGACCATCACGATTTTTTCTCCGGTCAAGCCCATATTTTGAAAGGCCTTGTCCAGGGTATGGGTAATTTTATCATGCGAACATCCCGGGCAAAAAACCGGTGGCCTGTCTTTGTTAAGCAAACTATGCATGGATTTTCTCCCTGATTGCCCGGGGGGTGATCAAACGGCCGTCCATCTGGGCCAGCAATTCGACGGGCTTATCCGGCACGATGCGTTGAATTTCATGAACATATTGCCCCAGATTCATTTCAATCACGACCACCCGCTCAACCGCCCGGGTTGCCCGGCGAATGACCTTCTCGGCAACCGGCCAGATCGTTTTTAGAACCAGCAGGGAAACCGGATGCCCGCTGCGCTTGAGTTCGTTAAACACCGCTTTGGCCGCCCGGGAACTGACACCGTAGCTTATGATCAAGGTTTTGGCCCCATCGGCCGTATAACTGTCGTAATAAGACAATTCGTCGACCGCCGCATGAATTTTAGATTTCAATCGCGAGACCATTGCGGCGATCTCGTCATGATCGGTGGTGATGTAGCCGTTGACGCCGTGGGTCGAGGAGGTTTGTCGAACCAGCACATCGCCGCCGATCGGCAAAAAGTTCGGAACCCCCCGGCCGTCGTCAACCTGAAAGGGGAGAAAGTCCCGGTCTGCCGGCGGTGCGTGGCGCGTGAGCATCTCGGGCAGCTGCTGAGCGTCCATATCAATGCTTTCCCGGGTCATGGCAATTTCTTTGTTGGAAGCAACGAACACGGGGCAGCGAAATTTTTCAGCCAGATTGAAGGCCTCGAAGGTCAGCTTGAAACAGTCGGCCAGATCGACCGGCGCCAGCACAATCACCGGCAGCCCGCCGCTGTTGCCCCACCGCAGAAAATTGACATCCCCATCCGCACCCCGGGTGGCTGATCCGGTGGACGGTCCGAGGCGCTGGACGTCAACGATGACGATGGGTATTTCGCTGCCGATGGCAAAGGAGATTTGCTCACTGTAAAGGCTGATACCCGGGCCGGATGTTGCCGTCATCACTTTTAAGCCCGCCATGGAGGCCCCGAGACAGGCCCCGATGGATGCAATTTCATCTTCGCACTGGAGGCAGATGCCGCCCACCGGCGGCAGCAGGCCGAGCATGTTGTTTAAAATGGTCGTTGCCGGTGTGATCGGATAACCGGCAAAAAAGCGACATCCAGCCGCAAACGCCCCCCGGGCCACAGCTTCGTTACCTTCCATTAACGTTAAAGACATGGGCTTTCCTTTGATACGACATGGTCTTAATTGAGTTGAAGTATAACTCGATAATACAACAAAATAGCACTTTTAAATAAAAAAATCCCAAATCACAAGCACCAAATTACAAAAAAATCCCAAATGCCGATCATCGATAGCGAAACGTGTTTGGGATTTCGAATTTCGGTCATTGGAATTTATGTGGGATTTGGTGCTTGATATTTGTAATTTACCAGATGCGCTAATTATATATTTTTCAATAGATTTACGTGAATAGCATGGATCATCGTTGAGAAGTGTGGACGGTTAGGGTCTGAAGGCGCGGTCTTCCTGATTGGACTCGGAGGTTGTACCGATCCGCCAGTCGGTCTTTTTAGGAGGGGCCTTCTTTTCCTGCCACGGATAGCGGATGCGAGAATGAAACGAGGCTTCCAGGGCATCGACCAGGGACCGCACGATTTTAGACAGATCCCGGGAAGACAGGTCACATTCGGCAAATTGTCCGTCCACGATGCGCTTTACCAGTATGAGGCGAACCATTTTTTCGAATTTTTTGCGGTTGGGGTCCTCCAGCGAACGGGAAGCGGCTTCGACGGCATCGGTAACCATCAAGATGGCCGCCTCAACGCTTTGGGGCTTGGGGCCCGGGTAGCGAAAATCTTCTTCCTGAATGGTGCTCTTGGGATAGGTTTTGGCGGCGACGTTATAAAAATATTCCATCAGTTGGGTTCCGTGGTGCTGCAAAATCAGATCCACAACGACCTTGGGCAGGCCTGATTCCTGGCCGATGCGCATTCCGTGACGCACGTGGTTGACAATGACGCGGGCACTTTCACGGGGTTCCAGCACGTCATGGGGATTTTCGCCGTTAAACTGGTTTTCGATGAAAAACTTGGGATTCATCATTTTACCGACGTCATGGTAATAGGCGCCAATTCTCAGCAGCAAGGTGTCGGCACCGATGGCTTCTCCGACAGACTGGGCCAGATAAGCTACCGTCATGCTATGCTGGTAGGTTCCCGGCGCTTTTGACAGCAGCTCTTTCATAAGCGGCCGGTTCAGATCCATATAGCGGTTGAGTTTGAAAGTTGATGCCGTATCCCAGCCGATCTCAAGCAGCGGCAGCAGCAAAAGGGCCAAGGGGCCGGCCGCCAGACCACCGATAACCGCCCAGGCGATATCCACTGTCAAAGCCGCATCGACAATGGCGACCAGGGCGGGAAAGTTGATGGACTGGATTGGCGCCAGTTGAGATACAATCGCCTGCCAGTCCAGGGTAAAGACGATAATACAAAGCGTGTTGATAAAGCCGACCAGCAGGGAGGGCACGATGATTTGCAGCCGCTTGCGGAGCCCGGAAGACACCAAAACCGCCGCCAGCCCGCCGAAGGTAAAGAAAATCAGGATGTTGTAAGTGGGGCCGGTGAAAAGGCTGACCAGCATGGCGCCGACCAGGGTAGTGGCCGTTGCCGTAATTTTGCCGTGATTCAAAAAAATGATCAGCATGGGCAACAGGCAAAACGGCAGGCCGTAGATCGGAAAGGCTATCAGAACCAAGTATCCCTTGAGGATTAAGAGCGTTGTTATCAGCAGTGATAACAAAAACCGGTAGGGTGGTTCATTGCGAAATCCGTTTCGTAATATTTTTGTCAGGAATAAATTATAAAAAACCACCATGAACAGGATGGTAAAGACAACCCAGGGTACCTCCCGGTAAATACCGGCAACCACTTGCTGTTGATAGGCGTTTAACAGCAATATGTCTTTGTCATTCAAAACCTTGCGAAACGGCACCAGCACATCACCCGGTTTGTATGCCACGATTCGGGAGGGAAATTCACGGTTTATTTTGTCCAGGCGGCGGTCATTTTCTTTTTGATCGTATGTCAGATTTGGCTGAAGCGTGGTCAGACAGATTCGAAGGACCGGATCCAGCACAGCCTTGTTGACTTGCCAAAAGAGCTGCCGGACTTTTTCCTCCGCCAGAAAGCGGGCTTTTCCGATGGTGATCAGGTCGTCAACCGGATGGGTAACCGTGCCTTCGGAATTGGGGCTTTTTATTTCGATGGTTTTTTTGTCGGCCAGATGCTGGGAATCTCCCAGTATTTTGTTTTGCAGGATGGATTCCTCGATCGTGAGAATTCCCTCCAAAAGATTTTTCAAATCACGGTATTTGACCATGCTGATGATGTCGGTGGGAGAAAGGGCAACTCCGAATTTAGTTTCCAGCTGAATCCTTAACCCTTCAACACCATTTTGCTTTTTGTCCTTAAAAGCGGCGACCTCCTGGCGAAAATCTTCAAATTTAGCCTTGGAAGCGTTTATTTCCGGCGGAATGTAACGATATACGGGAACATACCGTGACAGGGCCTTTTGACGGTTTTCCTCCAGAGCCTCCTGTTGATTGAAACTGAAGCTTTGGTGCGACCGGATGGTCAGATAAACCGCTTGGCCCGGCTGAGGCGGCCAAAAATGAAGATAAATATCTTCCAGATAGCATGCCAATATGGCCAGTAGAATAAGAATTATGTTAAAAAACAGTCTCATGCCTGATGTAACGTCTCCTGCTGGTGCCCTGCTGAAAGCCGGCTGCGATTGACCATAACAGATCAGCCCGGTTTTCAGGGTTGCGGAATCAAGCCTCTATCATATAAGGGCCTGGGTTCGGAGTCAATCAAATCCGTTCAAAATCATTTAAAGTTTTTGGTCCTTTTGACCGAAAGATATTTTTGAAGGAGTATGGATTGGATGAAAAAAAGGCCCTCATAGATAATTGCCTGAAATTAAATAAAAAAATAAGCAAATCTGATTAATTTCAGGAAAAGGGAGATAGAACATGCTAGGAAAAGCTTTTGGCCTGATGAGAAAACAGAAAAAGACTGCCGACCCAAGCACCGGTGCGGGGGTTAAATCCAAGACGCGATTGGGTGATATTTCCAAGATGCTGAACGCCTCCGGCAGAATCAGCCTCCAGATGCTTCAGAAAATTTCCAAGGTTTACACCGAATTGGAATTTGAACGGTTTATGCAGCAACCCGTGCTGGTCGGTTCTTCTATCCAGGCCGGCTCATTGGCCACCCATAACCGCCATGCCAAAGATGAGCTAAATAAAACCGTCATATTTGAGCTCAATGCTGATGACACCGGATCCGGCTCTTCGGATAGCCTTCAACATGCGATTTACCCACTGGTCAAAAATGAATATGCCAGTGGACCGGTAAATATCTTTTCCATCGGGCGAGTAGACGGCAACGACATGATCATGCCGGATTACGCTATTTCCAAGCAGCATGCCACCATCGAAATAAAGCGGGGCACTTATCTCCTTCGCGACGGCGGCTCAACCAATGGCACCACCATCAACGGCAAACGCCTTGATAAAAAATCTGCCCAAATCCGGGACAAAGACGTCCTGGCATTTGCCCGTTATGAGTTTACCTTTTACAC
>JAFDCJ010000347.1 GCA_019312835.1 Deltaproteobacteria bacterium
CAGCGCAATTCCTTCACTGCTGAAGTATTTTATTCTAACAGTATCAGCCTATGCTGCAAGCAATTTGGTCGTTTACAGTTATAGAAAAACCGTTAAATCGAAAATATAAGGCAATGCTGTATGGCGGCATTTGATGGGAAGGTCCTAAATCCATGGATTTTTAGACAGACAGGATAGGGCAGGGGATCAAAAAAAATGAATTCATCAAAAAGCTATGTCTTCGGGCGCGCGAAAGAAGGTGCGTTTCCCAAGGTACATAAGGCAGAGGGCCTATGGATCGAAGATGACCGCGGGAATCGGTATTTGAATGCCAGCGGCGGTGCTGCCGTAACGAATGTGGGCCACGGCCGGCGGGAAATCGCAGAAGCTCTCCATCAGCAGGTTTTACAGTATGACTATATCCATCCGACCGCTTTCGTCTCGCCGGTGGTCGAGGATCTGGCCGCCGCCCTGGCACAACGGGCACCGCAGGGAATCGAGCGGTTTTATTTTCTTTCCGGTGGCGGCGAGGCCGTTGAGGCAGCGATCAAGATGGCCCGGCAGATCCATCTCGCCAATGGGCGTCCCGAAAGGATCCGGCTTATATCCCGCTGGAAATCCTATCATGGCCTGAGCCTGGGCGCCCTGTCGGCCATGGGCCGTACGGCCTTTCGGGAGCCCTTTGCGCCGCTTTTAGGTGACGTCGTCCATATTCCGCCTCCCTATTGCCTGCGCTGCTCCTACGGTCTGACCTATCCGGGGTGCCAGTTGCGATGTGCGCTGGCACTGGATGAAACCATCCAGAATATCGGGCCAAATGTTGTTTCCGCTTTTATCGGCGAAACCGTCAGCGGCGCCACCCTGGGGGTATATCCGCCCCCCAGGGGCTACTGGAAAGTAATCCGCGAAATATGTGATCGGTACAACGTCATATTGATTCAGGATGAAGTCATGTGCGGGCTGGGCCGCACCGGTCGCTGGTTTGCCGGTGAACATTATGAAATCAGCCCTGACATCGTCGTTCTGGGAAAAGGGCTGGGAGGCGGAGTAATTGCACTTTCGGCAGCCGGGCTGCAGGCGGCGCATTTCGAAGCCTTGCAGTCGGCCGGCGGATTCGTGCACGGCGGCACGTACTCACATCACCCGGTTGCTGCCGCAGTCGGTCTGGCAACCATAACGATTTTGGAACAGGAAAATTTGATTGAGCGCGCCGAGCGTGTCGGCAAGGTGCTCGGCGATAAATTAATGCAAGCAATATCAGGATTCCCCCATGTCGCTGAAGTCCGCGGCCTGGGCATGTTCTGGGGAGTGGAGCTGGTCAGAGATAAACGCACGCTCAACCCCTTTCCGCGCAAAGCCCAGATGGTCGAGCGCATCTGGCAAAGCGTGTTCGACAAAGGCGTGATCGTTTACAAGGCTTTTGGCCTGGCCGGCAGTGACGGAGATGCAATCATTATGGCACCGGCTTTTACGATCACAGAAAAAGAAATTGAATTCTTGGTCGATTCCCTGGCTCAGGGCATAAAGGAAACCACCACAGCGATTAAAAATTAAAAAGGAGGATATCTGATGTACGGCTGGATGGGAAAAATTCTCAGGGTTAATTTGAGTAATGGTGAAATCAATGATGAAATCTTGGACCCGCAGGTCGCCAGAGATTATGTCGGTGGCAGGGGTCTGGCCATCTATTACATGCTCAAAGAAGTGGACCCCAACTGTGATGCATTGGGAAAAGAAAACAAGTTGATTATGACCACCGGCCCCCTGACGGGCACCAAGGCCCCAACCGGTGGGCGCTACATGGTCACCACCAAATCTCCGATGACAAACGCCATAACCTGCTCGAATTCCGGAGGAAACTTTCCCGCTGAGCTCAAAAAATCCGGATATGATGCCATTATTGTAGAGGGCATGGCGGCGGAGCCGGTATATCTCTGGATCGATGATGGCAAGGCCGAATTGAAACCTGCCGGGCACTTATGGGGCAAGCGCACCCACGAGACCGACGATGCCATCAAGGCCGAAACCGACAAAAAAGCCAAAACCGCCGTCATCGGACCGGCCGGTGAAAAACTCGTCATGTTCGCGTCGATAATGAACGATCGTGATCGGGCCGCCGGACGCGCCGGTGTCGGAGCCGTTATGGTGGCGAAAAAGCTCAAAGGGGTTGCGGTTCGCGGGGCGCAAAAGGTTTCGCTGGCCAGTGAGGCGAGCTTTAATGCGATGAACAAAAAATACAGAGGAAAATTCAATGAAGTCAAGAAGGCCGGTCCTTACCCGCTGACCACCCACGGCACGGCCATCACGGTCGTGGCCACCCAGACACACGGTGTTTTTCCCACCCGAAATTTCCAGACCGGCCAGTTTGAAAAATGGGAGTCCATTTACGGTGAAGCACTGACCGAAAAATATCTGGTCAAGGCAAAGCCCTGTTTTAGCTGCCCGATTGCATGCGGCCGGGTAACAAAGGTTCCGGACGGCCCTTACCGGGGCGAGGGAGAGGGACCGGAATACGAGACGGTCTATTCACTGGGGTCCGATGTCGGGGTCGGCGACCTGGCAGCGCTCACCAAAGCAAATTACCTTTGCAACGAGCTGGGTCTGGACACCATCAGCATGGGCTCTGCCATCGCCTGTGCGATGGAGTTACATGAAAACGGGCATCTTA
>JAFDCJ010000348.1 GCA_019312835.1 Deltaproteobacteria bacterium
ACAACCCGGATTCGACACCGGCTGAAGTGGAAAATATTGTAAAATATGATCCGGGACTTACCGCCAACCTCCTGAAACTGACCAATTCAGCCTATTTCGGCATTCCTACCAAAGTCAGTTCGGTTAAACAGGCTGTCATCCTGTTGGGATGGAAACGGTTGGTTCAGGTCGTGACGACCATCTGTATGAGCCCGCTAATGAAGAAAGCCGTCCCCGGATATGATTTGCGCAGCGGGGAATTATGGCGGCATTCTATCGCGGTTTCCGTGGCGGCAGAAATACTGGTGAAGGCGCTTAAAATACCGGATGCGGATGAAGTTTTCACCGCGGCCCTGCTGCATGATATCGGTAAACTGATACTCGGCGGCTTCGTAAAAAAGGAATTGGTGCAAATCGAAGCCATGGTGCAAAAGGGAATTTCCCTGGATGTCGCTGAATCAATGGTGCTGGGAACCAATCATGCTGAAGTCGGCGGCCAGATACTGCACAAATGGTCTTTTCCGGCGGAGCTGGTGAATGCCGTTCAATGGCACCACGACCCTGATTCCTGTGAAAATAGCTGTATCCTGAGCGATATCGTTCACGTGGCGAATGCACTGGGCCTGATGATCGGTTTCGGAAAAGCAGAAGAGGGGAATGGTGTCGAGCCATCGGGTGCCGTGGTCGACCGGATCGGCTTAAAAGCCAACCAGCTCGAAGATATGGCGCAGGAGACCTTGCAAGAGCTTAAAAAGCTTTCAGATCTGCTGGATTTACAGTAGAAGTGCCTAAAATGAGCGGCGGCTTTTGGCCTCACGCAAAGACGCCAAGTTTTTTAATAATAAATCTTTGCGCCTTAGCGTCTTTGCGTGAACAATAATATTGAAAGGATAGAATTCCTTAATCTTAACCACCCGAGTTCACTTTCGTCACCTCGAGGAAACTCTCCCATTCCCATCTGAGCCTGTCGCCCTTAAGCTTCAATTTTAAATTTCCATCCGCTACCGCCTGCTGCAGCGCTGCTTTAAGCCTGCCCGGATCCATATCACTTGAACGTGTGATACGATCGATGAGTAACTCAAGGCCCTTTTCTTTGATGATATCCGAACCCGCGGCCGAAAGCGATAAGGAACCGCATTCTTCTATGTGGCGCTGCATCATCACATCATAGAGCGCCACTGTATTTTCGAGATTCTCAAGCTGGCTGATCTCCTCATCCGTGGCCTTTCCGTTCTGGATATTCTCATGGATATTTCCCAGGTACCGATTATATTGATCCTCCCATTCAACGACCGCAGCATCCAGCATCCGCCGGCTTACCCCCGGGGTTTCGATAACCGCTCGGTTGGCGTCATACCGGGACCAATCATCTGATAAAATCCGAACCCCCAGGCGGTCATGGTCTGCCCGAACCTCGGTTCCGGGGAAAGGCGTTAAAATGTGAAATCCATATGCCAGGCCCTCTTGCTGCAAATCCGCAGCAAACGCTTTCGTCTCTTCAAGGGTTTGGGGCGTCTCACCCGGAAGTCCCAGAATAAAGGATGCATACGGTCTGATTCCTGCCTGCCGGCACATGCGGATTGCATTTCTAATCTGCCCAACAGTGATTCCTTTTTTGATCTTTTTTAAAATCGCCGGATTCGCCGATTCGATACCGAAACTGACGGCCGTGCAACCGGCAGCATTCATTGTCTTTAAAAGCTTCGCTGAAATCGTGTCGACCCGGGCAAATGAGGTCCAATAAACGTCCAGATTTCTTTGCAGGATTTCTTCGCAAACCGCCAGGCAGTGATGCGGATTGGCGGTGAATAGGTCATCGGCAATGTTGATTTGATGAAATCGGAGATCCGCAAGATATTGCAGCTCGTCGGCCACCCGTTCAGGGCTGTGGTAACGGACCCTTGCGCCCCCCATTTTGCGCCCGACACAAAAAATGCATTTATAGGGACATCCCCGGCTGGTGGTCAGACTGATGGGCAGCCCCAGCGTCCGGTATCTGCCCAGGGGCAGCAGGTGCCTGGCGGGAAGCGGCAGGGCATCCAGGTCTTTGATCCATTGTCGCCCGGCCGTGTCCACAATTTTCGATTTTTCCCGATAGACGATGCCGTCGACCGTTTCGAAGCTGCGAGCGCCCTCAATCGCGCGCAAGAGCTCGACCAGTGTTTCCTCCCCCTCGCCGATAACCACCGCGTCCAGCCCGGAGAATGCTTCCAGGGTTTCCCGGGCGCAGAATGTGACATGCGGTCCTCCCATCACCGTTATGATTTCAGGGTCGATGGACTTTACATCTCCAAGAACCTGCCGGGCATGATCGACTGTCATGGATACTGCGGTGGCGCCTGCGATCCGGGGTTTAAATTCCTGCAAAACGGATTCGAGGACGTCGCGCCGGTACGGGTAAACGACATAGTCCAGAATCCGGACTTCAGCACCGGCCGCTTCCAGGGCCGCAGCCAGATAAGCCAGCCCCAGCGGCGGGGAAGGAGTCTCGGAAATGGGGTAGAAGGGGTTTATCAAAAGGATGCGCATGGTATGCTAATTATTTCGAGATAGATATCTTCACTCGAAAGGGTAAGTTATCATCATTTTTAATGAATATCGAATATCGAATCCCGCTTTTAGCGGGATTCGATATTGGATATTCTTGGTTGGGGTCAAAGAAAAATGGGGCCCGGAAAGTATATCCAGGCCCCATTGCCTTTAGAATTTAGATTGGCTGATTTAGAACAATCCCGACACTTTGCCGGTCTTGACGTCGACATCCACCCTTCTAAACGCCGGGTTGG
>JAFDCJ010000349.1 GCA_019312835.1 Deltaproteobacteria bacterium
AAAACTGCCGTAAACAGATATGCCGCGGAGAACCGGGATCAAATTGATGCGCATATTCCGGATATTGCAGCCGGATTCCAGGAGGCGGTTTTGGAGGTTCTCACAAACAAGGCCATCCAGGCGGCTGTTGAAAAAGGCTGCGATCGACTGGCACTGGTGGGAGGAGTGGCTGCCAACAGCCGGCTGAGGCAGATGCTCAGAACCGAGGCCGGTCACCGGGGGATCCACGTGCATATTCCATCCATCCACCTTTGTGGAGATAATGCCGCCATGATTGCGGCTGCCGGTTATCATTACCTGAAGGCTGGAATTGGGGCGAATTTGGAAGATGATGTGTATTCAAGAGCGTATTAAAAAGAGGTTTCAGGTTTCGGGTGTCAGGTGTCAGGTAGGCAAAGTGCTGAACGCTGAAGCTTTATTTTTTAAAAAGATATTTTCTTTTGGCCTTCATAATTCTTTCCACCGATGCAAGTCCCCTGGTCTTTAGATCGTCAGAGTCGGTTATCCCTTTCAATATCTCTTCGAAGGCAATTTCAATATTGGGCCCCTTGTGGCAGATGAGGGTCAGATCGATATCTGATGCCAGTATCTGATGGATGGCGGTTTGCATATCGTAGTGTTTAGCGATGGCTCCCATATCGAGATCGTCGGTCAGGACAAGGCCGTTGAACCCCATCTGATGTCGCAGCAGATTATTCGCAATGGGCGGCGACAGGCTGGCCGGCCAATGCGGATCAAGCCTGGCGTAAAAAATATGGGACAGCATGACACCGCTGACACCGCTCAGGATCCCGGCTTCAAAGGGGATTAGATCGAACTGTTTTATTGCGGACAAGTCATCGTGCAGGATGGGCATATCCATGTGGGAATCCAGGGTCGTTCGCCCGATGCCCGGAAAATGTTTGGCAACCGCCATGATATTGTTGAGCTGTAAATGTTCTATGACTTTTACACCCAGGCGCGAGACCCAGGTCGGATCGCTGCCGAATGTGCGCTCGGCCATGATACTGTCAGAGTTCGCCGGAGAGACATCCATGACCGGGGCCATGTTCATGTTGATGCCGACCTGGTTCAGCTCAGCTGCAGTGGTTTTTGCGAAATAGATGGCATCATCTTCGGATTTCATGTGGGGGTTGCCCGGGAAAATGGTAAAGGGCGCTTGGAGTCGGGCCACCTGACCGCCCTCCTGGTCGATCGCAATGAACAAGGGCGGTTGATGGCAGTTTTGCGCATAGTCTTGCATTGACCGGCACAGATCCCTGATCTGGTCA
Organism: Deltaproteobacteria bacterium; assembly: GCA_019312835.1. Lineage (GTDB taxonomy): Bacteria > Desulfobacterota > Desulfobacteria > Desulfobacterales > JAFDCJ01 > JAFDCJ01. The sequence continues at coordinate 1,272 of JAFDCJ010000349.1, forward strand.
GGCGATTCAATATTGATCGTAAAAAGGATGACGCCGCCGACCTTAAATTCGTTGATTAGAAATTTAAGGTCATCATTGAGAGCCGGGCCATCAAAGCCGACCATCAGCCGCTGGCCCGCCAACTGCTTGTCCGAGAATGTATCTGTCTGCATGGTATCAATTTATCACTACGGCACTATGCGGGCAAGCAAATTGTCCTTTGGCCGGATAGTTACAGGGCAGGGCAGGAACCCGCGGTTATCCGTCTTCAGCCATCTTTCCTCTGACCTGTAATAAATCGGACAACGAATAGCCGCTGGCGAATAACGCCCACGGGGTCTTCATTCAATTGGGATTCTAATTGAGTAAGTCGCCGGTCAGGGGATACGACAGCCCGGGATTTTCGCGGGAATACGCCAGCATGTTGTTGATTAGTTTATCAACATCATCTTTGGCCATTGGCTTGGAGAACAGGTATCCCTGGCCGAATTGGCATTTCATGTCTAGCAGAATGGTATACTGTTCGAGATTTTCAACCCCTTCTGCCACCACAATCATATCAAGACGGTGGGCCAGGGAGATAATGGCCTCAACGATGTTTCGATTCCCGTCGGGCGTGTTTTGGATGCGTGAAACAAAACTACGATCCACTTTGAGGGTATCGATCGGCAGGCGCTGCAGGTAGCTCAGTGATGAATAGCCGGTACCGAAGTCATCGATAACAATCTGCAGGCCATAGTCGCGCATACGGTTCACATGCCGCACCGTCTCTTCCACGTCTTCCATCAAGGCGGTTTCCGTAATCTCAAGTTTCAGGTGATCGGGCGGCAAACCTATGCTGTCGAGGACCTCCTTGATGTCGGCCAGTAGGCTTGGCAGGAGAAAATGCTTGCTGGATATATTGACATTCATGGTGAGTTTTTGAAGATGCTGGACCTGATCCTGCCATGATTTTAAATCGCTGCAGGCTTCCTGCATTACCAGGCGTGTGATCGGAATGATCAAACCGGTTTCTTCGGCAATCGAAATGAAGGAGCCCGGGTAAATCAATCCCAGCTGGGGGTGGCGCCAGCGAATCAACGCTTCAAAACCGACCACTGATCTTGATTCCAAGGAAACGATCGGTTGATAGTGGGTGACAAACTCTTTGCGATGGATCGCTTTTCTTAAATCGGTTTCCCGCTGCAAGAGGTGCAATGCTTTTTCATGCAGTTTTTTATCAAACACCTTGAATTGGGCACGGCCTTTTTCTTTGGCGTGGTACATGGCGGCATCCGCGTCCCGAATGATATCTTCCGGCAGGTCATAGTCTTTGGTATTGAGCACCACGCCAAAACTGGCCGGTGCAAAAACTTCCTTGCCACTGACCATAAAAGGGCGCCGGAGTGCCTGCTGCAGTCGTTCGGCAACCACGCTGGCATAGTCTTCGCTTTCAATATCTTCCAGCAGGATGACAAACTCGTCCCCGCCCAGTCGCGCGAGGGTGTCGATATCCCGCAGGGAGTTCTGGATTCTCTCTGAAAAAGCGTTTAAAAGGTTATCGCCGGCGCTATGTCCGAGGCTGTCGTTTACCAGTTTGAAACGGTCGATATCCAGGTACAGCACGGCAAAATGGTAATCCGTCCGGCGTTTACCGCGCTTGATGGCCATGTTCAGGTGCTCCATGAAAAGGGCACGATTGGGCAAATTGGTAAGGGTGTCATGAAAGGCCTGGTGAGAAATTTGACGCTCGGCTTCTTTGAGTTCGGAAATATCTGTCAGGGACGCGACGTTATTTTCCGTACCGGGTATGGTTGTAATGGTAAGGAAAATATCCTTTTCCTCACGCTCCTTGTTGATAAATTTGCATTCGAGATTCTGCTCGTTGCTCAAAAACCCGACATCATTTAAAACATTGCGATGGCTTTTTTCATCCAAAAAGTCGAAGAATGATTTTTTTTGTTCAATCTCTCCTTTGCCGAATCCCGACATGTTTACAAAAACAGAATTGGCCAGAGAAATGGTCATATCGTCTTCGATAATCACGGTGGCGGCCCCGGTGTTTTCAAAAATTGTACGATATAACACTTCAGATTCGCGCAATTCCTTGGTGCGCTCAATCACCTTTTGTTCAAGGGTTTCGTTGGACTCCCGCAGCGCTTCGCTGGAACGATTGATATTGTTGATCAGCAGCTGAGTAAACATGCTGATCAGCAAGATAATCGCGATGGTGATAAAACTACCCAGACTCTGGTCCTGGGCCATGGATTCTTCCAGGTAATAATAGAAGGCCGATGCACCGGTTCCGATGATGATCAGGCCGAATTGGTCCAGGGATATATTCAGTTTTTTCTTTGTCATTAAAACCTCTTGGCAGCAGGCTAGCCGCGGTCAACGAATGTATGCTCTGATAAGAATTTAATTTAATGGATATATTTAAATTCTTTATCGGCCGTATCGACCCTAAACTTGAATCCCAATCGACCTCGATTAAAAACCTTGGACGCGTTGGCAAAAAAAAAGAGCAGGGTCACGAATGACGCTGCTCTCTTCTTGGAAACAAGGCCACCCTAAATGTCGTTGTTCTCATGTGGTATCTTCTCAACCTTGGTATTTGGAAGTCCGTCAGAAAAGATGCACGCACATTCGAGAAGCCATATTTCTTGAGTGACATCATATATATTCAAATTTTATGCCAAAATCTGATGGTTTTATTAAATATAATAATTTAAGGTAGATAAAAAAAGATGGGGTTACAGCTGTTGGCAGGCGCTGTTTTTGACCGTCAAATTTTCGACTCGAGCGTTTGAACAATCAGCGACCGTACTTAAGGGATCCCCTTATACCATCCCAGCTAAAGGATTCTGTTATAGGCTATCTGCTAAGATGGTTTGCGGGACTCATAGCAGCGTTTTTCGACAAAGGTTGCCGTTTTCGCATCCCACACCGCTTCGTTTTCGTGGATAATTTTGGGGGGGCCTTCCCATGCGCCGCAGGCATTGACGACAGTTTCGCCCAGTGTGAATTTACGCCCGCAAGCGATGCATCCTTCCGCATTCAGGGTGTTGAGCGTTTCCAGATCAATGATAAAGGTCTGGCGGCTTTTTTCAGAACTGACCATGATAATCCCCCCGGTAAATCGGTAAAGCTTCTAGGCTAACCTAAGCGTGATATGATTGCGTTTCAAGGCACTAGAAATGACAAATGAATAATGACGAATGACAAATTAAGGAATGTTATCTTTTATCGATTTGCAGCAATGCCGTCTTGGGAAGAACGCCCCAAAAATGCAAAACCAGCCTCATAAAAATTTCCACCGACAAGCCAATTAATATCGGTAGCGCTTTTTAAATAAATCGACAGAATACCTCCATTATTCATTAGGCATTTGTCATTTGTCATTCCTTTTCCGTCTCCCCAGCTGGTATTTGCGAACGGCACGATTGTGTTGCTTCAGATTGGTTGAGAATTGATGGGTGCTGTCTTTGCGCGAGACAAAATAGATGTATTGGGTCTTGTCCGGATACAGGGCTGCTTCCAAAGATGCACGTCCCGGGTTGGCAATCGGTCCAATTGGTAGGCCCCTGATTTTATATGTATTATAAGGCGTAGGCGTGGTCAAATGCTCTCTGGTTAAATTGCCATCAAAGTTTTTAATGCCGTAAATGACGGTTGGATCGGATTCAAGGCGCATCTTTTTTTTCAGCCGATTATGAAATACCGATGAGATGATCGGTCGCTCAAAGGAGGCACCGGTCTCTTTTTCGATGATGGATGCCAGGGTGACGATCTGGTGGACGGTCATACCGAGATCCTGGGCCCGGGATCGCCATTCCGAGGTAAAGACGGACCAGAAGCGTTTGACCATGGCTTCAATGATGCGTTCGGTGGAAACGTCTTTTGGGAAAAAGTAAGTGTCCGGAAACAGATATCCCTCAAAGGTCTCTCCTGCCAAGCCGTTGTCGCGCACCCTGGCGGCGTCGGTGGCTGCCTGGATGAAATCGGCGTTGGTACCGAGATGGGCGGCATCCACCAGCTCGGCTATTTGAAATAAATTGTAGCCTTCGGGAATGGTCAATTTATAAAGGTTGACAGCGCCTCTGACCATGATGTCAAGCAGCTGAAGGGGCGTCATGGCTGCCGATAGAAGGTATTCACCGGCTTGCAGTTGCTTATCATAACCCTTAAACCGTGCAATCAGGGCAAACTTCGTCGGGTTTTTAACAACCTTTTCCCTGTAGAGCATTTCAGCAGTCGAATTCAGGGTCTGACCCGGGCGAACGGTAATGATAACCGGGGCCGTGGCGGATTGATCAGCAGGGGTCGAGGCAAACGTTTTAAGTTCGATGAACAGAACGGCTGCAAGACTTAAGACGATGAAAAAAGAAATTCCAATAAACAGCAGCGCTTTATTCAAAACAGATGGCACTCCTCCGTCAGAATGACAATATCAACAATCCGTGGTTGAAAAGCCTTCAATTTGATTGATGCGGTAAAAAGTAGGTTCCTGTCTATAAGCATATTCGAAAATGCTATCTTTTGTCAAAAGCCGAATGTCTGTGCTGCTGATTATTGGACCCTTTTGCTTGACAACAAGATCATTACTTTATAGGTTTAAACCCCGTAAAGTCAAATGGGTAGGGCCTTATAAAAATTGAATATTTTTCCAGTCTGGATAGTATCTCAATCATGGCATAGTTCAATGTTGCGCAGGGGCGCAGCCCCCGCTTTTGACCCGATGATGCGAAATTAAACGCCGATAAGACAGTGGCTCGGATGGTGAGAGGATACGGCTATGGGCAAACCTAAACTGAAACAACACCATATCAACCGGGATTGGTGCAAGGGCTGTGGCATTTGTGTAGAATTTTGCCCCAAAAAAGTATTGGAACTGGATGATACCGATAAAGTCATTGCAGCCCGGTCGCAAGATTGTATCTGCTGCAAACTGTGTGAACTCCGATGCCCGGATCTGGCTATCGGAATAGAAATAGAAAAATAGGGTACCGAAATGAGTGATAACAAAAAGTTTGTTCAAGGCAACGAGGCTTGTGTGGAAGGGGCCTTATATGCGGGCCTGGATTTTTATGCCGGCTATCCGATTACCCCCTCAACCGAAATTGCCGAACTGCTGTCTTACCGCCTCCCGCAATCCGGCGGCAAGTTTATTCAGATGGAAGATGAGATCGCATCAATATGTGCCATCATCGGCGCTTCGCTGACCGGTCGCAAAGTCATGACCGCCACCAGTGGTCCCGGTTTCTCGCTGATGCAGGAAGCCCTGGGTTATGCAATCATGACGGAGATTCCATGCGTTATTGTTAATGTTCAGCGCGGCGGCCCCTCCACCGGGATTCCAACCCATGGCAGTCAAGGCGATGTCAACCAGGCCCGCTGGGGAACCCATGGCGATCACGCCATCATTGCCATGACGGCGTCCAATCACCAGGATGTATTTGCAGTTACCGTGGAAGCCTTCAACCTGGCTGAAACCTATCGGACCCCGGTGATCCTTTTATTTGACGAGGTCGTGGCCCACATGCGCGAGCCTGTGATAATTCCCGAAGCGGGCGCCATTCCGCTGGTCGAGCGTCTGCGCACCTCGGTCAAAGAAGGGGTGGATTATCATCCCTATTTGCCCCGGGAAGACGGGCGGCTGCCCATGTCAGATTTCGGCGGGGTTCACCGCTATAATGTCACCGGTCTGTTTCACGATATGTGGGGGTTCCCCTCCACGGAGCCCCGGGTGGTACATGGTTTGCTGCGTCATCTGGTGGATAAGCTCGAGAATCGAACCAATCAAATTGCGCGCTACAAAGAATATTATCTGGAGGATGCCGAACATTTGCTGATCTCTTATGGGTCGGCGGCCCGCTCAGCGCGACACGTTGTGGAAAACCGGCGCATGCGGGGAGAAAGACTCGGCCTACTTGAGTTGCAAACGTTGTGGCCGTTTCCTGAGGATATAATCCGAGACAAATGCGTTCATGCTAAATCGGTAATTGTCGTCGAGTTGAATATGGGACAAATTTTAAGTTCGGTGAAAATGGCCGTGGATGAGCCGCAGAAGGTATTTCTTGCCAATAGAATTGACGGTGTTTTTATCACCCCGGAAGATATTTTGAATATTTTACGCCTGATCCGTGGAAAGGGGGTTTGACAAATGGCAGTTAAAGATTACTTGCGCGAACGGTTTTTCCCGCATCTGTGGTGTCCCGGCTGCGGCCACGGCATGGTACTCAACGGCTTGCTACAGGCCGTTGAGAAATTGGGCATGAGCAAAAACGAAATTGTCATGGTCTCGGGCATCGGCTGTTCTGCCAGAATCAGCGGTTATGTCGATTTTCACACCCTGCACACCATCCACGGCCGGGCCCTGGCGTTTGCTACCGGCGTGAAAATGAGTCGGCCGGAGCTAAACCTCATTGTGCCCATGGGGGATGGCGATGCTCTGGCCATCGGCGGCAACCACTTTATCCATGCCGCCCGTCGCAATATCGATATTACGGCCATCGTGATGAATAACCGCATTTACGGGATGACCGGCGGCCAGTTTTCCCCTCTGTCGGGGGAAGGCATCCAGGCCACCACAGCCCCTTTTTCCAATATTGACTACAGCTTTGATGTTGTGGAACTGGCCAAAGCAGCCGGGGCTACATTTGTGGCCCGCACAACCAGTTACCACGTGCAGCAAATTACAGATATTGTCAGGAAAGCCGTTCTACACGAGGGTTTTGCGGTGGTGGAAGTCCTAAGCCAGTGCCCGACATATTTCGGACGAAAAAACAAAGCCGGTGATGCCGTGGATATGGTCAGGTGGTTTAAGGACCACACCACGCCCATCGGATCCAAGGCCAAGACGGAAAATCCGGATCTGATCGAGAGAGGCATCTTCGTACAAAAAGAAAGCCCGGAATACTGCAGCGAATATGATAAGGTCGTCGAACGGGCAATGGCGACGGTGCGATAGCAACTTCGGGGGAAGATCATCGATCGCTGATCGCTTCATATTTCACAGGATGTGTTAAAAAAATGAACATCGAACATCGAACGTCCAACATCGAAAGTTGAACGAGAAAAGCTGAGATAACAGAACACCGCTCCAGAAATACTGCATAATATTTTTAGTATCTTGAACGTTGGACGTTCAGGGTTCGATGTTCAATCTTTTGTAAGTTACACCTCTTAGTGGTCAGCTTTGACTATAGCATTCGCAAGCCCTAACAATGATTTTAGGAGAGCTATAAGTATGGAAAGACTCAGGATGGTATTTTCGGGATCCGGGGGTCAGGGAGTTATCACGGCGGCCATCATTCTGGCCGAAGCAGCCGCACTGCATGAAGGCCTGAATGCCGTGCAATCTCAATCTTATGGTGCCGAAGCCCGCGGCGGTGCAACCCGATCCGATGTCATTATCTCGGATTCGACCATAGACTATCCCAAGGTTATTCAGCCCAATTTGCTGGTGTGTCTCACCCAGGACGCCTATAACAAATTTTACGACATCATTCGACCCGGCGGATTGCTGATCACCGATACACGCTACGTCAAGACCCAAAAAAAAGTCGATGCCCAGCAAAAGGAAATGCCGATATACAATAGCGTCATGGAAAAAATCGGCAAACCGATTGTGTTTAACATTGCCATGCTGGGCGCATTGATCAGTTTAACCGACCTGGTTTCACCCGAGTCAATTATGAAGGTGCTTGAGAAAAGGATTCCCTCTGATTTTCTAGATATGAACCGCCAAGCCCTGGATCTAGGCCTGGCGCTGGGGGCGGAATTTAAAACCTGATAAATTTGTAAGAAAAGCAAACCGCAAAATTTCGAAGGTAGGTTTCGCTCGCGCAGCACAGGCGCTCCCACTGCGTCAGGCGGCTGCGCGACGAGTGCGCCGCGTGTCGCTCAGTCTTTTTTAAAAACAGACAGAATGCATTCCTTCGACATTCAGCATTCTAAATTCGCTATTCGTCCTACCATAGCCTCACGGCATGCTCTTCCGGAAGGCCGGCCGCCTTGATTTTTTTGACCACCGACGCGATATCATAGGATAAAAATCTGACGTCAAGTGAATTTGCCAGCGAATCCCAGATGACATATTTGGCATTGTTGCTAGAATCCCTGGGCTGTCCGACACTGCCAACATTGATAATATATTTTTTATCCGGCTCCAGGCGGGATAATCCTTCAGGAAGCGTTTCGTATTCTATGTCCTTTCCATCATAGCCGATGATTTCAAGGGTGTGGGTATGACCGATAAAACATAGTCTTTCCGCCATCTCCTCAAAAGCTTCCTGCTTGCGGCCCTCAGATACCTGATACACATAAATCAACGGAGAATCCGGAGGAAACCCATGTACAAAGCGACAGCCATAGGATGTGATAACCGGTTCGAATTGTGAAATGTGGCGAAGGGAAGCCTTGCTGAGTTTATTCCGGGTTTTAATCAGCGATTTGCGGGCGGCCGGATTGAACCAGTTCAGATATTCCTCATCATTGACGGCCAGTTCGTGATTGCCCTGCACAGAAGGGATATTAAGGGCTTTGATCTTTTTTATCACCCGATCCGATTCCGGGCCGTATCCGATGTTGTCGCCCAGACTGATCACGGCATCTACATCGGATGAGTCGATATCCTTGATGACCTGCTTGAGGGCATCAAAGTTGCCGTGGGCATCTGAAAAAATGGCAAGTCTCATCGCAGTAAATTAAAATACCAGTTGATCAATTGTGTACCGAAAAAGATATAAGCAATGGCGCCGATGGATAAGAAGGGACCAAAAGGTACGGCCAGTTTCATGCCCTTGCGCGACTGCAGCATAACCGCAAAACCTGCCAGCGTTCCCGCCAGCGAAGCGACAAAGATGGTAAAAAATACACCCTGCCACCCCACGATCGCACCGATCATCGCCAGCAATTTGATGTCGCCGCCGCCCATCCCTTCTTTTTTGGTGATTAAGCTGTAGAGCCAGGCAACCAGAAACAAACTTCCGCCGCCAGCCAGGATGCCGAGCAAGGCGTCTTTGTATGTTATTGCCGGTAGGGCAAAGCTGGCCGCAAAACAGATGGGTATCCCCGGAAGGGTGATCACATCCGGTATGATGCGGTGATCGATATCGATAAAGGTGACCGTCAGCAAAGCGGCAATGAAGACGTAATATATCAATGTTGCGATGTCCAGGCCGAATTTCATGTAAATTCCCAGGGCGAACAGGCCGCCGAGCAACTCAACTATTGGATATCGTGGCGATATTTTGGTTTGGCAGCGGCGACAGCGCCCCTTCAGCCATAAATAGCTGAAGAGGGGGATATTGTCGTAAAAAGGAATCAGGGTATCACAATTGGGGCATTTGGAGCGCGGATGAACAATCGATTGGGAAGCCGGCAACCGGTATATGCAAACGTTGAGAAAACTGCCAATACATAGACCGATGAGGAAGATGAAAATCTCTATGAGATACGGAATCATACGTTCTCCTTACTTATTCTTATATTTTGGCATGTTTTGTAAAAAAAACAAAGTGATATTGTCAAAAATCGGATATGTATTATTATTAGAGGTTAAGCGTTTCTCTACATCGCTTGCTTTTTATCCAAAAATTCTTGCCGCCTGATGGAAAAAGCCGATTAGATGCAAAAACAACGCCTACTTTGATTAGAAAAACCTGTGATTACAGGGTATTAAAAGAGGAAAAATGGCCGAAACCGATAAAGATGACCTTATCAGCATTCTCGAGGATGACGATCCGGATGCTGAAATACCCGGGATCCTTCCCTTAATGCCCGTACGCGATGTCGTTGTTTTTACGGACATGGTGCTGCCTTTGTTTGTGGGGCGTGAAAAATCAGTCCGTGCAGTTCAGGAGGCTGTGGCCAAGGAAGGCTTTCTATTCCTTGCGACTCAGATGGATCCTGCCATTGAAAATCCGGGTACGGACGAGATTTTTAACACCGGCACGATCAGCCGGGTGCTGCGCATGCTGAAACTTCCGGACGGCAGCGTCAAGATTTTGGTTCAGGGGTTCGCCAAAGCCAAAATTGTAAATTATACCAGCCGACGGTCCGTGTATCGCGTCAAGTTTGAACGGATGGTAGAGCCGGCCGTCGATAAAATCAGCCTGAAAACCGAGGCGCTGATGCGAAACGTCCGGGAGCATTGTGAGAAAATTTTAGTCCTGCGCGGGGAGATGTCCGGTGATGTCATCACGGTATTGCAAAGCATAGAAGAGCCCGGCAAACTGGCGGATCTGGTTGCGTCCAATCTCAGGTTGAACATCGAGGACAGCCAGCAACTGCTGGAGATCGTGGATCCGAAAAAGCGCCTGAAAAAGGTCAATGACCTCCTTGCCAAAGAGGTCCAGCTGTCTACCATGCAGGCTAAAATTCAGGCCGAAGTTAAAGAAGAGATGTCCAGGAGTCAGCGGGACTATTTTTTGCGCGAGCAGGTGCGGGCCATAAACAAGGAGCTGGGTGAAGCCGATGACAGCCTGCTGGAGCTGGAAGATTATAAAAAGAAAATCAAACGCGCCCGCATGCCCAAGGACGCCGACAAAGAGGCTGCCAAACAATTAAAACGCCTGGAGCAGATGCACCCTGAATCAGCCGAGTCAACCGTGGTGAGGACCTATCTGGACTGGCTGGTGGACATGCCCTGGAGCCGATCGTCCAAGGATGTCATCGACATCAAAAAGGCGCAACAAATTCTGGATAAGAATCACCACGGGCTTGATAACGTCAAGAAAAGGATATTGGAGTATTTAAGCATCCGCAAGCTCAATCCAAAGAGCAAGGGCCCCATCCTGTGTTTCGTGGGACCGCCGGGGGTCGGAAAAACATCATTGGGACAGGCGATTGCCAGGGCGTTGCATCGCAAATTTGTTCGAATATCGTTGGGCGGAATTCGCGATGAAGCTGAAATTCGGGGACACCGCCGCACCTATATCGGGGCCCTGCCCGGTCGCATCCTGCAGGGTCTGAAGCAGTGTCAAACGAACAATCCGGTATTTATGATGGATGAAATCGATAAACTGGGCGCTGACTTCAGGGGGGATCCCTCGGCAGCGCTTCTTGAAGCCCTGGATCCGGAACAGAATTCAGCTTTCAGTGACCATTTTTTGAATTTGCCCTTCGACCTGTCGCGGGTAATGTTTATTCTTACCGCCAACACAACTGATACCATACCGTCAGCCCTGCTGGATCGCATGGAAGTCATTAACCTGGCCGGATACACCCAGGAAGAGAAGGCGGCCATTGCTTTCAAGCATCTGCTGCCGCGTCAGATCAAAGAAAAGGGTCTAAAAGCCAGGACCCTGACGATTAGCACCGGCGCCATGGAGCAGATTATATGGGAATACACTGCTGAAGCCGGATTGAGAAATCTTGAGCGTGAGATTGGTACCATCTGCCGCAAAGCAGCCCGCCAAATCGCTGAGAACAGACAGAAAAAATTTCAGGTAACCCGGCTTAATTTACATAAATATTTAGGGGTTGCCAAGTTCATTCCGGAAATGGACCAGGAGCAAAGCCAAATCGGGCTGGCAACCGGTCTGGCCTGGACCCAGGCTGGCGGTGAAGTGCTGTATGTTGAGGCCTCTCTGATTGGCGGAAAAGGGGAGTTGATCGTCACCGGGCAACTGGGAGAGGTGATGCAGGAGTCCGCGCGGGCAGCTTTGACTTACACCCGGGCGAACATGGCCCGATTCGGCGCAAAAAAGCAAAGCTTTGATGACCTTGATATCCATATCCATGTGCCGGCGGGTGCAATTCCCAAGGATGGGCCTTCGGCTGGCATCGCCATGGCCACCGCACTGATTTCAGCGCTGTCGGGCCGGGCCGTGCGAAACGATGTCGCAATGACAGGTGAAGTCACGCTGAGAGGCCGGGTTTTGCCGATCGGCGGATTGAAAGAAAAGGCGCTGGGAGCATTGCGGGGTGGCATCCGCAAGGTCATCTACCCCGCGAAAAATAGAAAAGACCTGGCCGAGATCCCCACCAAGATCAAACGCCGACTGGAATTTATCCCGGTTGTGAGTATGGAGGAGGTGCTGGAGGTGGCACTGCTGAAAAAAGGAAAATAACTCGACGGTTATCCCAATTGCAGATTTTAGAGTTCATGACCAATTGGTATCATACGTAATATAAAAATAGGTTTCAGGTGTCAGTGTTCAGGTGTCGGCGTTTTCGGTTTCCAGCCCCGACACCTGACACCTTAATGCCTCAATAAAGGTTGCCTGCTGTATACAAGGCCTTTAACGAACTAAACGATCCTAACGGTCAAAACGATCCCAACATGAAAATCCTTGCCTTAGATACGGCGACTTCGAGCTGCAGCGTAGCGATCATGGATAACGGGGTGGTGAGGGCAGAATTAACATCGGCACCTAACCAGACCCATTCTAAACATTTGGTGACCATGATCGACACCGTCTGTGGCATTTGCAGATTAGAAATAGCCGCCATGGATGGATTTGCCGTAACCCTGGGACCGGGATCTTTTACCGGCTTGCGAATTGGCATCAGTACCATCAAAGCGTTGGCGTGGTCGCTGAAAAAGCCGGTGGTCGGGATTTCAAGCCTGGATGCCCTCGCCTGGCAAAGTATACCTGGCCCCTATCCGATATGCACGCTGCTGGATGCGCGCAAACAGGAGGTTTACTGTTGCCGCTATCATTACGAGAATGGTGAACTTAAAAAAGATGGTCCTGAGCAAGTTCTCGCGCTGGCAGATGCCATCAGCGGGATACGCAAACCCTGTTTATTCGTCGGCAACGGCGCCGCCCTATATCAAAAGGAGATCATCGATGCACTGGGAGCGCTGGCCCATTTTGCCGGTCGGAATCATGATAGCATTCGGGCCTCGGCGGTGGCCGGTTTAAGCCTTAACCGCTTTATGCAGGACCAGGCCGATGACGTCGCGCTGCTGATTCCTCACTATATCCGCAAATCCGACGCAGTGCTGCATCGAAAAAAAAGATAATTCTTTACCCTGGAAATTGTTTTTTGGTGCCTGTCGTTTTCAAGATTTGCATTAAACAAGTAGCGACTTTCTTACAGAGAATCGACCACCTGATAAAATCACGTAACTTCGGAAATTAACAGGATATCCTTGACAAGAAAGCGGATTACTGCTAACCATAAAAATTTATGCTCAGTTGATTATAGCGGTCCATGTTCACCACTACCTGATGGGGTGCCAAAATCCCGTATCAGGCGTTATTTTTTGGGTTAATGGTTAATGGATAAATTTGCGAGATCTGACCCGCCGAGTCAAACAGCGTTTCCGGTGGCGCGTGCCGGCTATCCGTTTATATGTGTTGCCGCCTTTACGACTGCAGTTCTGGCATTGCTGGGGCTTACCTCCCTTACGCTGATTGGATTGGTGATAACCTTTTGTATCTGTGGGTTTTTCAGAGATCCTGACCGGGTTATCCCCGTCGCCAAGGGCGCGGTGGTATCACCGGCTGACGGAAAAGTTATCGCCGCAGGCCCAGTGAACGACTGTCCGCTATTAAGCGGTGAGTCCATGAAAATCAGCATCTTTATGTCGGTGTTCAACGTGCATGTTAACCGTGTGCCCCATAACGGTCGGGTCAAGGAGATAGACTATTATCCCGGGAAATTTTTTTCGGCCAATCTCGATAAGGCTTCCGAACAAAACGAACACAACGCGGTTTTAATCGAGATGGAAGATGGAAAACCCATGTGTGTTGTCCAGATTGCCGGTCTTATTGCCAGACGCATCATTTGCCATATAAAGCCGGGTGATCAAGTGATACGCGGCCAGCGGTTCGGACTGATTTGTTTCGGCTCCCGATTGGATGTGTATTTGCCGGCCGACATAACCCTAAAAGTGGCCGTTGGCGACCACGTAAAAGCGGGTACATCAATACTGGGTCAATTTACATAGAAGTGGTTTCAAAATCCAATCCTGCCTGTAATGTAAAGATACGCATATTTTCGCAAATATTTATCATAGATCAACTTTGAGCGTTCGATCCAAGCAGGCGTTTATTTCATTGCGGAAGAAAGGGACCGATAAGATGTCTGAGAAGAAAGTTAACGTCGCCGTTGCGGGCGCAACCGGAGCGGTGGGCAATCAAATGATTCGTTGCCTGGAGGAAATGGACTTTCCGGCGCGATCCGTGAAATTTTTGGCTTCGTCACGTTCGGTGGGCAGAACCTTGCGTTACAAAGGAGAGGTGGTCGCCGTCGAAGAGCTCAAAGAAGACTCATTCAAAGGCATGGACATCGCCCTTTTTTCAGCCGGTGGCGGAACCAGCGAGAAATATGCGCCCTGTGCGGCCAAGGATGGGTGCGTGGTGGTGGACAATTCAAGTGCCTGGCGCATGGACCCTGAGGTGCCGTTAATCGTTCCCGAAGTGAATCCCGCTGCGATTGCCCAATACAAGAATAAAGGAATCATTGCCAATCCCAATTGCTCAACAATTCAGATGGTGGTGGCGCTGGAACCGATCTATCGAGAGTACGGCATCAAGCGTATTGTCGTGTCCACCTATCAGGCGGTCTCCGGCACGGGTAAAAAAGCCATCGATGAACTCTTTGATCAAACCCGGGCCATGATTAATTTTTTAAGTTATGAGAAAAAGGTGTATCCCCACCCAATCGCATTCAACTGTTTGCCGCACATTGATGCATTTTTGGACAACGGCTATACCAAGGAAGAAATGAAGATGGTCAATGAAACCAGAAAGATCCTGGAAGACGATACCATCGGCGTGACGGCAACCACCGTAAGGGTTCCGGTCTTTTTTGGCCACTCTGAATCCGTTAATGTGGAAACCCGCAAACCCGTATCGGCTGCGGATGTGAGAGCCCTGCTGGAGCAGGCTCCCGGTATCAAAGTCGTCGATGATCCGCTTCACAATCAATACCCGTTGGCAACCGATGCAGCCGGACAGGATTTAACCCTTGTGGGTAGGATCAGAGATGATGAGTCCATTGACAATGGAATCAACATGTGGATTGTGGCAGACAACATCCGCAAAGGGGCTGCAACCAATGCCGTGCAGATCGCCAGGGTTTTGGTGGACGATTATTTGTAAAAAAACAATCATCATTTCCGGCTCTGCCGGATGAGGAGTATTAAATTGGATCGAGTGCCGGTTACCCAGGAAGGGTATGACGCTCTGAAAAAAGAGCTGGAAAAGCTGAAACGTGTTGAACGACCCCAAAACATAAAAGCGATTGAAGAGGCACGCGCCCATGGTGATCTCAGCGAAAATGCTGAATTTCACGCTGCCAAGGATAGACAGGGTTTTATTGAGGGTCGGATCGGTGAATTGGAGTTTAAATTAGCCAACGCCGATGTCATCCGTCCGGACAAACTGCCCCGGGATCGAGCGGTATTCGGTTCCAGAGTCTTGTTGGAGAATATAGACACCGGCGAGGAAGTCGAATACAAACTGGTAGGGCCGGATGAATCCGACATCGCCAAAGGGCGCATTTCGATATCGTCGCCATTGGGCAAAGCCATTTTGGGTAAAAAACCCGGCGACGAATTGATGCTGGTGGTGCCCGGCGGCAAGCGGCTATACGAGTTGGTGGAAATTCTGTAATCGCCGTTCAGGGTTCAAGGTTTAGAGGTTTGAGGTCTGAGGTTAGAGGTTGGAGGCAATTTTTAAACTGCAGCGGTTCAGCCTCCAACCTCGAACCTCCAACCTTTATCCGCACACAGTGCGCTGAACCCTGAACCTTGAACGTTGAACCCTGCACCTCTAAGTCAATGACGTTGCATGGTGCCCTCACAATTAAATCAGTAAACTCATTTAGAAA
>JAFDCJ010000350.1 GCA_019312835.1 Deltaproteobacteria bacterium
AAGACAGAGGTCAGAGGTCAGAAGACAGATGTCTTAGATTTCCAATTTGTGATTGCGGAATTCGGATCGTCAGATAATCTACCTCGCAACACGCAACGCGTACCATGAGACACGCGACCCGACGCTCTCAACGCGTAACACGGAACGCGCAACCGATTCATTCCCCTGCCATCGTCACCGGCAGGGTCAGACAAAAGGCGGCACCCTGCCCTTTTTCACTGACAATTTTAATATCGCCGCCGAGGCACTGGGCCAGAATCA
This sequence comes from Deltaproteobacteria bacterium, assembly GCA_019312835.1. Classification (GTDB taxonomy): domain Bacteria; phylum Desulfobacterota; class Desulfobacteria; order Desulfobacterales; family JAFDCJ01; genus JAFDCJ01. The sequence continues at coordinate 262 of JAFDCJ010000350.1, forward strand.
GCGCCCCGGCCAGACCGAGGCCGTGGCCTTTGCGCGGCACAATGGAACATTCCTTTACCTGGGCATAACGCCTAAAGATTATCTCGTGATGATCCGGCTCGACCCCCGGGCCATCGTCGGTGACGGTAAGCGACACGATATCATCGGCGATGTCCATTTTGATTTCGAGCTTTTCCCGGCGATGATGCAGGGCGTTTTTAAGCAGGTTGCCGACGATTTGACGAAATTTTATTTCGTCCTGAAAAATCTCGATATCCAATACCCGCTCGGAAAAATTCAGGTATATTCCGTTGCGGTTCAGCAGCTCCAGGGCCTCTTTTTCGGCCTCGTATTTGCCGATTTCCTCGGACAGCGGCCCGGTCATGATTTCCAGCGAATCCTTCATGGCCTGGTAGACGGATTTGGCCGGTCGAAAATGAGAACAGATGAAACAGCCGGACTCGGAGCGCCCGATTTCCATTAAATTGTTCAGCATCTCCCGGGCCTTTTTGGTGTTGCGCAAGGTGCGCTTCAGGGTATTTTCCTGCTTGGGTACCAGGGGGCCGAATTTATCTTTTTTCTCCAACAGGGTGCGCAATCCTGTTTCGATAATTGAAATCGGATCTTTGAGTTCATGAATCAAAAACTGGATTTCTATGTCCCGGAAAAAGTCCTGCGGACGCTTTTTGGTTTCCGGCTCTTGCTGGTCGGGCTGACGCGGTTGGTTCATGGCTCACATTCCTCCGAGATTATAAGGCTAATCCCGCTATGGCATTCTATTAAGTTTGGTTACCTTCCGGTAAACGTTGCGCGTTACGGGTTGCGGGTTGTGGGTTGAAGGTTCAGCGATCAAACAACATTCAGCGCTCATTTATATTCTAAGAAAATAAGATCGATAACATTCCTTTTATCAATCCGCAATCCGAAATCTAAAATCCGGGATTGTGGTAATCCTGAATCATATATCCTCTGTCTTCTGTCCCCTGTCTTCCGTCCTCTGCGATTTGAACTGCACCGTCATCGTCGTGCCGCCTGAATCCAGGCAATCCTCCAGTTTCCCGCTGTGAATACAGTTTGTGATATAACCGCTGCAGGCTTCACTGTCATCGGGTAACATCCGGCAGCGCCGGGATTTCATTTTGAGCTGAAAATCATAGCGCTCCGAAAATATTCTCATCCGCAGCAGGTCGAATCCCTTGCCGCCGGCACCAAAATCATACGGGTTACGGGATGAATACTGCATGGTCTCATAAGCCGTAAAATAATTTTCAAAAATCAGCCGCTGATTCTCCTCGCTGATCCCTATTCCGGTATCTTTGACTTCCAATTCGGGGCCGTTTTTACCTTTTTTAACCGACACCCGGATCAGTCCCCCATCCGGGGTGTTCTCGACCGCATTGCGAACCAGGCCCTCTATGATTTTGCCGAGGACATCCGGGGGAATCCAGATAAAGTGTTTACCCGATACGCGCGTCCTGACACGGCATTTGCGATGGGCAAAATGCGGCCGCAGCGCCTGTACTTTGTCCTTGACGAACTGGTCCAGCCGGACCGTCTCCGGTACAGCCTCATGGGGGCCGAAAATTTCCTTGATCCGTTGCCTCAAGCGCAGAATAATATCTTTTTCTTCCAATTGCTCGGACACCAGCAACTCCAACTCATCGGCGCAGGCATCCAGCAAGGAAGAAAGCAGATAATAGGTCTTGTAGTCTTTTTCTCGTAAAATGTCTTCAATCTCATACTGCATGTCCAGCAGCCGGTCGAGGTTTCTTTGGGCACGATCCAGAATCGAATCCCAATTGCGATCTTCGATGCCGACCAGCCGCTTGCGGAGCAAACCCAGCGAAGCCGTCAAAATCGAAACGGGGGTTTTCAACTCATGGGAGAGATGATGGATCACCCGATCCTTGGCCCGGTTCAGGCTCTGGACCTCCTGGTAGGAGCGTTTGAGTTCTTCGTGGATGCCGGCATTTTCGATCGGCAGCGCCACATAGTTGGCAATGGCGGTGAGCAACTCAACATCCGGTTGGTCGAAATTGCCCTCCTTTTTATTGACGGCGCACAGCACGCCGATCAGACGCCCTCGGATCTGGATGGGGACATCCAGCATATTACGGGTCTGATAGTCGGATTTTTCGTCCACCTGGCTGAAAAAATGGGGGTCTGTGGCTGTGTTATGCACGATTAAAGGCTCGCCGGTGCGATAAACTTCACCCGCCACTCCTTTGTTTGCCGGAAAGCGGATCTCTTTCATTTTCTGGCCGGTTTTGCCGTCATCATAAATAGATTCGCGGAAATAAAACTCCTTCGTTTTTTCATCCAGCAAAATAACCGAAGCACCCTCCACCCCGATCAAGTCGCGGACTTCACGGGTGATAAACTGCAGCCGTTCATCCAACCCCCGGTATTGGTGGAGAGCCTGGGAAATGCGAAACAGCGCCTCGTTGATGCGTGTGCTGCGCTTTTCCTGGGTCACATCCCTGAGGGTGATCACCTGCCCCGCAGGCCTGTTCTGAGCGTCGTAGAAAAGGGCACCGTCGACAATGATGTCCAATACCCGACCATCCTTGGTCAGACGCTTGGTCTCAAATCCGTTGATGACTTTTTCTTCAAACAGCTGCTTGATGCCTTGTTTGGTGGCCGCCTTTGATTCTTCCGGTACAAACGGGATAATCTTGCCTTCCAGTTCTTTGAGGGTCCAGCCGAACACTTTTTCAAAGGCAGGATTCAAATAAGAAACCGTATTGTCCATGTTAAAAACAAAAACAGGGTCCGGTAAAAATTCCAGAAAAGCCCGGTAGCGCTGTTCCGCCCGCCGGCTGGTTTCGGACAATTCCAGGGCACAGGCTTCTGATTCCTGCAAAGCCTTCTGGGCTAGTATGCGGTCGGTGACATCCCGGGCAATGCCTCTGAATCCGATGGGTTGTCCGCTATCATCTTTAATCAGACTGGCGGAGATTTCCAGGTGGCGGGTTTCACCGTCCTTACGGGAAATTTCCCACTCGATATACACATCACCCTTGCCGGTTCGATAAATGCGATTAAAGGACTCGAACGCGATGCGGGCATTGTCTTCATTCATGAATTCCCGAAAATTGCGTCCCTGTATCTCCTGGCGCGAATATCCAAATATCCGGCTGAGCGCGTCGTTGAAAAACCGGAAATTGCCGTTCAGGTCGACCTCATAAAAGCCATCGGCCACTGCGCCGATTAGCATCCGGTAGCGATCTGCATGGATCTTGGCCTCTTCAATGGCCGCATCGCTGTCCTTTTTTGGAGCGCTCCTGGACGCTTTGGATGACTTGGCCGAGCTATGTTTGGATTTGCGGGTGGGCATGGTTCTGGTTGGTTAGTTGATCCTTTTGGCGGTGATCCACCGCGTACAAATTAATTAAGCATAGTGCCTCACAGAAAAAGGCGTTTTGTACTTGGTGTTCCGTGTTTAGAGGTATTGCCAAACACCAAATACAAAACACCAAACACATTCCGACACTTTGAAACTGTTTTGTATGATAGATGCGTTGTTCAGTTTCGATCAGCACATAAGTTGGTGCGCTTATTGACCGGGCGTTTCCAGTATGTCGAAGGTTTCGGCATTCAACAGATTGACATGGTTGGCCTGTAAGACTTCAATGGCTTTATCATTGTCGCTGAACCGAAATATCATCACCGCGTGACCCTGGGAAAACCCGATGAAGGCATACATGAATACCACGTAGACATTGGCGTCTGCAAGGGGCTGCAAAATCCTGGCCAGGCTGCCGGGTTTATCTTCGATTTCGGCGGCGACAACCTCATTGACAAAGGCCGGGATCGCCATCTCCATTAAAATTTGCCTGGCTTTGGCAACATCGGATACCAGCAGCCGCAGCTGCCCGAAGGCACCGGTGTCCACCAGGTTGAGGGCTCGCAGGTTAATGCCGGCCTGGCCCAGGGCATTGGTGACCTCAAACAGCCGGCCGGGCGCATTCTCAATGGATACCACTATTTGTTTTAATTTCATTTAACCCTCCGCCTTGATAGCGTTTCAACTCAAGCAATCACCGCTCTCAAACTAAAAAAAACTAAAAGCCTGTGTCAAGCATAATGTTTTTCAATAAAAACCGGAAGGCAGCCGTATTCGTTCGCCTGGTTATGTTTGTCATTCCAGCGGCCAGAGGCCTTTTTCTTCCAGAACCGATCTTAGGGTTTTCAGGGCAGAATTTGTCGCCGGCATCCCCCCGTAAATAGCGGTTTGAAATATCACCTCGGCAATTTCCTGCGGTGGGCAACCGACATTCAAGGCTGCCTCGATATGCAGCCGGAGTTCATCCAGTCGTGATAAAACAGTCAACGCTGCGACGGTAATCAGCTGTCGGGTGGTGTGGGGTATTTTCTTCCGGGCATACATTTGTCCGGTGATGAATAAGGACAAATCTTTGGCCAGCTCCGGGTCAAAGGACCGCCACAGGTCGAAAGGCCTCTCACCCTTGACGTCCTTAAAATAAAGTTCGGCTGTTTTTTTTGTTTTTTCAACGACGTCCTTGCTCAAAGTCATCCCCTCCTTTCCAATTGACTGGCGCCAATTGGAAGTTATTTGTTAATGGTTATTCGTTAATAGAACTTAATTAAAACGGATCAGCCCCACCAGATTGGTGAGGCTGTTCGTAGAAGTTGGCTTAAATAGCAGAAATCGATTTGTGCGGATGAGTCAATTAGCTATCTCCAATAACGAATAACGATTACCTGTCTTGATTGAGCGTTAGCTCAATCAGCTCAGACAATTGAGTATTTGGGACCGCCGCCACCTTCGGGACAGGTCCAGACGATGTTCTTATACGGATCTTTGATCTCACATGTTTTACAATGGAGACAATTTGAAGGATTCAGTTTAATACGTTTGGTTCCATCCGATTCTTCTTCGAGCTCGTAAACCTGGGCGGGACAGAAAAGCGTACAGGGGCAGCGATAATTTTCATAGCAATCCGTGACGCACAGGTTCGTGTCCGGGATAACCAGATGGCAGGGCTGATTCTCTTCATGGGTGGTGCCCGAAAGGTAAAGTCCGGTCAATTTATCCAGATAAAGTTTACCGTCAAGATTCTGTACTTCCGCCGGCACTTCGGCCGCCGCTGCGTCAGAAACCTTTTTTAGCGAAGCGCTGTCTTCTTCAATTGGCATGGGATCTGTCAGCCCGCGTCCACCGGTCAGGTACTGTGCACCGATGGTGATAAACTTACCGAATCCCTTTTGCGATAAAGCCTGCCCAAAATTGCGGGCTGCAAACAGCTCCTTTTTTATCCAGCTGTCATCTATTTTTTGTTGATAGCTACCCAGCGTTTCGGCTGAATAGTCGTCACTTTCAAGGGCAGCCATAATCGTTTCGGCGCCCAGCATACCCGATTTGGTGGCGGTATGAACGCCCTTGAGTCGCTGGATATTCAACATGGATGCGCTATCACCGACGATCAGCGCCCCGTCCACCGCCAGCCGGGGCATGCTGTAATAGCCGCCGGCCGGCAGTGTTTTGGCGCCCTGCTGCAACACCTTGCCGCCGGCGATGATCCCGGCAATCAAGGGATGCTTTTTAAAGTTCAGGAACGCCTGGTAAGGTTCTAATAGAGGATTTTCATACTCCAGTCCGACAACAAATCCCAATGCCACCCGGTTATCTTTCATTTTGTAAAGGAAGCCACCGCCCTTGGTGTTCAAGCCCAGAGGATAACCGAAAGAATGCAATACGGTGGTCTTGGAAGCCACAAATGGGCTTGATTCCGGTATTTCAATCACTTCCTTGACGGCGGTTTCAAACACCTGGGGCATCTTGCCGTCAAATATTCCCAGCTTTTTGCCGAGTTCGCGCAGCAGGCTGCCTTTGGGGCCTTCACCGAAAACCGTCACCTTGGCCATCAGATCGACACCGGGTTCAAAATTAGGTCTTTTGTTACCGTCTTTGTCGACACCTTTATCACCGGTACGAATGCCGATGACGCGGTCACCGTCATAAAGAATTTCGGTCCCGGCAAAACCGGGGAAAACCATCACTCCCAGTGCTTCGGCCTGTTCACCCAGCCACGCACAATACTTGGAAAGGCTGATGATATGGCAACCGTCGTTGTGCATATAGCCCGGTGTATAAGGCACTTTAAGCTTTCCAGTGGGAGTCAGGTAATAGAATTCATCCCGGCATTCAGCGGTTTCGATCGGGCAACCTTTATCCAGATAGTCCGGCATAAGCTCTTTGAGGGCCACTGGATCCATGATGGCACCACTCAGAGAATGGGATCCGATGGATTCGGCCTTCTCAATCAGGCACACCTCAATTTCCTTGCCGGCCTGCTGGGCCAGATTCATCAAATGGATGGCACCGGCCAGATTAGCCGGGCCGCCACCGACAAAGAGTACATCAAACTCTAATGCTTCTCTGGTTTCTTCCATGTATGTCATCCTTTACCGTAACCCGAATGATCGGTAGCTTTCACCCGGATAGTTAATCGTTATCGGCCATCGGAACAACTAACGAATAACCAATAACATCTGATTGGGCCTGCGCACAATCAGGTTCAGCTTTTAACTTTCTTGACTTCTTCCTCTACAGCGGGGACCACATCAAACAGATCGCCGACAATACCCAGATCGGCTTTGGAAAAAATAGGCGCTTCCGGATCCTTGTTGATGGCCACAATGTATTTGGAGGTCGACATGCCGGCCAGATGCTGAATGGCTCCGGATATACCGCAGGCCACATACAAAACCGGGGATACGACTTTGCCGGTCTGTCCCACTTGATCGCTGTGCGGGCGCCAGCCCTCGTCAACTGCCGAGCGGGATGCCCCGACGGCACCTCCCAAAGCAGCCGCCAGGCGCTCAACAGCGCCGAAGTCCCCTCCGGTTCCACGGCCACCGGATACCACGATATCTGCCTCGGTCAGTTCGATTTTATCCCCGGTGTCCATGCTCTTCTCAACCACCGCGGTTTTAACCTCGCCGAGCTGAACGGCAGGTTTTTCAATTGCGCCATCCTTGGCGGATTCTGTGATATCCATCACATTGGGTCGAACGGCGACAATTTGAATGGCGCTGTCAAACCCCACGTCGGCAAAAATCTTCCCGCCGAACATGGGCCGCGTACAGGTCAGTTGACCGTCTTCCAGCTTTACGGCCGTGCAATCCATGGCCAGTCCTGCATCCAGTCTGGCAGCCAATCGGGCAGACAGGTCCTTGCCCTGGGCAGAAGCACCGAGGATAACCACCGCCGGATCCACGGATTGAATCAGATCGGCCAGAACGTTCGTGTAGGCACTGGTGGTGTAATCGGCCAGGCCAGGATCATCTGCAACCAGTATCTTGTCGGGACCATATTTTTGCAACTCCCCGGCGATGCCTTCTATACCGCTGCCAATGACCACGGCGCATAATTCCGCTCCCAAACCGTCGGCAAGGCGCCTGCCCTCACTGACGACTTCAAAGGATATTTTTCTAAAAACACCATCTCTTTGTTCTGTAATCGCAAACACACCTTGTGGCATTTTAATCTCCTTTACTATTCGATCTAAATTCCCGACCAAGGGACAGGAACTCGTATTCGGTTAATCTATATGTCTTTGCCTTAGATCAGTTTAACTTCTTCATGCAGCACCCTGACCAGCTCGGCGGCCTTGTCCTGGGCGGTTTCGCCCTCGACCATTTTAACCGCCTGTCGCACCGGCGGAAGGTTCAGCGCTTTAATTTTAACCTTGCGGTTGGCAGCACCGGCCGTACCGGGATCAATTCCCAGATCTGCGATGGTTTTGACATCCACCGGCTTCTTTTTGGCTTTCATGATTCCGGGCAACGAGGCATAGCGCGGCTCATTCAGCCCGCGCTGGGTGGTAAACAACGCCGGCAGTGCAGCTTCCACCGTTACGGTGCCGCCCTCAATGGTGCGCTGGCACTTGATCTTGCCATCGAGCAGCTCGGCTTTGACCACCATCGAAACCTGCGGAATATTCAAAAATTCAGCCACGGCGGCCGCGACCTGGTAATTGTCTTCATCCACGGCGCGATGTCCGGCGATGATCAAATCAAACGGAATTTCTTTTACGGCAGCCGCCAGTATCCTGGCCGTCGCCAGGGGATCACTGCCCGCAGCTGCGGGATCGTTGATGTGAATACCCTTATCGGCGCCCATGGCCAGGGCGGTGCGGATGGTCTCAACGGCCTTGTCCGGCCCCATGGAAACTACCGTCACAGCGCCTCCCTGGGCTTCCCGGATTTGCAGGGCTTCTTCGACCGCGATCTCATCATAGGGATTCATGACCCATTTTATATCCTGGGTTTTTATGGACACGCCGTCGCCCGCAATTTCAATCAGCGACTCGGTATCCGGCACCTGTTTAACGAGAACAACTATTTCCATATCTTTCTCCTTTCACTAAACTAATAAGCCTTCTGGATCTTTTTATGTAAAAACCTGCTTGACCAACCACTATCCAAAATTACAAATCACAAATACCAAATATCAAACAAATCACAATGACAAAAATTCAAAATCCCAACCCAGAAGATCCAGGTTGTGAATTCGATAGTGACTTAACTTCAGCATTGCAACGTTTCGGTCATTGGATATTTGAATTTGAAATTTGTTTGTAATTTGGTGCTTGCTATTTGGGATTTCTTTCCAATCCGATTGTGTCTATCGATCCAGAGTATTGGACTCTTGGACAAATTCAAGCACTATCTGTTAGCCTTCCGGATGCCTAGCTGATCCAGCGCAATAATCCATTTGCAGATATTGGCGGATCCTTCAACCATGCTGTAGGTGGGTGCATCCCTGAAGAAACGCGCCACCGGATATTCGGTGGAATAACCGTAGGCGCCCAGAATCCGCATGGCATAGTTGGCACACTTGTTGGCCACTTCACCTGCCAGATATTTGGCCTGGGCGACATCGAGCCCGTTGTTTAACCGGCCCTGATCTTTGGCCACGGCCGCTTTGTATACCACCAGCCGGGCAGCTTCTATTTCCGCCGACATCTGGGCGATCATATCCTGGTTCATTTGGTATTCGCCGATGGCCTTGCCGAACTGTTTACGCTCCATGCTGTATTTAAGGACTTCATCCAGACAAGCCTGTGCCAGCCCCACGCCGCCGGCGGCGGCTGAAAGCCGGGTCTGGTTCAAAGAACCAAACAGGATCTTGGCCCCATCACCCGGGTTGCCCAGAATATTTTCTTTGGGCAATTTGGTATCGGTCAGATAAATTTCACCGGTGGGCGAGGAGCGGGATCCCATTTTGTCCAGAGCGGTCGTTCGGATGTCGTTGAAGTTTTTAACCTCTACCACGAAGGCCGAAAGCCCTTTGGCACCCTGGGAGCGATCCGTGTAGGCGTAGTAAATAATGGCGTCGGCAACATCGGCATTGGATATCCATGTCTTGGAGCCATTTAGCAGCCAGTGATCTCCCTTGTCTTCAGCTCTGGATTTCATGGCCATGACATCGGAGCCCGCATCCGGCTCGGTCATGGCAAAGGCGCCCATATACTCAGCGCTGACAAGCTTGGGGATATATTTTTGTTTCAGCTCTTCACTGCCATACGTAAGAATTGTGTAAGCACATCCCAGGGTCTGCATATTGATCTGCACCCGCAGCGAGCTGGATGCGCGGGCAATCTCCTCGGTGACAATCATGGCAGCCAGCCAACCCATTTCCGAGCCGCCGTAGGCTTCGGGAATGACCGTACCAAAAAGGCCCAGCTCCCCCATCGGCTTGACGACCTCCTCGTAGGGAAAATAATGCTTTTCATCCCATTCGTCGGCAAATGGCGCAATTTTTTCGGTGGCAAAATCTCGAACCATGTCGCGCAGCATTTCAAGTTCTTCCGGCAGATTAAAATCCATTTTCAATCCTCCTAGTAGATGATTTCTCCATACAGTACGCTTTTAAATGTATAAATTATTTTATATAAAAACAGTATGATATACAATTTTTAGGCTGGATGGCACACAGGGTACGAGGCCAATTATAAGATACGAACTATAGAAGATGGTAACAGGGAAGTCAAGCTAAAAAGTAGCTATTTTGCAGCCACATCGTAATTAGTTCACATCGGCGTCCGCGGGAGAATCCACATCAAAAATCAGCGCCCTGAAACCGGCTCAGATGCCTTTATCGAGGATTTTCGGGTCGTGTTTGAGGCGCTCTTGAATCCCTTTTCCGATCCGGTAGGTGCGGCTGAATTCAGACCAGAAGTCCTGATCTTTTTCTTTCCAGGCAGAACCAAAGCGTTTATCAAAAAAGTGACCGAGTTTGTCAAACAGAAGCTTCCAGGGCGGCTCCCCTCTTTGGTGAGCCCCGAGCAGGTCATCGAGCAGATTATCCAGATCCGCCAATGTCTCTTTGGGCAAATAGGAGATGGCACCTTTTTGGATAGATTCCATCAGGGTTTCGGGGCTGATCGCATGGGCGGTGAGCATGACGGTGGGGATGCCCCTTGCCACCGTCTCTTCCAGCAATTTCAGACCGTCGACACCCATGATATCTAGAATGGCGAGGTCGTATTTTCGCTTTTTTATTTTTTCAGACGCGCCCTGATACTCACGGGCGGTATCGACGCGGGATTCATCCAAGATCTCGACGATGGTCTCCAGAACATCTTCTTCATCATCTACAGCCAGAATATGGATGCCTTTGAGAAAGGATTCCTGTTCAGTCATATTTTTCTGTGCCTCCTAACCCGGCCAAGCGGGGAATGTTGACACAAAGGCACCAGGATAAGAAGGGAAATGCCTTTGGTAAATATTCAACTATGCGTCTTGACGCTTTGGCGGCGAAAATGCCTCGCCGCAACGTAAACAAGATCGACAGCCGGGGACTTCAACCCCCTGCATGATCACCATCCTTGCCACCCGGGGTTTCTATTCCAAAAATCCCATCATTTTCGGCAACCAGAGCACGGCTTCCGGAAAATAGGTGATGAAAAAAAGCACCGCCGTCTGAATGGCAATAAATGGAATGACGGCCTTGGAAACATAGATGAGATCCTTATTTGAAATCGCCCCGGTGATATAAAGACTGACGCCCATGGGTGGTGTGCAATAACCGATGGCCAAATTGACGGTGAGGATCAACCCGAAGTGCATCCAGTGCACATTGAAGGCGTCCAGCATCGGCAGGAAAACAGGACCCAGGATCATCGTCGCCGAAATAATATCCATAAACATGCCGACGATCAGAAGCAGAATATTCATCGCCAGCAGAAATATGACCGGGGAAGTGATGGTCGATAAAACCGCTTCCGTAATTTTTCCCGGGATCGCTTCAAGGGTGAGCAAACGGCCGAAACAGGTCGCACCGGCCACGATAATCAGCAACGTGGCCGACGTGACGGCCGAGCTGACGGTGATCTTTTTGACATCCCCGAACTTGACGGTCCTGTGGATGAAAAGCTCCACAAAAAAGGCATACACACAGGCAACCACGGCGGCCTCATTGGCGGTAAACGCGCCGGAAAAAATACCGCCGAAGATGATGACCGGCAGCATCAGCGACCAGAATCCGTCTTTGAGGACACGCAGCAGTTCCAGCGTGCTGGGGATGGGCTTGCGCACAATCTCTTTCTTCCTTCGAAAGACGAAATACGTGTACACACAAACCCCGAACATGATCATGACCCCGGGTAAAAACCCCGTCAGGAAAAGCCCTTCCAGGGATACGTTGCTGATCATGCTGTAAAGGATCATGCCGATACTGGGCGGGATGATCACGCCAAGATTGGGCGAAGTGGTCATCAATCCCAGGGTATACTTTTGCGGATATCCGTTGTCGATGAGGGCCGGAATCATAAAGCCACCCAGGGCCACCACGGTGGCCACGGTTGAGCCGGATATGGCGCCGAAAAGGCCGCATGCCAGGACGCCGGCCATTCCAAGACCGCCCGGAAGCCAGCTGACAACGGAATTGGCAACATTGATGAGTTTCTCAACGATGGACCCGGCGGTCATGATATTACCGCAAAGGATAAAGAAAAGGACCACCACAAGGGCAAAATTATCCATACTTCGAAAAAGGCTCTGGGCCAGCAACAGTATGGGCAGATCGGTAAAGAATAAGAAACCCAACACCGCCGTAAAAAAAAGACACATAAAAACGGGTACATAAGTTGCCATACATCCGAGCAGGATCAGCATGATGACCACATGGCTTGTTTCCATAAACGGCTCTCCCCGTGCTACTATAAGCTATCTCAACAAAGTCTTTAGGCCTCCCGCCTCTGGCGGGATTGGGCGCTCGGTTTAAATCCTCGAAATACTGGAGTATCCCTCCGGTTCAAACCTCGCGGCCGCCGCGATTTTGAACCAAAATCCTATTTTCGAGACAGCTTCTATAAAATCTACGTTTCGTTTTTCTGAACGCGCTGTTCCATAATGTCCTGGTAGATGACCTGAATGGCTCGAATCAGCATCATGATTCCCATCAACGGCAGAATCGCATACAAGAACACCAGGGGAATCTCCATGATAATGGTTTTCTGATGGGTGCGATATTGCAGCATCACCATCATCCAGCCGTAGTAAATCATCATGCCGGCAAAAACCATGATGACGAAATTGCTGAAATAGGTCAGCGGCATTTTAAGTTTTGGCAAAAGCTGCACCGAGGCATCTATTTTGATCATCGAACGGTTTTTAACGGCGGCGCTGCAGCCGATAAAGGTCGTGTAGATGATAACCTCTCGGACGAGTTCCTCCGACCAGGCCAGGGAATAGTTAAAGCCGTACCGCAACACCACGTTGACAAACAGAGCGATCAACGCAACCAAAACGGTAATAAACAGCGTCCACTCCTCAAAAAAGCTCAGGACCCTGTCCAAAAAGTCGAGAATCTTACCAAACATGGGATGCTCCCCCCGGTACAAATATTGGATATCGCACAGTTTTATCCTGATTGGCCACAAAAGAATGAGAGGGGGCCGATGATGCCCCCTTTCAGTGATATCTTGCAATGTCCTGCCGGGCCCGGTTCCCGTAAAAGCGGTATCATCGGTAGCGGGCCCGCTTTAGCTAAACTATTGCAGGACATCCCTTCGTTTCAGGTAACAAACAATGATGGCTAGTCGGCCATGTAATCCTGAACCTCTTTCAGATAGTTGCCGGGTTTGTAAGTGTCGCCATCGTAAAGCTTATTGATTTCCGGTGCAAATTCCTGGTGAACGGCACTGGCCTGTTGGATCAGGGTATTCATGTCCTTTTCAGGCAGTTGAAAAAATTCCACCCCGTATTTTTCCGCGGCGGCCTTGCGTTGCTCCATTTCCTGCTGCTTCGCGGCGGCGCGTGCCTCGGCGCAGACGTCCTTCACCGTGGCCACGAGGGTTTTCTGCAGATCGGCGGGCAGCGAGTTGAACCAGGCCTTGTTGAAGATCCAGATGAACAATCCCTGGGCATAATTCAGCTCGGTGAAGTACTTGGCGACTTCAAATTTCTTGGTAATGCTGCACACGGTCAGGGTGTGATCCAGTCCGGTGATAACGCCCTGCTTTAAGGCCACCGGCACGTCCGGCCACGGCATGACCACCGGGTTAAAGCCCCAGGCTTTGTAAGACAGCTTGTTGACCGCCGCTTCGGCAATCCGGAATTTCACTTTCTTGGCATCTTCAATGGTCTTGACGGGCACGGTGGTGGCCCATCCGTAATTGCCATAGCTGCAGATATCAACGCCCATGATGCCCTGGTGATCCATGGCCATCAGAAAATGATCAAACAGCTTGCCGCTTTTGGTGAATTTATCCAGTTTTTCAAACGAATCGATTAGGAAAGGAAGATTGACCACACCGAACCGGGGCCCGAGATTGGTGGAGGCCACCGAACTGACGGCCATGCCCTGGATGGCGCCCATTTGCAGCTGATTGAGAACTTCAACTTCCCCCCCCAGCATGGAAAAGGGCTTGTAGTCAAGGTACATCTGGCCGTTGGTCCGCTTCCAGAGTTCATCGCGGATCGCAAAACCGGTGTAGACGCCTTTCAGCACGGGATGAGATACGTTAGAGACGATAAGTTTATATTTTGCTCCTGACGGATCAAAGGCCGGTTTCCAGGCATCCAATGATGGTCCTGCGGCGACGGCAGGTGTGATAGCCAAACTACACATAACGACAGCTAGCGCGACAAATAAAAATAACCTTTTCATTTCCTCACTCCTCCTTTTTTGTAGTTCAACACCAAATCATAAAACTCATTCATTTTCCAAAGGGCGTTTAAATCATTGCGGATATATCACAACACCGATTCCCATTTCAAGAAAAATTGTATACAATTTTGAAGATATTCAGAGCCGACGGTTTAAGTTCGTGGGTCCGACATTCAAATGAAATACGAGAATTTAATTTTAAAATTTAGAATCCAATATTTTATCAAATAGTTATGCCGAGCCGGTCCAGTATCCTTCAGGGTCGAATTGCCGGATCATCTTCAGCTCCCGGGCAGTGGGCTCCGGTGTCCGAGCCAGGTCAGGGGCAACCTGGAGCGACCACCCCGTGTTGTGACGGACCTGCGCGATGGTCACGCCCGGGTGAATTGAGCTGAGTATCATTTCAGCGCTATCCGGATCAAAGCGCAGCACTCCCAGCGTGGTGATAACGGTCGATGGCCCGCCTCGGGGAAGCCCCATTTTTTCACGCCAGCCGCAGCCATGTCCGAAGCCGGGAGAGGTAATGTAGTCCACCCGGGGCACAAAGCGGCGCTTTTCATGTGACATGACGATAATATGCCGCCTGGCCAGGCAGGCCAGGTCGCAGGCACCGCCACTGCCCGGCAGGCGGGTTTCAACTGTGTCGATACCCCCGATATAGCTGGTGTTCAGGTTGCCGTACCGATCCACCTGGGCACCGCCGATAAAACTCAGGTCCACCGCTCCCTGCTGGAGCAACCCCATGGCATCGGCTGTATCGGCCAACCACTGGGCGCGGCACAGATTGGGCAAATCTCCCATGGTCATCAGCGGCGCAGGCGCCGGCGTATCCCGCACGATACCCAGCTCATACACCCCGATGGCTCCGGGCGCATGGGTGCTTTTGGCCAGCAAAAACCCGAGCAGCGGCAGGCGCATGCCTACAAACACCACTTCGTCATCGGCAATTTCCCGGGCTGCAGCGGTCACCATCAGCTGTGCAAGGTTATAGTTAGCGGTGTTTTTGCTATTATTCATCAATTGTGCTTAATTCCATTCAAAAGGGATGAGAGGACAGAGGACAGAAGACAGATGACAGATGACAGACGACAGGCAGATTCGAACAGACCGTCGCCAAAGCTGATGAATGATTAGATTGGGCTTAAAAACCCATTTCAGATTGTCATCTGACCTCTGTCCTCTGTTTTCTGTCTTCTGTCTTCTGGACCCTGACACCTGAAACCTTTATTTCTCAATAGCCGTAATCCACCGTCTCAGCATAAACATGATTTTTAATTGCCAAACGAGTGATTCTTTCCGGTCCAAGCAGATCTAAATACTTCTGATGGCTGTCCACGTTGTCCACCCAGCGATTTTTCCACTTGGCATAAAGCCCGGTGGTTTTACTTTCATTACGGTAGTCGATAAACATCTGGTGATCCCGGTTGTAGTAGCCCGGAACCGGCGATGGATGACCGCCCCAGGGACAGTGGACCACGGCCTTGACCCGAAAGCCGGGGGTAAATACCCGGTTGGGATCCCGGCTGATAACATCCGGCTTCACAATTTCCTCGGCGGTTAGGATAACAAGGCGACTTGCCAGACAGGCATCCCGGGTAACACCAAGATTTCCCCAGGCGTGGGCATTGCCGTATTCATCGCACCGCTGCACGTGCACAATGGTAATGTCGGGGTTGATTGCAGCCACCGCCGTGAGTTCATCACCGCTAAACGGACACACCACCTTCTTCAGGTTGGGATTGGTTTTAAACAGATCACTGCCCAGAGCCGTGTATGTTGGCATAAAGGGCACGCCCATCGCGCCCGCACGCAGGGCCAGGGCCAGGGTCAGATTGGAATGGTCCTCTATATGGAGAGTTTTGCTTTCGATCCCCTGCCGGAAATTATAGCCTGATCCGGTGATAACATTGCCCACCCAGGCGGCTCGGACGGCACGCACGCATCCGGCCCCGATGAGCTGATCGAACAGCATGTCTGAAATCGGGCCGATTAAGGTAAGGTTTCGTTTTTGTTGACGGATCATCTCGTGGGCGGCGGCAAAGGGGATGAGAGATTCCAGTGACAGACCCATAGCGATGGAGCCACCGTCTGGAATGTACCGTTTTATGGCTTCAGACAACGTAAACAGTTTGGAGTTCGGCAATGTCAAAATCCTCTTTGATCATAAATATGATCGACCGCACAATTGTAGGCATTTTCGTTGAAAATCTGCAGAAAAATTAAGGATTTATGTACCATTATGTTATAGGATTAGGATTCCTCATTCCGCCCTTTCTCGAGAGATTTCTCAAATTCTTCAAAAAACCGGTTGCGTTGTTTCCAGTCCGGTCCAAAGTGCTTATTAAAAAAGCCGCCGAGCTTATCGAAAAGTTTGCCCCACACCGGTTGACCACCTTTGAGCACGACGTCGGCAATAAACTCATCGAGCTCACTCATTTTTTCTTTGGGCAAGAAAGAAACTGCACCCAACCTGATTGATTTTTCAAGGGCTTCGGGCGTCAGGGCATAGGCGGTTAACATGACGGTCGGAAAACCCCGTTTCACCGACAATTTCAACAGCTCGAATCCGTTGACGCCCATTATGTCGAGGATAACAATATCAAACGTATAACTCATCAGGTGTTGACGAGCGGTATCATAATCATTGGCCTTGCGGACGAAACATTGGTCCAGAATCTCTTCCACGGTATCGGTAACATCGACTTCATCATCAACCACCAGGACGACTTTGTCTTTCAAAAGATTGGATGTATCCATCAGCCCTTTTTCTCCTTTCTTCTTCAACGAAGAAATTTCAGAACGCGCCCTGTCAGACACCCTGTTCGCAAACCGCAATGATGCCAAACCGGCAGCCTGACGGCACGATCTGTATTGATCTGAAAAATAGGTTAAAGCCGACCATATCACTCTAAAAACAGTTAAGTCAATGTTGGGTTTCAATGTCCAGACAACGGACGGCAGAAGACAGAAGATCGCCGGAGGCGAGTCCAGCAACGTATAGACCATCGTCAAGTGTCCAGATTGAACCATCTGAGGCTGACATCTGAGAGAAGTTGCCAGACGCACGAACACATGATAAGACGCACTAGCGAAAATTTCTAAGGGATACCGATGCTGACTGAATCTGACAAACGGCAACTTCACCAATTAAACCAGACATTAACAGGTGAAATTAAAATTGGCCTGACTGCCGCCGGGCATCCACAGGGACAGCTGTTCCGGGAGTTCTGCGACCATCTGGTTCAACTGGTGCCCAACATTAAAATCATGGTCGAAGACGGCTCCACCCGGCAACCGCCCGAAATTCAAATCGCCGACGGCCTCAGATATCAGGCCATACCCAGCGGATTGGAAATGCAACCGTTTGCCGAGGCGCTGGCCGCGCTCGATTCGGGACCCTTACAAATATCTGCGTCCATCCTGACGGGGTTGGAGCAAAATGAGCTGCCGGCCACGCTAACTGCCTTCATCTCGCCTCACTGCACGTTTTGTCCACAGGTAATCCGTCAGCTCATCCCGTTGGCAATGGCCGAGGCGGGCATACGGCTGATTGTCATTGACGCAACTCTCTTTCCCGAGCTCGCGCAGCGCCACCAAATACAGTCCGTACCAACCATCCTGCTGGATGAACAATTCCGCTGGACAGGCTCGGTGCCATTGGAGGAAATTGTCGATGCCATCCGCACCCGCAATCCCGCCTTGCTGAGCGCCGCGTCGCTGGAAAGCTTCTTGAAAGAGGGTCAGGCCAGCCATCTGGCCGCCATGATGCTGGATACCCATGAAATTTTTCCCGCTTTTTATGATCTGCTTATCCATGACAAATGGCCGGTTCGTTTGGGGGCAATGGTGGTGATCGAGGAAATTGCCGGGAAAGACCCGGCTCTGGCATCTGCTGCAATCGACCCCTTATGGGAACACTTTGAGCATGTTCCCGATCAAATCAAGGGAGATATTCTATACCTGTTCGGGGAAGTCGGCGATACTAAAACCATTCCCTGGTTGCAAGGCGTTGTCGCGGGTGAATATGATCATGAAGTTAAAGAGGCGGCCCGGGAGGCGTTGGATAAAATTTCCGGTGATTGGTAAATGAGCTATCAATATTCTTGGATTATTAACAAAAAAGCCCCGCCATCAGTCTGGCAAGGCTTTTTTAATTAACATTTCAGTGAAATCCGAAAAGGATATTACTTCTCATCCTTTTTGGCTTTCTTAGCCGCGGTCTTTTTCTTCTTGGCATCGCCGTCATCTTTCTTGGCGGCAGCTGCTTTGGCCTTCTTTTGAGGTGCTTCTTCCGGTTGGGCTTCTCCAGCTTCTTTCTTAGCAGCTGATTCCTTCTTCGCCGGCGCTTTAGCCTCTGCTTTAACGGCCTTTTCATCCGCGGCTGCTTTTTTCTTCGGCGTTTTCTTGGCAGCTGATTTTACTTTGGTCTTTTCTGCGGCAGCTTTAGCTTCCTTTTTATCATCAGCATCTGCAGCCTTTGATTTGGCGGACTTTTTCTTACCTTCTTCTACTGCCGGTTTACTGGCCGCCGCAGCTTTTCCAGGTGCGGCCGCAGCTTTGGCCTTTTTCTTTTTGGTCTTCTTTTTCTTGGTGTCCTGGGAATATACCAGTTCCACCAAAGATATGGGAGCCGCGTCACCGGGGCGGTGTCCCAATTTTATGATCCGGGTATAACCACCGGACACGGAACCAAACCGTTCGGCAGCCTGTTCGAACAACTTGTGCACCACATCTTTTTCCCGCACAATGGCAAGGGCTTGACGCCGGGCGTGCAAATCGCCTTGCTTGGCCAGGGTAATCAGATGATCCGCCCAGCGTCTCAATTCCTTGGCTTTTGCTCCGGTTGTCTGAATTCGCTCATGTTTAAACAGGGAAGTGACCATATTTCTGAACATGGCTTTGCGATGACTCGGGGTTCTATTTAATTTCAAAACGGCTTTGCGATGTCTCATGGCACTGTCTATTCTCCTTCTTCAGTATCTTCCTCGGGCGGTATGAATCCTTCTAGCTTCATGCCAAGAGAAAGGCCCATCTCAGACAGAACTTCTTTGATTTCATTTAAGGATTTTCGACCGAAATTCTTGGTTTTCAACATCTCAGGCTCAGTTTTGCTAACCAATTGATAGATTTTATTGATATCTGCATTTTTCAGACAATTGGCGCTGCGCACCGAAAGCTCGAGTTCTTCAACACTACGGTATAGATTTTCATTGAACTGGGGCGCTTGCTGTCCATCGTCTTTTCTGTCCGGTCTGGGCTCAAGCTGTTCATCAAAATTAATGAAGATCGTCAGTTGTTCCTTTAAAATTTTAGCAGAATAGGCGACCGCATCTTCCGGCAAAATACTGCCATCCGTCCAAACCTCCATCGTAAGTTTGTCATAATCGGTCCGTTGCCCGACGCGGGCATTGCCCACAGAATAATTTACCCGTTTGATCGGCGAGAATACCGCATCGATGGGAATCGTGCCGGCGGGTGCATCCGCATCCTTGTTCGCTTCGGCAAGAGAATAGCCTTTGCCGACGCCAACTTTCATTTCCAAATTTAACTTGGCTTTATTCGAAAGCGTCGCAATGTGCTGCTTGGGGTTGAGCACCTCACATTTGCCATCATCGCTGATAATATCACCGGCGGTTACGATCCCTTCACCGCTGGCTTCGATGCGCACTATTTTGGGCTCTGAATCCGCAACGCGAAAACGCACTTCTTTCAAATTCAGAATAATCTCGGAGACATCCTCCAGAATGCCCGGGATAACGCTGAATTCATGCATGACGGAGTCGAATTTGACCGACACAATAGCGGCACCATACAGCGAGGACAGAATAATTCGTCTCAGACAGTTTCCGATAGTGATCCCAAATCCTCTCTCAAGGGGTTCACACACAAATTTACCATATGATGGATTGCTGGTTACTTGAACTTTTTCTGGCCTCATCATCTCTTGCCAGTTCATGTACATAAGTTCCTCTGACGGCATTTTCTTTTCTCCTGATAATTTCAGGTTGTAAATTTCGACCGCAAGCGGCGGCCGCCCGGCCAAGGTCATGATTGCTTAAAACCGGCGCAATCAATATTACTTAGAGTAAAGCTCGACGATCAGCTGCTCCTGCATTGGCATGGTGAGATCCTCGCGCAGCGGAAAACCCTTCACAACACCCTTCATGCCGTCTTTTTCGAGTTCGAGCCACTGAGGGACACCACGGCGGACGACCGCATCAAGGGAGTCCTGAAGTGCCTGCATCTTTTTACTTTTTTCACGCACCTCAATGGTATCGCCGACTTTCACGATAAACGAGGGAATGTCGACCCGTTTCCCATTTACCAAAAAGTGCCGGTGGCGGACAAATTGGCGGGCCTGGGCACGCGAATTGGCAAAACCCAGGCGATAAGCAACGTTATCAAGTCGACGCTCCAACAAAACGAGCAGGTTTGTACCGGTAATTCCGCGTTGCCGATCCGCCCGGCTAAAAAACAGGTGGAATTGCTTCTCGGATAGGCCGTACATTCTTTTCACTTTTTGCTTTTCACGCAGCTGAATACCGTAATCCGACGGCTTGCGGCCACGTCGTTCGCCGTGCTGACCCGGCGGGTATCCCCGTCGATCAAAGGCACACTTGTCAGAATAACAACGGTCACCCTTGAGAAATAATTTAAGATTTTCCCGCCGACATTGCCGGCAAACGGAATCTGTATATCGTGCCAAATTTTTCCTCCCTAAATTTAGTTAAATAGTTGATTGGAAAATTAGATAAATAGTTTAAAGGGTCATTACCGAATTGACTATTTGACTATTCTACTATTTAACTATTTTACTAATTTACACTCTGCGCCGTTTCGGCGGTCGGCATCCATTATGGGGGATTGGGGTAACATCTTTAATCATTACCACGTTGAACCCGGTGGCCTGCAGCGCCCTCAAAGCAGATTCACGCCCCGGGCCGGGCCCCTTTACATAGACTTCCACACTTTTCATGCCATGCTCCATGGCCTTTTTAGCAGCATCCTGAGCCGCCAGCTGGGCTGCAAACGGCGTGCTTTTGCGTGAACCCTTAAACCCTTGGAGACCGGCACTGGACCAGGAAACAACATTGCCCATCGCATCACTGATGGTCACGATCGTATTGTTGAACGTGGATTGGATGTGGACAACGCCGTTTGCGATATTCTTTTTTACCTTTTTTTTGGTGCTACGCGTCTTTTTAGCCATGAATTACTTCCCAATTTATATCATTGACAGTTAGAATCAAAATGCTGATCGCTTTTCTGGAAATTTTTACTCCAATTGGTTTAACGACAATTGGGAGTTATTGGTTATTCGTGTAAAAGGATTATTATCTGATTTTATATCGCACCAGTCGAAAAGTTGCTAAATCAGGTGGTCGTCGAGTTCAAATAACGAATAACTAATTACAAGTAACGCCTAATTGAGCTTTTCAAGCTCAATTAGGAATTTATTTCTTCTTCGCTCCGCCTTTTTTCTTAACGGCCGCACGCTTGGGTCCCTTACGGGTACGTGCGTTTGTGCTTGTGCGCTGTCCTCTGACCGGCAGCGATTTGCGATGTCGAAGGCCCCGGTAACACCCAAGATCCATTAATCTTTTAATATTCATCGATACTTGGGTGCGCAGTTCACCTTCAACCTTGTGCCCACCGTCGATGGCCTTACGGATATCGTTGATCTGCTCTTCGGTCAAATCGTCGGTTTTCGTGTTCGGATCAATGCTCAGTCCGGAGAGTATACGCTGAGATGTGGTTTTACCGATTCCGTAAATATAGGTCAAACCAATTTCTATTCGTTTTTTTCTGGGTAAATCAACCCCCGCGATTCTTGCCAAAACGTATTCCTCCTCTATCCTTGTTTCTGTTTGTGCCGCTTATTTTCGCAAATGACCCGAACAACCCCTTTTCTCTTCACTATTTTGCATTTGGGGCACATTTTTTTGGCGGATGCTCGAACTTTCATTTTAAGTACTCCCTCTTGGAATGAAGAATATCGAATGTCGATTGAAAAATAATCCGGCATTAAGATCGATAGAATTCCTCAATTCGCCATTCGTCCTTCTACATTCGTCATTATTTAGACCGGTAAGTTATTCGCCCGCGTGACAGGTCATAAGGTGAAAGTTCAACCGTCACTTTATCGCCGGGCAAAATTTTTATAAAATGCATACGCATTTTCCCGGAAATATGTGCGAGGACCTGATGTTTATTTTCCAGTTCAACTTTAAACATCGCATTGGGTAAAGTCTCAAGGACGATACCTTCTACTTTTATCGCCTCTTCTTTCGCCATTTAAAACTCCCGTCTCTCGCTGATTGAAAACGAGTCAACGACCACCGCAAAGCGGGTGGGCTGGATTTCCCCGCCATATGGGCGGGGGAAGCCAAAAGCACGTCAGTGCTTTAATCGTTGCGGTTGTAATCCGCCTCAGGCGGATTTAAAAACAACCAATTTAGCGTTAAAAAAAAAATTTCTAGAATCGACCCTTCATTTTGCCGCCACCCTTTTTCAAAAATCCTTCAT
>JAFDCJ010000351.1 GCA_019312835.1 Deltaproteobacteria bacterium
GGTCGCCTACCTGAGCGGAAGCAGTGAACAGTGAAAGCACCGAGCATACGCAAAAAATTAATTTGGAGCCTGGCGGCAGTGGGCGGGCTGACCGTCGCACTCTATGGATCCGCCTGCTTCTATGTCTGGATGAACCAAACCCGGTTCATTTTTATGCGCCAGCGGGAAATCACGCAAACGCCGGCCGACATTGATCTGGTATTCGAAAATGTATATTTGCCGGTTAGTGCCATCAATGGAGACGGCATCGAGCATATGCATTGCTGGTGGATTCCGAATGACGATCCGACCGGTCGCTATCTGATCTATCTGCACGGCAGCGCCTTTAATATAGGGGCCAATGTGAATCATGCCCGGCGGTTTCGGAATCTGGGATTCTCGGTCCTCCTGATATCATACCGCGGCTACGGCGAAAGCGAGGGCAAGTTTCCGACGGAGGCCCAGGTCTATGCCGATGCCGAAGCGGCCTGGAACTATCTTGTCACCCAAAAAGGAATTCACCCCGGAGATATTTTCATTTACGGTCATTCCCTTGGCGGTGCGGTTGCCATTAACCTGGCGGTATGGCACCCCGACGCCGGCGGCTTGATCCTGGAAGGGGCTTTTACATCGATTACAGATATGGGCCGGCAGCACCAATATTATCGCTTCTTGCCCATCGATATGATCACGCACCAGCGCTTTGACTCAATCAGCACGATCACCCGCCTTAAAATACCTGTTTTGATCCTACATGGAACTGAAGACACCGTCGTTCCCTTTAAAATGAGCCGTCGGTTATATGAAAAAGCCCCCTCGCCCAAAAAATTTAAGCTGATTCTGGGCGGGGGTCATAATAATTCGGCCAGGGTAGGCGGCGCCGAATACCTGAATAGCGTCCGAGAGTTCATCCGCTTTGCACAAGAAAAGATTTAACCCCGATGGGAGCTGATGGCGGCACTGAGCTTACAGTTGATTGAGGTCTTTAAGGTAAGTATCGGCCTGGTTTAATGTCCGCTTCTTTTCATCCTTATCCATTCGATCCCACACCCGGTACATCATGGCCACCCGGGCGTTTTTGCCTAAAAGCGGTCGATGCCGTTCAAAAAAGTTCCAGTACAGACTGTTGAAGGGACAGGCCATGTCTCCGTGACGCGCTTTCCAATCATAAGCGCAGGTCTCGCAGTAGTCGCTCATGGAGCGGATATATTTGGCCGAAGATACATAGGGTTTGGTTGCCACCCGGCCGCCGTCGGCAAACTGACTCATGGCCCGGGTGTTCGGCAATTCCACCCATTGAATGGCATCGATATAAATGCCCAGATACCAGCCATCCACCTGGGCAGGGTCAATGCCTGCCAGGAGGGCAAAATTTCCGGTAACCATCAGGCGTTGTATGTGATGGGCGTAGGCATGCTGCAATGATTGCCCGATGGCCAGGCGCATGCAATTCATTTGGGTATCTGCGGTCCAGTAGAAATCCGGCAATGCGGTATCATGGCTAAAATAGTTCATGGATTCCAGCTCGGGCATCATGGCCCAGTAAATTCCGCGCATATATTCGCGCCACCCCAAAATCTGACGCACGAAACCTTCAACCTGCTGAATTTGGATCGGGGATTTTTTGTGCTCCCAGGCCTTCAGCACCGCCTGGATAACCTCCAGTGGACGCAGCATTTTGGTGTTGAGGGCGAATGACAGCCGGGAATGAAACAGATACCAGTTTTCAGCGGTCATGGCATCCTGGTAGGTGCCGAAAGCCCCCAGACCGCTCTTTACAAACGCACGCAATAATTTCAGGGACTGGGCCCGGGTGGTCGGCCAGATCAGTTGGGCCGGTTGGATCTCACCAAGGGTCTTCACCTTCATCTTTTGAATGGCACGGCAAATAGCGCTCACATCATTTTTAAAGAGCAGGGCTTTGGGAATGGCCACCCGGCCATCATAAGCCTGCCGGTTTTTCTGGTCATAGTTCCACTGCCCGCCAAACGGCTTATCCCGGTCCATTAGTATGTCATAACGCTTACGCATCGAGCGGTAAAAGGATTCCATCAGGTAGCGCTTTTTGCCGGCAAAAAAGTCCTTCAGCTCCCGGCGCTCGGTCAGGAAGTGCTCCGTATCAGCCGCTTCGACTTTGACCGGCAGCTTCTTGGCCAGATTGTGAAGCTGCCGATCCAACCGGTATTCATCGGGCAGAAGATACTGCACCCGAGAAAATTTTTGGGTTGTCAGCAAGTGTTGGAGATTGGCGGTAATGGTTTGCAAATTGTGCTGATCGTTTAAACGGATGTAGATAACCGTATGGCCCAATTCTTTGAGTCTGGCACTGAAAGCGCGCATGGCCGCGAAAAACGCGGCCACCTTTTGAACATGATGCTTGACGTAATCGGTTTCCTGCCGGATTTCCATCATCACAAAGGTCACATTTCTATCCGGCTTTTTAAACCAGGAGTGCGATTCGTCCAGCTGATCACCGAGGATCAGCCGCAATACCTTGGACTGCGCCATCACGAATCCACCTTCTTGGCGAGATCATCCACCTTCTTTACGTAAGCGGCAATATCACATTTTCGCTCCAAACCCGCAGCCGCCATGTAGCGGGTCTTGCCGAAAATGGGCCGTTCGGTCCAGGCGCGGTCATGCACCCCGTAGATCCAAGCCACCCCTGTATAGGAATTGGGATCCCGCCCGTCCAAAAAGTACTTGTTGTTGATGGCCAGGGTTGTTTGATACGCCGCTTGCGGGGTTTGCGACCATTGCAGAATTTTCTTGCCCCAGTACATGCGCATGTAATTGTGCATAAAGCCGGTATGTTTCATCTCTAGCATGCCGGCGTTCCAGTAAGGGTCATGGGTGGCGGCGTCTTCCAATTGCCGGCGGCTGTAGACGTACTCACGTTGATCGGATCGATGGTCGGACAGGGTTTTTTGGGCCCATTGCGGTATGCACGCATAAGCGTCATAGTTGGAGGTGTAATAAGCAAAGTTCATGGCCAGTTCGCGCCGCACGATCAGCTCCTCGATGTAAGCGTCTTTGGCTGTTTTGAGTGCTGCCGGGGCCCGGTTTATTTTCAACGCCAGGTAAAGAGGAGATATCTGACCGAAATGCAGGTAGGGGCTCATATGTGAAATATCATCGGTCTGTGGCTGATTGCTGTGCCGATCATAGTATTTGAGGCGGTTGCGAATAAATCCATCAAATCGCTTTACGGCCTCGGAGGTCCCGCCTTTGAAAAAATCGGAGACCGACGGCACGCTGCGATCGAGCTTTAAATTTTGGAGCACTTGGTTGATGTCGCCCAGTTTAATTTCTTTGACGTTCAGGCCCAGAGATTCATGTTTCACATTGGTACGCCTGAGGCCGACCAGATAGGTTTCGAGTTGCCGGTGAATTTTGGGGCGAATCGTGCGCGCGGCATATTCGGCTTTGTCAGATACCACCTCCACGGGGACCACCACATCGCTTTCCACCTGAACGACGGGGCATTTGGCCTGCTTGGCAACCTGCTCGCGCCAGGCTCTCTGGTGCTTCAGATAACCCCGATCGCAGACAATCATGGCCGCCCGGCTACCGAGGTTCAGGGCCACTTCCGCCGGGTGCCCCCGGCGCACCACCATTTTAATACCCCGTGATGCCAGGGTAGACCGGGTTTCTTTTAAACCCTCCAGCATAAAGGCGTAATGCCTCAGATTGGCCTCCGGATAATCA
Organism: Deltaproteobacteria bacterium; assembly: GCA_019312835.1. Taxonomy (GTDB): domain Bacteria; phylum Desulfobacterota; class Desulfobacteria; order Desulfobacterales; family JAFDCJ01; genus JAFDCJ01. The sequence goes on from JAFDCJ010000351.1 coordinate 3,688, forward strand.
TCCATCAGGCCGAAGGCCACCAGCAGCATGCGACCTTGCTCGTTGGCCTGCTGAACGGCGAATTCCAGCGCATGATTGTAGTCTGCTCGCTGGGATTGTTGCATCCAATACAGGACGTAATCGCCCTCATGCGTATCGATGGCATTCATGGGTTTGATGCGAGTAGATTCGATGGACATTTCTCTCCTCTCAGGGACAAATGCAATCTTGACTTGACCTTTTTTGTGAAGCCGATTCCGACTATTTCTTGGCAGAAGCGCCTAGTTTCCGGTGCAGATTCAGCCAGTCGTTCATCTCCAGCAGCGCCTGGCTGAGCTGATAGCGACCGTCGGCATACACGCCGTAGTCACCGCCGCCGCCCATGGCCGATGCAAACCGAATCCCGTTGGCATAGAATTGCCAGACATCCGTCCATTTTTTTTCAATGGCCTCGTCAAAAGGATTGTTGTTGGAATCCGCATATCCGCCCTGCCAGCTATCTTGCATGATACCGGTGGCGATGCGCGTGTCCCTGTTGGTTTCATGAATCGTGCTTTCAAAGCGCTGCCAGTGACCCTTTACCCATGGGGTCGCATGGCAATTCAAGCAGGCCGATTGCATGGACTTGCGGCGTTTGTCCTGCTCCTTGGCGTTGATCAGAAAATCGGCGGCAGGCGTCCCGTCCAGACTGGTCGGCAGCGGCTGGCCGTCCTTATTGCGGATAACCGTCGTATCGGGGTTTTGGGGATGGGGATGGGCATAGACCAGACCGAATATGCGCCACGGCAGGCGGTTGTTCATCTGGTGGGTCCTCTCGGATACCACTTCTTCATCCCCGTTGACCAGCAGACTGACGTGGCAGGCGGCGCAGGTCGGGGCGGTAAAATCCTTCCCAATGGTCCAGGGCACGGCGTTAAAATCCCAGGATTGGTGCATTGCTGAAAAAATATTCCCGTGCTTGCTGGCGGCATACACCTTAAATGCCGGCACATCGGGTCCGACGTGGCATTCCTTACAAGTATAAGGCTTGCGCGCCATCTCGATGGAAAAGGCATGGCGGGTATGGCAGGCAGAGCAGGATCCAAGGCTGCCGTCAAGATTGACCCGACCCACACCCTGATTGGGCCAGCCTGCGATGACTGGAAATTCCAGTTCACCGGCGGCTTCGGTATCCCGGATCTCCTTGCCGGTCACTTTGAGCTTGGTCCCGTGACAATAATAGCAGGCCTCGGCCTTGGTGGCATCTTCGGCCGCTTCATATGTTAGGCGGTCTTGATCTCTTTTTTTGATTCCGATGATACTGCGCTGAAGCTTTTGGTAAAGGGGATTTTCGGCCAGGTTGTCGTAGGCGTGGGACATCAGGTTTTCGGCATATTGCGTCGCTTCCTCTGAATGGCAAGTGGCGCAATCTGCGGGACTGACGACCACATGAATGTCATAACCGTTGTGCTCAAAGGTATCGGCATGGGCTTTGGGGCGCAACATATGGCATTCGGCGCAACCGACCACCGTTCCTTTCAGATTGTCAGGTACCCTTGAGCTGGAAACCTTGCGGGCCAATCCTTCAACCGCCATGGCATCTTTGGGGGTGATACCGGCATGGCGGCTGTTTCGCCAGTCCTGGACAATACCGGGGTGAACCGAGGCATGGCAATCAACACATTCGGACGTTGCGTCGCTGATCGGTAGTTCAGCAGCTGCAGAATGCTGGATTTGAAAAAGAAATAGTCCCAGGCAAACAAAAAAGCTTATTTTTTTCATGGCATACTCCTGTCCCCAGAATCATTGCGAATAAATGCGGCGCCCGATGTACAAAACATCGAAAAACCTTAATTTGGTTTTTTCAAGAACTTCTCTTAGCGCATTGCCCAAATTTAGACAAGCCAATTTCAAGCCCATCGCTTGAAGCGCAACGCTCAACGTTATAAAGGATTTAGATTCCTCGAATTATCAGACTTCATTTAACGGATTTACAGTTATGGACTCTTCTTCGGCAGGGCACAAGTAGTATGCAGCTTGGGGGTAAATCGCTCGGGATCGGAAGCCATGGGTTTGTCAATGGATTTGGCAATGGCTTTGAGCATGCCGTAGAATATCCACTGGTGGAAAGGGTAGAGACCATACCAGTACACGATACCAAACAGTCCCTTCGGTAAAAAACGTGAGAGCATCTGAAGCTCCACCTGGCCGTTGGCCAGCGGGGTTATCTGAAACTCAAGCAAAGCCTCACCGGGTGTTTTCATCTCGGCCACCAGCAGCAGGCGCCGGGGCGGTTCTACTTCCAGCACGCGCCAGAAGTCCAGCGCGTCGCCAACCCCGATTTCGGTGGGATGCCGCCGGCCCCTTCGCAGGCCGACCCCTCCCGCAAGCCGGTCCATGATACCACGCAGGCGCCATAAAAAGTTTCCGAAATACCAGCCGGTTTTGCCGCCGATCCGGCTGACGGGCTGCCAGACATCGTCGACCGTTGCCCTTATCCGGGCGCGATAGCCGCAATTCATAATGGTTCCGCCGGCCCACTCCGCGTCCCCGCAATGGGCCCATTCCGGTTCGAGTAGATCGCCCGCATCCATCCAGCAGGAATCCACCTGCTGCTGTTTGATGCGATCCAGGGCGAGGCGTATCGCCTCGCGACAGCTCAACAGCTGTTGCGGAATGACCTCCCGTATACGGTTTTCGGTGCAAACCGCATCGCTCGTCAGGCCCTCGGTCAACGGCAGGGCGATCGAAGCGGGAACCGGACTGATCAGGTGGATCCACAGCGCGCTCAGAGTCGGTGTCAGAACAGGCACCGGCAGAATCAGGCGCTTGGGCAGACCGGCCTCTTCGGCATAGATATCCAGCAGATCACGGTAGGTTAAAACATCCGGTCCGCCGATGTCGTATGTCTGACCGATGGTTTCCTCATGTTCGAGGCAGCCGATGAGATAGGCGATCACGTCGCGGATGGCGATGGGCTGGTTCAATGAGTGCACCCACCGGGGGGTGGTCATGACCGGCAGACGCTCGACCAGGTAACGCAGGATTTCGAACGAGGCACTGCCGGATCCAAGGATCATGGGCGTTCGCAGATCGGTCGTCGGGACCGGGCCTGATTGCAGGATATCGGCCACCTCGATCCGTGATTTTAAATGCTTGCTGAGGGGCCCCTGGGTGACTTCCGCCAATCCGCCAAGGTAAATGAGTCTTTCCAATCCTGCCGCTGCTGCCGCTGCGACCATGTTTTGAGCAGCACGCCGGTCCGCTTCGACAAATTTATCTTTCTGGGCGATCATGGAGTGAACCAGGTAGTAGGCCGCCCGGCAACCTGAGGCCGCCCGCTTGAGAGACTCCAGGTCCAGAACATCACCCTGAACCAGCTCCACACGCCTGTGACCCGCCCAGGGCCGGCAGCCGACTTTTTCCAGGCTGCGTCCCATGGCACGCACCCGATAGCCGGCATCAAGCAACGCCGGGATCAACCGCCCACCGACATAACCGGTGGCGCCGGTAACCAGAATTGGATCTGATGTCATGGTCGGGTCTCCTCCGCAGAAATGGGGACAGGGTTACAGAGCATGATTCCCAACAGGCGGGTCATGGTGTAATGCAACGTGTTTGATTCAGCAGCAGGGGTTCGCTGTTGAATTGAAACAACCATCTACCGCAGGGGCGGAGTTTATCCCCGCCCCCTGCCGATAAAGATTGCGTTTACCATAACAATGAAAAAAGCTGATTCCGTAACACCATCCCGGATAACCTATATAGCAGCTATATGCAGCGGACGCAACTAACGTCCTTCTCCTACCAGCGGCAGTTCTTTGTTCAGGTTAAAGAAAACCAGAAAACGGTCTTCACCATTCCCGTACGCAGACTTTCGACGACGCAGGGATTTCAGCAGCTCGGTGTTCTTTTCCTCTCTGACTTTGGTCAGAAAGAGTCTTTTGCCGCTGTAGCCCGGACCATCCTCTTTGAATAGGTAAGTTGCATGAGGATTGGATTGCAGATTGTGATGGGAAAGACGATCACGCATAACGAACGCCAGGGTTCCGTCTTCCATGAAATGGGGCCTGGCATAGATGGCCGCATCAACCTGGCCGTCTCCGTCAGCCGTAGACAGAACCCCGAGACCTTTTTTGGTGTTAAAGTATTCATTTAGCTTCATGTTAATCTCCTTAAACCGGATGAACTGGAAATGTAATAAACAGGGCAGAACCAGAAGTGGTTCCGCCCTGTTGCGTAATCTGGTCAACGGATTTTCGAGGGGCGCTTTGGAAAGCGAGCATTAACCGGCGACATCGATTCCCAAATCACATCCCAGATGGGGATCTTTATTTTCACACTCGAAATTGCGCTCACGCGTATCCACGTGCCCTTCTTCTCTCTCTGTTTCAGTTTCAATGTATGTGTGGGTATTCGTCATGGTTGGTCTCCTTGTAATTGTTTTTGGTTGCTTAATATCAACAATATA
>JAFDCJ010000352.1 GCA_019312835.1 Deltaproteobacteria bacterium
ATAATTTTTCAAAAATAGTGATTAAAAACAGTATGTTGGAATATTATTGCGTTAGTGCGGGCTTCTTTTGGTTTTCGAAGAGCAGGGGACATGAATTCAGGTTAAAAATATACGGTATATCTCCTAAGATTATGTCCTACCGGATCTCCCCAAACATCAGGGCGGGCTTCAGACCGCCGTGGGAGAAAGGACGCACCTCCAGCTTGAAGGGTACTGTGGGGACAAGTTTTTGGCCGGGTGCGACCAGAACCACTTTCCAGCCCTGGTAGGCGTGCTTTAGCCTGTCAACGATCGCCCCCAAAAGCGTTTCACTTTCATCGAGGCTTCCCAAACGCACCCCGTAGGGCGGGTTGATTACGACCATCCCGGTCCCATCGGTCAGGTCCTGCGGCCGGAAATCAAAAAAGTTCTTCTCAGAAACGGTGATGGTATCGGACAGACCGTTGTGCCTGACGCAGGCTTCAAGTCGGCGGCAGGCGGATGCATCCTGATCGGAGGCGAATATGATCGGCCGCCGGGGACTGTCAAACAGGGCTTCACACTGACGTTTCATATAGGCCCAGCGCTTTGGGCTAAAGGACGGCCAGTGTCGGAAGGCAAACTCTCGAAACCATCCCGGGGGGATTTTTTTAGCCATTAGGGCCGCTTCCAACGAAAAGGTCCCCGTACCGCACATCGGGTCTATCAGGGGTTCAGGCGGCGTGTAACCGGCCAGCAGCAAGGCGGCCGCCGCCATGGTTTCACGCAGCGGCGCCTTGCCCCGATGGCGTTTCAGACCGCGCTTGTGCAGATGTTCCCCGCTGCTGTCAATGGAGATCGTAAACCGATCGTCCACTCCCCGGACGAACACGGATAGGCCCGATTCGGGTCCATCCGGTTCTTTGCGGCGCATATCATTATCCGTCAACCGCCTTTGAATGGCGGCGGAAATGCACTGGCCGACCGCGTCGGTATGATAAAGCCGGCAGTGCCTGGCGGTGACATGCAGATTCGCGACCCCCGTGGGGGGCAGGTAAAGCTCCCAGGGGATCTGAGCCGTCTTGTTTTCAAGTTGACGGAAACCGCTGGCTTTAATGTGATCGATTCGCAGAAGAATGCGACCGGCGGTGCGCAAATGCAGATTGGCCTGATAGCAGTCGACCAGCTTCCCGGCAAATTCAATTCCGCCGTCAACCATCGATACCGTCTCGGTTGGAAGTGCGAGGGCTGCAAGCTCGTTGCAACAAAGGTCTTCGAAACCGGGTGTGACCGCAGCAAAATAGGTCCGCCGGCGACCGGTGATGTGCCGCTTGATCCTTTTTGCTAACGGGCTTTCCTTGGACATAATGAGTGAATCCTGGTTTTTTGCTGGTTACCGGCAATAACAGGTAGAGGGTATATGGCCGAAGGCATACGGTTGAACACTCGGGTCACACGGATCTAAATTAATATTTTGTCTCAATCTTCAGCCTTATACCTTGCGACATAGGTTCTTGTCTTAAACCTTCCACCATCCACCGTCTACCGTCCACCCTCAACCTTATACCATTAATTGATAACTTCCGGCAACCAGCACCCTGTATCGAGCATTGACATCCTGATGGTATTCCTGTATCAAAAAGCCTAAACCGCAGCGGCTACCCCCAGGAGGTGAAAATGGCAAACGGATTGAACAAAGCTATTCTGATTGGTAATTTAGGGAAAGATCCCGAAATGCGTTATACGCCCAGCGGCCTTGGTGTTGCTAATTTCAACATTGCGACTTCAGAGACCTGGACGGGCAAAGACGGCTCCAAGGAGACGCGGACCGAATGGCATCGAATTGTTGCTTTTGGTAAATTAGCGGAAATCTGCGGCGAGTACCTGTCCAAGGGCAAGCAGGTTTACATTGAAGGCCGCATTCAAACCCGGGACTGGGAAGATAAAGACGGCATCAAACGCTATACCACTGAGATCGTCGCCAACCAAATGCTGATGTTGGGCAGCCGCGACGCGGCCGATGCTGGCAAACCCCAGGGAGGGATGGGGGGCGGTTTCCAGGGAGCGCCGGGGCCGGGGCCAGAGGATGATGATATCCCCTTCTAAAAAATGGCGTAACAGCAAGCTGTTACGCCATTTATGATTTTGCTGGCAGCAGAATTAAAATATTTAGGAAAACAAGGCAGGGCCCGGTGCGCTAATTAATTGCTGCGTCCGTCCGCGGGCTTTCATCATTTAGGATTGTTTTCATCTTCGGGTTTTTCAATTTTTTCGGGTTCCTTTTTCTCCTCTTCGTCGGACGCACCCTTGAAGTTGCGGATGGCTTTGCCCATTCCGGCCCCGATTTCCGGTAATTTGCCGGCTCCGAATATGATGAGTATAATCACTAAAATTATGATAAGTTCCGGCATTCCTATTCCAAACATGTTTCCTCCTATTCCCCAGGCCCGGTTTGTCTGAGTTCGTTTAACAGCTGCTTGAACTCTTTTGATTTTAAATATTGATCAACGCTGCTCTGATAATCTATCCACCGCTTCCAGGAATCAATCCAGGCCTCGTTGTGCCAGTAGCAATCAGGATCCCCGCCGCCCTGCAGTCGTTCGATATAGTCCAGATACTCGTCCGAACACTCATCGCAAAAATTGTAGGGGACATTCAATTTGCGCTGATGAGGCTCGGTGTCATTCGACTCGCCGCTAATCTGGGCACCGCATTTCTCGCATTTCAAAGCGCAGTGCGTGCATTGAAAGACTTTGCGAACGGCCTGGACCTTGCGTTTTCTAATTAAGGTTGCCTGTTTCTCATTTGCAAGGCCCTTTTTCTCTTTAAAGGATATAATATTCGTCACCGGGCGCTCCGCAAACCAATTTGAATCTACAAGATCAATGAACGAACTGAATATAACATCAGGCTATTTGTGTGTCAATCATTTCGAGTCGGCAATTTCAGGTTCTTAATCTTGCTAAACGAAATGGATCATGATAATTTTAAAATTTTCTCCAAACATAGAAACGAGCGCTTAACGTCATAAAATTACAGACCAAAACAACGCGTTAAGGTGAAAGGAGCCCGGGCGGTGACGGCGGTATTTCAGGCCAACGGGCTGGCGACATTGATCGGCAGTCTTCCTTTGGTTGACCATAATGAGGCATTGGACCTTATATGGGCGCACATGCCCGAAATTCCGATGTGGGCCCAGCTTCCGAGCAACCGCCGTGAAGGGATGATGGTACAGTTCGCATCCGGGTTGCCCGGTTTGTGTCACGCCAACGACAGCCTATTCGTCGATGCGG
>JAFDCJ010000353.1 GCA_019312835.1 Deltaproteobacteria bacterium
AGAACATCCACGGTTTCCTCCCGTGCACGGGTTTTTTCATCCGCCCCCTGGCAGAGGACACAGACGATTTCCTTTTCGTCCCGTAACACAATCTCGCCTTCTCCGGTGATAAAATGACGGCCCCCCATTCCAGCACAAATTTCTCCCTCATCGGCCACATCCAGGGTTAAATTACCGTTAAACCGCCTAAAATCTGTAACCGCCACCAGGATGCCGGCACACATTTCGGCCATAAAGTGGGCATCCACATAAAGTGAATAGCGGGGAAATCCGCTGTTGACGGTTCGTTTGAGATGCCCGGGCAGGGGACAGTCAAAACCGAAGCCTTGAAAAAAACGGTTGTAGATCTCGATGCGTTCGGTTATCTGCGCCAGGGTTTCCCGCTTTCTCATCTTGCGCAGGAGTTTGCGTTTATGCTGGTCAAAACCCGGCGGATTGGCGGCATCCCGACAGCCGGTGATCAGGGTAAGACCGAAGCCAACGCCCGGGTACATTTCTTTATATCTATCCGACATGCTAAACACATCTTCCATCTCATACCTCCCAGGTTTTGTTTCTTAATTAAGCAGTTAAATAGGAAATATGGAAATTGGTTATTGACTATCTGATCAGCTAGCAAATTGATGTTTAACTAGTCAACGATTTGACTAAAATTTGATTTAAAGCCCCAGATCACATTCAAGGGCAAGGCATCCCGCGAATTGAAAGCGGAGCGTACACGCTAGTACGTGAGCATTTCAATTTGCGGGAAGGTGCACCTCCAATTAATAGGGATCGATTGCATCATCCAGCTATGCTGGATAACGCAGCCATTGAGTGTGAGATGGGGTTTTAAATCAAATTTTACGACTATTCGCATTATTGACTCTTAATGTCAAATCCGTGACTGATCGAAATTAATCTCTTATTAAAGATATCAGGCGCATCCTACGACATCTCTTAACCGGCTGTAATATTGGATAAATATTTTGGCAGCGAGATTTAATGTAATTGGTACGCTTTTTGCTATCATAGAGGGCAACCAGGAAAAGAAAGAAAACCCTATAGAAGGAGAGATCGAGTCATGGTTAGAAAATTCTTTATCTTATTGGCATTGGGAGTCTTTCTGGTAAGCTGTGCCGGTATGACGGCAAACACCTCGCCGGCGAAATCCCAGCCCCAGGAAGTGGTGGTAAAGGTCCAGGCCGCTGATCCGGCCAAAGTAACCGTAGAAGAGCCGCCCCAGGATCGCGTCAACAGGTCGATGGAGGTCCCCAACCCGGAAGGCCGCCTGTCGCAGCTGTCGTTTATTTCCAAGGACAAGGCCTTTGTAAAAATCTTCTCCGGCCTGTCGGTAGCCGACGTGACCCGGTTGTGGAACGATCTGGTCGTTCTGGAAAACAACACGAGCATTCGCGATGTGAATCTGTTCATCAATTCCCCCGGCGGAGATGCTTTCTCGGGTCTTGCCCTGGCGGATCAGATCGAGCGGGCCAGACGCAAAGGCTTTAAGGTTACCGCCCATGCCTCCGGCATTATCGCCAGTGCCGCCGTCCCTGTTTTCGCTGTCTGCGATGTGCGCCTGGCGGCCCCGGGCACCATTTTCATGGTTCACGAAGCGGCGCTCTGGAAATGGCCGGGACGTGAAACCGCCTCGGATATTCGATCCCAAAACGATTTGATGCACTTGCTGCGCGATCGTTACATCGGAAAACTCGTTGACAACTCCAAACTGGACAAAACCAAGTGGGAAGAGCTGGAGAAGAAAACCACCTGGTTCAGTGCCAACAAAGCCCTGAACTGGGGACTGGTGGACAGAATCGAGTAGCGTGCGGGATCCATAGGCAAGGCCTCGTTTCTAACTGACTCTGCTTTCCTGTGCATACCTCATTTTGAACCTGAGGGGCAACGCCGTGCGGACCGCCATAGGCCGTTAGCGTCCATGTGATGCTAACGGCCTTTTTTATTCGGGAAATATTTTGCCCGGGTTGAGAATCCCGTTGGGATCGAACAATGACTTGAGGCGCTGCATCCATTGCAGGCTGGCGCCGTGCTCGGTGGCCATGTATTTCCGTTTGCCGATCCCCACGCCGTGCTCACCGGTGGCCGTGCCCCCCAGTGCCAATGCCCTGGATACCACGGTGTCGACCACCCGGTCGATTTTATCCCATTCCTGTCGATCGCCTTTTTTACCCGCCACAACCAGGTGAACGTTGCCGTCGCCGGCGTGGCTCAGCGTATATCCGATGATCTGGTGGGCATCGACTTCCCTGTGGATGGTTTCGATCAGTTCTGGATACCGGGTGTTGGGAACCGCCACATCCGTGGACAGAATCCGGCAATCCGGATGGCTGCGGGTGATGGTTTCTCCCAGACCGTGACGGGCCTTGAAGATGCGGTTGCGCTCGGCCCGGCCAAGACCCGACCTGAATTCCAGGCACCCCTGTCCCCGGCAGATCTCCTCGGCCATCTCCAGGACTTCCGACAGCTGGCCGGTCGTAATGCCGTGAAATTCGATAAACAGGGTCGGCGCCACGCTCAAATCGAGATTTTCCTCCCGGTTCATCAACGCCACGGCTTCGGGACCCAACAATTCCAGCGCCGCCGGGTTGAGGCCCGAACGTTTGATTTCAAAAACGGCTTTGCCGGCGACCTCGACGCTCGGGAAGGTGACCACCGCCGCCGAAAACTCCGGCGGCAGCCCGGTCAGCCGCACGGTGGCCCTGGCAACGATTCCCAGGGTGCCCTCGGATCCGACCATCAGGTGAATGAGGTCATAACCGGAGGAGGTTTTGGCCGACCGGGTACCCATTTCAACGATGTCGCCGTTGGCCATCACCGCCGTCAATCGCAGGACATAATCCTTGGTGGAGCCGTAATAAACGGTGCGGGTGCCGCTGGCGTTGTTGGCGATCATTCCGCCGATGGTCGCCCGGGCGCCGGGGTCCGGCGGGAAAAACAGTCCCCTGTGCTTGAGCTTGTCGTTTAAGTCCTGGTAAACGACGCCCGGCTCCACATCGGCCTGAAAATCTTCTTCCCGGATCTCCAGAATCCGGTTCATGCGGGAAAAATCCAGCACGATCCCATGTCTGACCGGTATCGGGTTGCCTTCCAGGCTCGACCCGGACCCCCAGCCGGTGATCGGAATCCGTTGGGCGTTGGCGTATTTTACGATATTGGAGATTTCAGCGGCCGACAGCGGCCAGATGACCGCTTCCGGGCGGCTGCGGGGATGCGAGGACTGATCTTTGGCGTGCAGATTCAGCACCGACTGCCCGGTGGAAAACCGATCCGTATCCACCATGGATTGAAGGGCGTTGATATCCGTTTCCGTGAGAGGGTTAAATTTCAATTTATGCTCCTTATCCGGCAATCACAAATTCATTGTGAACAATCATGAACTCAATCGCGGCAGGCAGCCGCTCCCACCGGTTATCCTGTTGCGTGGGAGCGGCTTCCAGCCGCGATAATGATTGAACATATTTTTTATTTACACCAAATGGCGCCGACGGAAAAGCATTATATTGGTCCATTATTTTTAAAAATTCTGTAACTTTTGTCTGCATCGACCGTTTCTATCTAGGATAGCCCTCATTTTTCTTTTCAAGACCGGATTATTTACAAACCTGTTCCAAAAATCGATTCACCCCGGACCGCTTGCGGGCATTCCCGGGGAGAATGGCTCTGACACCCGATGCTCGAAGCAGGGCCAGTGACGGGTCTTCACCGGATCCCGGTCACCGTGACGGGATTTTTTAAAAAACCCTATCAACCTGTTGCGAAAGGAGGCCGGCATGTTCACAAAATTTTTCAAATACCTGTTATGGGCCCTTGCGGTCTGCGCGCTTTGCCAGGCGGCAGGCCTGTCACCTGCCCCGGCACAACCCGGACCGGGGCCCGGGCTTACGGCCTTGACCACCTTTGAAACCGCTGACTTCTCGGGCTCCGGCATCTGTGCCATGTGTCACAGTGGGCTCACCGATGAGGCTACGCCGACGCCGAACGACGTCTCGAACGACGCGCACTGGCGCTCCACCATGATGGCGAATTCCGCCAAGGACCCCCTGTGGCAGGCCAAGATCAGTGCCGAGGTTCAGCTGGTTGATGATCCCCTTATCAAGCAGGCGATCCAGGAAAAATGCAGCCGCTGCCACATGGGAATGGCCCGTTA
>JAFDCJ010000354.1 GCA_019312835.1 Deltaproteobacteria bacterium
CTTAAGGGTTTGGGAATCGGGCGGAATCGACACTCCGGCGGGCACGGGAATCGATCCGCCGGCCGTTTGGAGTTGGTTTCCGGCGAGGGTGCACTTAATGAAATTCATGGCCGGCGAACCGATGAAATAGCCGACATAGGTGGTTTGCGGTCGGTTGTAAAGCTCCTGGGGTGTACCGGTCTGGATCACTTCCCCATCATTCATCACCACAATGGTGTCGGCAAAAGTCATGGCCTCATTCTGATCGTGGGTCACATACACCATCGTCAGGCCATAGTGTTCGTTGATTTGTTTGAGCTTGCGCCGGATTTCAAATTTCAGCTGGGGATCGATGACGGTCAGCGGTTCGTCCATGAGCAGAGCCGAAACATCGTTGCGGACCAGACCGCGGCCCAAAGAAATGAGCTGCTTTTCGTCGGCGGCCAGCTTACGTGCCGGCCGCTTGAGTTTATCCTTCAGATTCAGCAATTCGGCAACTTCGCTTACCCGCCGGTTGCGTTCGGCCTGGGGCATTTTGCGGCAAATCAGCGGGAATGCCAAATTTTCTTCGACACTCATCCGGGTGTATATCACCGGAAACTGGAATACTTGGGCAATATTGCGTTTGGGTGTCGGAAACCGGGTAAAATCGACGCCGTCAAACAGTATCTTGCCCCGGGTCGGCTGAATCAGGCCTGAAATAATGTTGAGCATGGTGGTCTTGCCGCACCCGGAAGGTCCCAGCAAGGCGTAGGTGCCGCCGTCCTGCCAAACCAGATTCAACGCTTTCAGCGCGTAGATCGGATCGTTGGAATCCGGTTCATAGGTGTGGGCAATGTCGCAAAGCTCAATCGTTGACATGGGTTACCTCCGATACGCTTCGGCTGCTGTCGGACCGGCGATCAGGTCGCCGTCAACCGAAAAACAGTATATTCGCTCAGAATTGAGATCTACCTGCACGGTCTCTCCGATGGCATGCTGATAGACACCGTCCTCGTAGAGTATAAATGCGCCGATATCTCCCCTCAGATGAAGGATTGTCTGAGAACCGCTGATCTCGCTCAGCTCCACCCGGCTTCCAATCATCCTGCCAAGGCGCAAGTCGGCCGCACGCAGGCCAAAGTGATAGGATCCGCGGGGCAGGTGCGCCATATGCGCCGGAACCTTCAGCCGAATTCCGCCCTGCAACTGGATGTCGCCATTTTCAATGGCACCATAAAAAATGTTCATGGGCGGATCGTTGATAATTTCGGCACACCGGATCGTCGCCGGTGCGTTGAAAACCGCCAGCGGCTCCCCCTGCTGGATGACGGCGCCTTCATCCATGATAATCATTTCATGGCCGAGTTGGATTGCCTCGGCCGGCTCGGTTGTCGTATAAACGACGATGGCGTCATCCTGGCCTTCGAAAATATTCTGAAACTCTTCCCGCAGTTGTTCCCGCAGTTTGTAGTCCAGGTTTACGAGCGGTTCGTCCAGCAGCAGTATTTCGGCGCGCTTCACGAGTGCCCGCGCCAGGGCGACGCGCTGCTGTTGACCGCCCGAAAGGGCCGCCGGACGTCGTTTTTCAAAATCAGCCAGCCCCACCTTGCCCAGTACTTCCCGTGCCCGCTGATGGGCTCCGGCTCGCGGCATCCCGGCCCTTCGCAGCGGAAAGGCCACGTTGGCCAGCACATTTAAATGCGGGTAGTTGATGAACTGCTGATAGACCATGGCTACGCGGCGTTTCCAGACCGGCAGCTGCAGGAAGTCGCTGTCGTGAAGCATCAGTGTACCCTTCTGCGGCTGCTGGAGTCCGGCAATGGTGCGTAAAAGTGTGGTTTTGCCGGCGAGCGTACGGCCCAAAATCGTGTAGAGCCCCCCGCGCCTGAACGTCAGGTTGATATTATCCAGATGGGCGATTCCGTTCTCCCGGATATCAATATTTTTCATGATTAAAGCCATCCAGACCTCCTTAACGGATCGCACCCGCCATGTTGCCACTGGAAAGAAAGCGTTCGACAATAAAAGCAATGATCACCAACGGTGCAACCGAGACCAGGGCCGAAGCGGAGAGGCTCCACCATGGGGTCACCGACGAATTAAGTGCCACAACCGCCACCGGTAGCAGCTGTGTCTTGGTGAACGTCAGTGTGAAAGCAAAGAAAAAATCGTTCCAGCCGAATATGATGCAGAACAGTCCGCCCACCGCGATGCCCGGCAGGGAATTGGGCAGGATCACGCGCACAAATGCCCCGATCGGGTTGCAGCCGTCGATCATGGCCATCTCGTCGACCTCCTTCGGTACATTGTTGAAAAAATCCACCATTACCCAGGTGGCAATGGGCAGAAGCAGGGCGACATAAACCAGAATCAAGCCGGCGATGGTATCCAGTAGTCCGAAAAACTGCAGCATCAGAAAAAACGGAATTGCCAGCACGATGGGCGGCATGATCCGCTGGGATATGAAAAAAAAGGTAATGTCACTGTTCTTGACAAAACCGAGCCGGAACGTGAAGCGCGACAGGCCATAGGCCGCCAGGGTACCGAGCATCAGACTGATCAGGCTGGCGCTCAGGGTGACCACGGCACTCGAGATATAGGGGGCCACGATGTCGATGCCCTGGCCGCCGGTGCGTACCAGCACTTTCCACCCCTCGAGTGAGGGTTTATACTGCAGCCAGGGCAGGTAGGTCGCCCCGCCGGTGACACCGTTGGCGGTCGTGAAGGAGGTCGTCAACGCCCAAAGAAACGGCAGCGCAACGAAGGAGGACCACAACAGGATGGCCAGGTA
>JAFDCJ010000355.1 GCA_019312835.1 Deltaproteobacteria bacterium
GAATGATAACATCTTTGCCGAGTTGATGAATACCGTGCGCTATTGCAGCCTGGGACAGATCACCCAGGCACTGTATGACGTGGGGGGCAAGTACAGACGGAACATGTAGCGGAATTCGCTTTGCCGCTATATCGATATCTTAAAATAAATCACAACACACATAAATTACAAATAACAAATTACAAATAACAAACAAATCACAATGACAAAAATTCGGAATTCTAAACATGATTGTCTTGTGAAAATTCCAACTTCGTCATGCCGGACCTGATCTGGCATCCAGAATTTATGAAACTGCTGGATTCCGGCCTCCGCCGGAATGATGTCCGAAGACATTAGCAAGCCCAGCTGTATGGTTGACTTAAATCCTTTAACCTTCTACCTATTTTGTTTTGGTCATTGAATATTTGAATTTTGAATTTATTTGGAATTTGATGCTTGAAATTTGTTATTTAATCTTTTGAAAGGAGATTATATCATGCACGAGGCAGTGATAGTGAGCGCGGTGCGGACACCACTGGGCAGTTTCAACGGTTCGTTGGGCAGTATCGGTGCCACGGACCTTGGGGCCCTTGTCATAAGGGAAGCTGTCAAGCGGGCCGGAATCGAAAAGCAGGTTATCAACGAAGTCATCATGGGGATGGTGCTGCCTTGCGGGTATGGTCAAAATCCGGCCAAACAGGCCGCGGTCAGGGCGGATTTACCCTGGGAGGTTGAATGCTTTACGATCAACAAAGTCTGCGGCTCGGCGCTAAAGACCGTGATGCTGGCCGCCCAGGCCATCCAGCTCGGAGATGCCGATGTGGTGGTTGCCGGCGGCATGGAGAATATGACCATGGCGCCTTATTACCTCGAAAAGGCCCGCTTCGGCTATCGCATGGGCACCGGGGCGCTGCAGGACCACATGGTTCACGACGGCCTGTGGGATATCGTCAACGATTTCCATATGGGCATTTCCAATGATCTGTGCTCCGAAAAATACGGCGTCAGCCGCGAGGATCAGGATCGCTATGCCGCCGAATCCTACCGCCGAACCATGGAATCCATCGGCTCCGGCCGCTTTGAAGATGAAATCGTCCCGGTTCAAATCCCCCAGCGTAAAGGTGACCCGGTGCTTTTCAGCCAGGATGAATGTCCCCGGGAGACCTCTTATGAAGCGCTGTCCAAAATGAGACCCGCCTTTCAAAAAGAAGGGTATGCGACCGCCGGCAATGCTTCGATCATCAGCGACGGTGCCGCGGCCGTGGTGGTGATGTCCAGGGAAAAAGCGGAGGAACTGGGCTGCACTGTCATGGCCTCCATCGGCGCCCAGGCTTCCGCCGGCCTGGAGATGAAGTATGTCCTGGTGGCACCGATTCTGGCAATTCCAAAATGCCTTCGGAAAGAAGGCCTCTCCAGGGAAGAAATCGATCTCTATGAGATTAATGAAGCCTTCAGCGGATCAACGGTTGCCGTACTCAACGAGCTGCGGCTGGATCCCTCGAAGGTCAACGTCAACGGCGGCAGTGTGTCCCTCGGCCATCCCATCGGTGCCAGCGGCTGCCGGGTTCTGGTGACCCTGCTGCATGAGATGATCAGACAGGACAAAAAGACCGGCCTGGCGTCTCTGTGTTTAGGCGGCGGGGAAGCTGTGGCGATGGTGGTTAAAAGATAGTTGATTAAGTTGATCGGGTTGATTGAGTTGATGGAGTTGATGAAAATCGTCCGATGGTCAAATAGACAGAATACCTTTAAACCAATCAACTATTTAACTTTTTGGTCAGTGGGACCTGACAGCTAACAATTATTCAACAGGAGATCAAAATGACTATTAAGACGTTTGGCGTTGTGGGGGCGGGGCAGATGGGAAACGGCATTGCGCAGGTGGCCGCCAGGAGCGGCCTGAATGTGATGATGAACGACATCAAGGAAGAATTTGTGGAACGCGGCCTGGCGACGATCGCCAAAATTCTGGCCCGCAGCGTCGACAAAGGCAAAATGACCGAGGATGACAAACAGGCGGTTCTGGGCAGAATTAAAACCAGTGTCAATTTAAAGGATATGTCAGCGGCCGATTTCGTGGTCGAGGCCGCCACCGAGAATGAAGCTTTGAAGTTCCAGATTTTCAGGGATCTGGACGAGATCTGTGAATCCGGGGTGATCCTGGCAACCAACACCTCGTCCATACCCATCGGCCGCATTGCGGCCCAGACCGGGCGACCGCAATTGGTCATCGGCATGCACTTTATGAACCCGGTGCCGGTGATGAAGCTGGTTGAGGTCATTCCGGGCATCGCCACATCGGAAGAGACGTTTAAGACCACCTGGGAGTTGGCTGAGAAGTTCGGCAAAACCCCTGCCAAATCCAATGATTTTCCGGGGTTTATCGCCAATCGCATCCTGATGCCGATGATCAACGAGGCGGTCTACTGCCTTTATCACAATGTGGGCACCCGGGAGGATATCGACACGGTCATGAAGCTCGGCATGAATCATCCCATGGGTCCGTTGACCCTTGCCGATCTGATCGGTCTCGACACCTGCCTGGCAATCATGGAGACCCTTTATGACGGTTTTAAAGATTCAAAGTACCGTCCCTGCCCGCTCCTGCGCAAATACGTTGAAGCCGGCTGGCTCGGCCGCAAAACGGGCAAAGGGTTTTATGAATATTAAAAAAATGCGGTTTTCCAGTTAGCCCGTTGGGCCCGTTTGCCGGTTAAATCACCAATGAATTCATTGATCGCAACCGGCAGCGGGTTATCCGGCTAACCGGCTAACCGCGTGTTGGAGGACTCATGCCACGCAAAAAAAAGAAGCCGCTGGTTCCGGTAGGAACAAAAATCAAAAAGGCCCGCACGAGTAAAAAATACACCCTGGATCACGTCGCCAACGAGACCGGATTTTCCATCGACTACCTGAAAGAAGTCGAGGCGGGCAAGGCCATGCCGCCGGTCGGTGCCCTGCTGCAGATCGCCCGGGCATTGGAAATTGATTCCGGATCCCTGCTCAAAGAACCGGAATCCAAATTGCAAAGCCGGATCAAGGCGCAGACCAAGCGCACCGAGGACTATGCCTACACCACCTTAACGCCGGGCGCCGAAAACAAGCACCTGAAAGCTTTTCTGGTTACCGTTGAAGCCCAGCAGACCCACAAAGGGGTCGATTACCACCACGAAGGTGAAGAATTCGTGTACGTTTTGCAGGGCAAGATCCAGGTAACGGTCGGCGAACATGTCAACACCCTCAAGGCGGGAGAATCGCTGCATTTCAACTCGGGGATCCGGCATAAGTTAAAGAGCGTCAGCGACGAGACGGCCGAATTGATCGTTGTAATCTACACACCGTAGCTGCAAATGCCTGAAGTGCCTGAAATATTGGCATGCTATCACTTTAACACTGACAGCTGCACGCCACGCTCTTTGGCCAATATTGCGAGGATCAAGATAAAAGCGAATCCAGTCAGGTAGGAACCTAAATATATTAATCTATCTTAAAAAATAGACCGATCTCATCCTTAACTTCAGGCATTTTAGGTAATTTAGACATTTATTTTTACCTGGCTCTCGATAGATATCGAGTAGACGCTAACATCGATACGGTACCGGAGGCACACGATGTCTTTCAAACTGACCGAAGAACAACTGATGATCCAGTCCATGGTCAGGGACCTGGCCAGATCCGAATTTGCACCCAAAGCCATGGAACGCGATAAAACCAAAGAATTTCCGGCTGACAACCTTTCCAAGCTGGGAGAGCTGGGACTAATGGGGATGATGGTTCCGCCCGAATACGGGGGCTCCGGGGCTGACAGTGTCAGCTATGTGCTCGCATTGGCAGAGGTGGCCTATGCCTGCGCCTCGACCGCGGTGGTGATGTCGGTCCACAATTCAATTGTATGCGAAAGCATATTACGCTACGGAACCGATGATCAAAAGGAAAAATACCTGAAACGACTGGCCACCGGAGAGATGATCGGTGCCTTCGCCTTGACTGAACCCAATGCCGGCTCCGATCCGTCCCGGCAAACCACCAAGGCGGTTTTGGAAGGCGACCGTTATGTTTTAAACGGCACCAAACGCTTTACCACCACCGGAAAAAACGCCGGCCTTATAATTATCACCGCCAAAACCGACGAGCAGGCCCGCCACAGGGGAATCAGCGCCTTTCTGGTCGAGCAGGGCACACCGGGCTTAACGGTGGGAGCCCTGGAGGACAAAATGGGTTTGCGGGCATCGGATACGGCCGACCTGATCCTGGAGGACTGCCGGATCCCGGCTGCCAATCGATTGGGCAATGAGGGCGACGGTTTTCTGATCGCCATGACCGGCCTCGACGGCGGCCGTATCGGAATTGCCGCCCAATCCGTCGGCGTCGCCAGGGCAGCCTTTGATGCGGCGGTGCGCTATTCCCAGGAAAGAGAGCAGTTCGGTCAAACCATATCCAAGTTTCAGGGCCTGCGCTGGATAATTGCCGACATGGCCACCGAAATCGAGGCCGCCCGGCTGATGATGCTCTCGGCCGCCGAAATGAAGGACAACGGCGAAAATTTTACCCTGCAGGCCTCGATGGCCAAACTGTTTGCCTCTGAGATGGTCAACCGCATCACCGCCAAAGCGGTCCAGATTCACGGTGGATACGGATTTACCAAGGAATACCCCGTCGAGCGCTACTACCGCGATGCCAGGGTCTTCACCATTTACGAGGGAACATCGGAGATCCAGCGGGTGGTCATATCCAACCAGATCCTCAAGGATAAGCGTACGCCGTAAAAAAAATGCCTGCGGCATTTTTTTGCAGGTCAGAGGTTCGAGGTAAGAGGTTAGAGGCTGAAGCGGATAGGACCCGTCTGCGCCTGAAGGCTTCACCGCGGCAGGTAGTGGCCGGATGACAGGTGACAGATCTGAAGATGCCGAATTTCAGAACCCCAAAAAATGTGGGAGCGGCTTCCAGCCGCGATCGGTGTTGTTTCCGAACTGCTGATTGCGGCTCAAAGCCGCTCCCACATCTATTGAAGTTGCATGCTGGGTTTTAATTGCTTCGAGGCTTGAATGTTTCCAATTCGAGATGAAAACCCGACGCTGCATGCGTCGGTGGCAACCTTCATTCTTGTGGCTGTCAATGCCGCCGCGTGGGCCCTGATTCAGGGCCTGGGCTTCGAGCCGGCGCTGGCCCGATCGGTCTGCCGGTTCGGTGCGATTCCCGGTGAACTGCTGGGGTCTGTGGCGGCAGGGACCCGCATTCCGATCGGTCCAGGCCTTGTCTGCGTGCTCGACGGCAACCCCAGCTGGATGACGGTGGTGACCTCCATGTTCATGCACGGCGGCTGGTTTCATTTGATCGGCAACATGTGGTTTCTCGTGGTGTTCGGCGACAATGTCGAAGATGTGATGGGACCGATCCGGTTCGTTGTTTTCTATCTTCTGTGCGGCGTGGCGGCGGTGGCCGCCCAGGCAATTTCCAGCCCGTCAAACGTTATTCCCATGGTGGGTGCCTCAGGCGCCATCGGAGGTGTCATGGGCGCTTACGTGGTCCTTTTCCCCCGGGCGCCGGTGCATTTACTTGTTATTCTGGGATTCTTCATCACCCGGGTGGTCGTGCCCGCCTTTTTCATGCTCGGTTACTGGCTTTTGCTGCAGCTGGTCGGTGGATTCTTCTCGCTGGGTGTCGCTTCAGGGGGAACGGCTTTCTGGGCCCACGTGGGAGGCTTTGTGGCGGGAATTGCCCTGGTGAAGGTTTTTTGTAAAACCGACCGGCTCAAAGAGCACCGCAGACGCCATGGACAGGCCACCCGATGGATCAGCCGCTATTCAAAAAAGTGATCACATGCCCATTCGCGTGCCTGGGGCCGCTGGCGGGATTTTATGGGAACAGATTGCAGGCGCGTAAAGGCTGCCTCTGTCTCCGGTCGGCTGCCACCGGTTTGACATCAATCCGCCGTATTTGCTTCCGCTGCGATAGCCCTTATGACTCAAAGCGTGATATTGGCCAGCGTTTTGGCATCGCCGATAACGATAATCTTATCACCCCGCACCAATTGATCATCGGCTCTCGGGATAAACTTGTAGTTCGACTGGCCTTGCTTCTGGATGGCAACAATCTGGACATTGTACCGGTTCGTCAGGTCAATTTCGCGAAGTGTTTTCTGCGCAGGTCCTTCAACGGTGATTTCACGAATAACGATATCGGCCTCAAAAGGCAGTTTTTCAATCAGGCCCGGCATGCTGATTCTGTATGCCAGCTGCTCGGCTGCCAGATGCTCCGGGATTATGACCGCATCGGCGCCTACCTTCCTGAGTAGTTTGGCATGGTCCTCGTTAATCGCTTTAACCCAGACGTTGGGCACTGACAGCTCCTTGAGATACATTGAAATCATGGAACTCGCGGAAATTGAATTCCCGACACTGACAAGGATATGGGTCATGTCCCCAACACCGATCTGTTCAAGCGCTTCCTTTTGGGTCGCATCCGCGTTGAACACCTGGGTAAACATTTTCTGCGCCTTTTCAATATTTTCCTCGTCATGATCAATGCCCAGCACCTGGTAACCCAGATTTAACAGGGTCAAGCCAAACTTGTACCCGAATTTGCCAAGTCCGATAACACCTACCTGCGGTTTTATGCCCATCGTTAAAACTCCTGTCTAGCCGATCATCAAATTTGCTTCCGGCAGCGAATAAAATTGTGTCTTTTGCCAGCTCTGGATTGCCGCGGCAAACAATAACGGTCCTAAACGGCCAATAAACATTAAGATGATTAAAATCCACTTGCCGGCTGTCGTAAGTTTAGCCGTAAGGCCTGTGCTCAAGCCAACGGTGCTGAAGGCTGAAACCGTTTCAAAGAGAATTTCTAAAAACTGTCCCCTGACCTGTTGGTGCGGCAAATCGCCACCCTCGGTAACGTCGAGCAAAAGCGAAGAGACGAAAATAATCACCCCGGCGAAAACAAACAGCAACAGGGCTTTCCTGATGATATCATCGCTAATCCCGAACCGGCCGATTGATGCCTGCCGCCTGCCGCTGAGTTGCGATCCAATAACAGCTGTCAGCACGCGAAACGTCGTGACTTTCAGCCCCCCGGCGCAAGAACCCGGCGCACCTCCGATGAACATCAGAAACAGCATGATCACCAGTGAGACATTGGTCATTCTGGCAATATCGATCGTGTTAAACCCGGCCGTTCGGCAGGTGACCGATTGAAATAAGGCAGTTAA
>JAFDCJ010000356.1 GCA_019312835.1 Deltaproteobacteria bacterium
AGCGGTGTCAGCGGCTGAAGGTATTGTTCTATAAGTTCTCTTTTCATCATCTGATTTTCAGTGCCTGGGCCAATACCAACGGCGATCATAATGAAATAGTGGCATCCTGGCAAGCTGGAATAAAGGACCTGCGGGTTCAGACCGTTTTTTGCCCCCAATATCTCATTTACCCCTGGCGGTATCTTTCGCGTCGCGATCTAAAAGGGCACGTTTAAAGCGATTGCGGCAAAGGGGGATCGCTCCACTTCAGCAGACTGAATTTTTCAAGATCAATAAAAGCGGATACCAGGATCTTTTTGTCGATGCTCTGCCTGATCGGTGACCGGGCCACCCGGGTATAGACCTTATGCAACCGTTGAGCATAGCCTTTGGGATCGTAATTTCGTGCCACCGCCTCGCGGTTATGCCGGATTAAACCGGTCTTGTCGGAAACATCTGCGGGTCCTGCCAAAAAGGGATTCAATTGGATCATCTTCTCACGTTTTGGGCGACTGCCACTCAGATCGGCAATAAGGTTTTGCTGTGCCCCCTCATCCAGTAGTCCAAAGTCGATGCGACCGTCCTGGGTGCACGCATCAAATGCTGCGCGGATGTGGGTATCATCAACGCGATGTCTAAACAGCCCACAGACATGGCGCACACAACGGGACCAGGTGGCATGGAATTGGCTCAAATCGATCCAATCCACCGGAACAAGCAGCCGGGGATACAAATGATGCAGTTTGACCCCCTTTTTTTCGAAATCGTGGCAGATATCAGGCAATTTGCGGCCCCATAGCAGCTTGCCGAAAAGCCAGGGTTCAAGAAACGAAAACCCAAAGCCTTCCGTGATGCTGGTCGTCATCACTGACTCAGCGGAGGAGACATTGGTCTCAAAATCAACGGTCAGTCCCCGGTCAAACTCGACCTTCAGATGTTGATCTTTTACGAATGCCTTCCAGGTTCCGTAGCTCCGAATGTCAGCGGCACTGTTGGGCGGCAGGGTAATAGACAAGGTTTCCGCATTCTTAAAAAAAAGGGACCATAGGATCGCTTCGCCGATATTTTTTCGTCGAATCGCCCGAACCGGATACAGGATCATCGGTTTCGCAAGGCACTTGCGCGGCACTGTCGCGCGGGGCTGGGCGACCGTATTGGCCAGCAGATGCAATCCCCGGGATTTTAAGCCGGCCTGTAACAATATCTCGTAGTCCCGCCCGTTGATGACACCGTAATGACAATCAGCCGGATAGGCTTCGGTAAAATAGGCCTGGGGCCGGCCGTCTTCAGCAAAATCATGAATCTGAAGCAGAAGGTTGGCTCCTTTTCTCTGCAAAGATTTTAATATTTTTAGAAACTGATTGTTTTTCGCCAGAGTGGGATTGTGTACATGCAGCACGTCACAGGGTCCGCTAAAGCCGGTATGGATCGCATCCAGAATCGACTGGGCGACGTCGTCCGGATCAAACTGCCCCGTGTACTGACTGCTGTATGCAAGCTGGGGGATATGAATAACGGGGGCGGGGAAGGGGGTCTGCGGTAAACGGCCGGTAAGGACAAGGGCCTGCCACCGTCCCGGCAGGGCGTCCAGTTGCTGTTTTAAGACCGTGGTGACCCCACCGGTTTCTAAATGATAATGAATAAAGGCAATGTTCATGGGTCCGTGTATAACATTTTTGAGGGGAAGAATCCATGTTGGTGACGCGATGGTCGGCAAACTGCGGAAGCAACGATTTTCAGTACAAACGCTATTCAGGAGAGGCCTGGGGGATGGGTTGGGTTTCTTCCAACTTTTTTTCTCTGGATTTTCTCGGCCGGCGTTCAGAAAACCGTAGCTTGGTTTTTCCGATTTGAATGATATCGTTGTCGTGAAGAATCTTATCGTCCTTGACCTTCTTGGAATTCACTTTCGGACGCGACATGCCACCGATATAACTCAAGTAAAAGCCATCCGGTCTTCTGCTGATGGTGGCCGCTGTGCGTCCAATCCCGAAGCCTTTGACGACAATATCCGATTCCGGATGCCGGCCTATTTTTATGACGGACGTGCGGCACTTGTACTTGCCGCTGCCGCCGTCCACAAAACGCAGGATTGCGACGGTATCAGGTTTTTTTGTTTTGGCCGGTGGCTGGGCGGCTTCGTCTTTACTTTTAGTGACCATGGAGCGATAATCACTTGTATCCATGATCATGGTTTTTTCTATCTCTTCGGTCCCGTCATCCTGCTGTTCTTCATCTTCGGAATAGCTGAATACGAGCGTGTGCTTGCCGATACTGATAATATCCTCCGGCTTGAGCCAATGGGAGTCAACCAATTTCCCATTGACAAAGGAGCCATTTTTGCTTTGAAGATCAATCAGCACAAACCCGTCACCCACCGAGTCTATTTTGGCATGATGGCTGGATACCGCCAGGTTTTCGATGATGACATCGTTATTCCTTTTACGGCCGATGGTCAGGGGATATCCTTTTTGCAGGGGATAATTTTCAAGGGTTTTGTTTTTAAAAACTAATTTAAGCGTTGGCATGATAACAATCTCGAGTTGCGTTGGCGCTGTTTGCCGTCAGGGGGCATGCCCGTCACCGCTCCCTTTTAGATTTTAAATTTATTGGTATACTTGTAAAATATCCTCTTGGCCATTGCCACCATACGTTTGAATTTCAGAGGTGTGTTGTTGACCTTTTTGATTTTCAGCACAATGGCGGTGATATTATCGTCGCCCCCGCGATTGTTGGCCAGATCGACGAGCCTTCTGCAGGCGGCATCAGATCCGTTGCCATCGACCAGCGCCTTGATCTCTTCCGGGGATGCTTTGTCACTTAATCCATCGGAACTGATTACCAGAATATCATCTCGAAAACATTCAATTTCATAAATATCGGCTTTGACCGATTCTTCTGTCCCCATGGCCCGGGTCAACACATGCCGGAATTCCATTCCAAGCTTTTCGGCATTGGCCGGATCCAGGGCGCTCTGTTCGGCCATCACGGTATGGGGAACGGACAGCAGTTGAATCTGGCCATCTCGTATCAAATAAATGGGGCTGTCACCGACATTGGCGGCGATTAAGGTGCCGTCGGTAAAGTAAACGGCTGAAACGGTTGAACCCATCCCGCGGTAAGATTTGTTGTCACGGGCCGCTTCGTGAACGGCTCTGTTGGACAGATGGATACCGGACATAAGCCGGTTCGCTTCCTTGGAGAGGGTCTGATTGCAATAGATGGGCGTTTCATTTTCAGCATTTTCCTGACAGGACCTGATGTAATCGCCAATGGTTTCAACCACCATCCGGCTGGCCACCTCACCGGCCAGATGTCCTCCCATGCCATCGGCCACGACATAAAGCCCCATGGCGTCTTCCAGAAACAGGGCATCTTCATTTGCCTGCCGCTTTCTGCCCCTGTCCGTAATGCCTGCTGATTCAATAAGGATCATATCGGTTTATATGCTTGAAATTCAGATTATTGATTTATATGTTAAAAGATGATCTAAATTTTGCTTCGATATCAATTTCTTATATCGTCCCTTTTTTGAAAAACATAAATTTTTTTTAAATATTTAAGCCCATTGCCCGGAAGGGGGACATCATGACCATCTTTGGATTGCTGCAAAACACGTTGCAGAAATATGACTGGGGATCCAGAACTGCCATACAGGAGCTTCTCGGCAATACTGAATTTTCCAGCGAACCGGCGGCGGAGCTTTGGATGGGCGCACATCCCAAAGCGCCGTCACGGGTCGATCAGGGTGGACAATGGATCGCCCTGAATGAGTTGATCGCCCAAAATCCTCAAGCTGTCCTGGGGGAGCACGTGGCCCGGAAATTTCACAACCAGCTTCCGTATCTGTTTAAAGTTCTGGCCGCGGCCAAACCGCTCTCCATTCAGGCCCATCCCTCTCGGGCGCAGGCGCAGGCCGGGTTTGAATTCGAAAATAATCAGGGAATTCCCCTGAATGCGACCCATCGCAATTACAAGGATGCCAATCATAAACCGGAGTGCATTTGTGCTTTATCCCCTTTCTGGGCCCTGTATGGTTTCAGAAGCATTGCTGACATTCTTCGCCGGGTGGGTGAAATCTGTCCGAATGGGCTGGGCAGTGAACTCAACCGGCTAAAAAAACAAGCCGACCCCGGCGGTTTGAAACTGTTTTTTACAAAACTGATGTCATTGGAAACCGGCAAAAAAATGCAGGTGATCGATGAAGCAATCCAAAATGTCAGTAAACGACTGGATCAAGCGCCGGAGTTTCATTGGACCGCAAAACTGGGTGCCGAATACCCATCCGATATTGGCGTGCTTGCCCCCCTTTATCTAAACCTCATCCAGTTAACGCCCGGTCAGGCTTTATTTCTGCCGGCCGGAGAACTCCATGCCTATCTGGAAGGTGTTGGGATTGAACTGATGGCCAATTCCGATAACGTTTTACGGGGCGGACTCACCCCCAAGCACATCGATGTTCCGGAGCTATTGAAAGTGCTGAACTTCAGGCCCCGCAAGATCAAACTCCTGGACGCAACACACCTGGATAAAACCGAAAAAGTCTATGCCAGTTTGGCCGAGGAGTTCGTTTTATCCGTCATCAAGATTTCAAATGACGATTTGTATCAAAAATCGAATATGGCCAGTGCCGAAATATTGCTGTGTACGGAAGGAGACGCCCGGCTCGAGGACAGCGACAGCAACCACCGCCTTCATATCAAAAGAGGCGACGCCGCCATCGTCTTTGCCGCCGCCGAATCTTATTTCATCAAAGGCAACGCCGTTTTATTCAAGGCTGCGGTCCCGCCGTGAGAGCGGCCCGGGTATCCGGTGCGCCCCCTACCGTTGACAGTCTGAAAGCATCCAATCTGCCGTGAATCGTCAAAATTGCATCATTTTTCTTCTTTTTAACGCAATTATCTCATAATCGTTATTGACAACTTTTGCCAAATCGGCGAAATATTTTAGCATACAGACATTATTATGAAATCAGCGCTGATAATCTCTTGACAAAACTTAAAGTTTTATTTAGCTTGGCGCCGTTATAGTGGTTGTCAAAAATTCGGTCCGGTATTCGAACGTTTTTTATAGAAGCGATCTCCAAAAAGTGATTTTGGTTCAACGTCGCGGCGGCGCTGAGTTTTCCAGCATAGCCGGATAACCATCTGATCTGAAACGGGCGGTGGCCTCAAACCGCAGGCGCAAATCAGTATCGCGAGGATTAACGGCTCACAAACAAAAGGTTGATGAAATGGGGCATCCCGCAACGCGGGGATACGAGCCACCCATCGCCGCCGAAAGCCGGGCGGGCAAAAGACTTTATTGAAACGGGTTCGAATACCGCTTGGCGGCTAGACCGTATTCGGAAAATCGTTGGATAAAGCAGTGTATGTGAATTATCAATTTTGAGTCCCCCTTTCGACGCACAGGAGCAACTGATCTATGACACTGACAAAAGCAAACATTGTTGATGCCATTCACGATGAACTCGGATTTCCTAAAAACCGATCCGCCGAATTAGTTGAGATTCTGCTAGAGCAGATCAAGAGTACGTTGGAAAACGGCGAAGATGTCTTAATCAGCGGATTCGGCAAATTCTGTGTAAAGGAAAAAAAGGCGCGAAGAGGCAGAAATCCCGCCACCGGTGATGACATGATGCTGGCACAACGTCGGGTGGTCACTTTCAGATGCTCCCATCTGCTAAGAGAAAAAATTAACCATCAGCAACCACTTGAATGAATGGTATTTTCGTCAGATGGCTAACCTTAACGGTTGCCATTGTATTTACTTCCTACCTGCTTGACGGCATCCACATAAGTGGATTCTTTTCGGCCCTTTTGGCAGCCGCGATGCTCGGAATCCTAAACGCATTCTTCCGGCCGATTGCGCTCGTGTTAACCCTTCCGATCAATGTTTTGTCCCTCGGGTTTTTTACCTTTGTCATCAATGCACTGATGCTGAAAATGGCCTCTGCGGTTATCACCGGCTTTGACGTGACCGGTTTCTGGACAGCCGTCTTCGGGTCATTACTGATTAGTGTTATCAGCTGGCTACTGAGTTCCTTCATCAATGATCGCGGAACCGTAACGGCCTTCGATGTGGAATACAGAGCCAGGCACAAGCCCAATCAACCCGTCGACAAGAACACCATCGATCTGGAGCACAAGGGGGACGATCGTTGGGAATGATCTTAATGAATGAATAATGAATAATGACAAATGACTAATTGTGGATGTCGCTTCGCTCTTTCATTCGATAAATATAAAATCGACAGAATTCCATAATTAGACATTATTCATCAGTCATTTGTCATTCCTTATCGGCCACCCCGGCTTCTTCAAATGTCAGCACTTCCCTGAAAATGCGCACGGCACCTTCTATGATGCTCATGGACAGCGCCCCGCCGGTCCCTTCGCCAAGGCGCATGCCGAGGTCCAGAAGGGGATCCAGGTTTAAATAATCCAGCATATACCGGTGACCGGACTCCTCCGAACAATGTCCGGCGAACATATAATCCACTACAGCGGGGCACAAGGCATGGGCAATCAATGACCCGGCCGTTGAAATAAAACCGTCGATAACAACCGGGCGCCGGTGAAACGCTGCTGCCAGCACACATCCGGCAATACCGCCAATTTCAAAGCCCCCCACCTTGGCCAGCACCTCCAGACCATTTTCAACTGCCGGTTTGTTCACCTCAATGCCCCGGGACACGGCCTTGCGCTTGCGAGTTAATCCTTCATCATCCACTCCGGTGCCGCGCCCCACCATTTTATCCAGTCCCACACCCGTAATGACGGCGCCAATGGCTGCCGACGGTGTGGTATTGCCGATACCCATGTCACCGGTTCCCAGAATGTCAACACCGTCTTGGTAAAGTTTGGAGGCTTCTTCGAATCCAAACAATATGGATTGCTCTGCTTCCTGCAGGGACATGGCCGGACCCCGGGTAAAATCGGCTGTGCCGGGTGCAATTTTGCGTGTCACCAAATGATCGCTGCCTGGCAAATCCAGTCCGCTCAGCTCCGCTTTTATGCCCATATCCACCACGAATACTTCGGCGTCGACCTGCCTGCAAATGGCATTGATGCCGGCACCGCCGGCCAGAAAGGTTTGAACCATGGCACCGGTTACTTCCTGGGGATAAGCACTGACCCCTGCGTTAACCACCCCGTGATCACCGGCCATGACCAGAACCGCTTTGCGCCTGATTGATGGCTGCAACGTCCTTTGAATGGCACACAGCCGTTCGGATATTTCATGCAGTCTTCCCAGGGCTCGTTTCGGCATCACCAGCTGGGCGGTTTTTTCCGAAGCCCGGTCAAGCCATTGTCGATCGATGGGTTGGATACCTTTGCGGATTTCTTCTAATTTCATCATTTAATTCCTCCTCAAAAAATTGTAGACATAAACGGCTAATTGGGCAACCGTCGAAAAATAAAAAATCCCCAAGCGTTTCAAGCGCTTGGGGATTTACCTTCTCCTCAAACATGAACTTTATGGCAGGTCTTCTGACTTCCCCGCCCTTTTAGCTGCCTTCCCATCACGATCAATCGCGACAGTGGCAGACGACTGCTAAAAGAGTTCCCCTTGCGTTCCATTCTGAAGGGGCGGGGTCACAGCGGCGGGTCCGTACCGGATTCAAACCGGTTTCCCTATTATCCCCTTAGGGCGCCAAAAAGCATCACGATAAATTTTGCAGATCTGATAAATTATTCTATAGGAGTTGTCAATGATTATTATGCCGGCGATTGCGATCTGCATAATTACCTTGACACATTCAACCATTTTATCTATTAAGAGCGAGTTAAGGTGCGTAAGCTTAATAGGGAATCCCGTGGGAATCGGGAGTGGTCCCGCCGCTGTAACCCCGGTCTTGCACTGAAACGTGTAAAGAAACCCTTTTAGCCTCGGTTAGCCACTGTTTCGATTGATCGTGATGGGAAGGTTGCTAAAAGGGCGGGGAAGCCAGAAGACCTGCCTTGGCGTGTTGCTGTTTTTCTGCGGGCAACGGAATGGGTAGCAGCAATCAAAGGGTTAAGAAAACTGGGTGCAGCCCTTCAAGCTTTTTTGCTTGAAGGGTTTTTTTATTGGTAAGGTCAAAAACATTCACCACTAAGCCATCCGGCTGAAGATGCCGCCAAACTCAAACATGCGGTCGCCAGATTTTCAAAATCGCTGGCCCTTTGCTACGGCCATCTATATTTTGCTATTGTTCGGTTTGGCGGCATCCATCGTTGTCTCCACGAGCATGGGCTACATCCAAATACCCCTGGAGGCAGTTGTAAAAATCATTTTGACCAAAATATCGGGCCGGGTTTCATTGATCGACGGCCTAGACAAGCTTTTTCCGGTCGTTGTCATCGATGTGCGCCTGCCACGAATATTAAGCGCCGCCATTGTTGGCGGTGGTCTGGCGATATCCGGGGTTGTTTTCCAGGGCATTCTCTTAAATCCACTGGCCGATCCCTATACGCTGGGGGTGTCGGCCGGAGCGGCTTTCGGCGCCTCCCTGGCATTGCTGCTAAATATCGGCATGCTGGGAAGTTACTCGGTGCCTTTGTTTGCATTTGTCGGGGCGGTCGCCACCCTGGTCTTTGTGATCTACCTTTCCTCGTCCAGCGGTGGTGTGTCGTCAAATAATTTGATTTTATCCGGCATCATCGTGGCGGCTATTTTGTCGGCCGGCATCAGTTTTTTGAAATATGTAGCCGATGAGCAGGTGGCGGTCATTATTTTCTGGCTAATGGGAAGTTTTGGCTCCAAAACCTGGATGGATGTGACCCTGATATTGTTGCTGGTCGGCCTCGGTTTTGGTGTCTTCATTTTCCATGCCCGGGATTTGAATTTAATGTCCCTTGGAAACCGCACCGCTTCTTCGCTGGGCGTGGACACCCGCAAGGTGACGATTACGTTGTTGGTCACGGCCTCCCTGGTAGCCGCAATTTGTGTTTCGGTTTCAGGAATTATCGGATTCGTTGGGCTATTGGTCCCCCACATGATGAGACTGATCACCGGTCCGGACAACCGTCGCCTGGTTCCCGTATCGCTGCTGGCCGGCGCCGTCTTGCTGTGTGTGGCCGACACCATCACCCGGGCGGTACTGCCTTCGGAGATACCCATCGGCGTGCTCACGGCCTTAATCGGCGGGCCGTTCTTTTGCTATTTGTTCCGTAAACAGCATACGGCGCGTCGGGGTGCCTAGTTTGTGAATTTTTCAAAGCTTAAACATTGCTTTGAAAAGCACAATAGAAGCTGAATAAATTGGGTTGAGTAGGATCTAATGCCTTTTGAATTGAATCATATTAGCTATCATTACGCGGATAGAAAAGTGATCGATGATATCAGCCTTTCAATTGGATCCGGCAAATTGTATGGGATTATCGGTCCCAACGGCAGCGGAAAAACAACCCTGCTGGATCTGATGGCCCGGCATCGTTTGCCGGATGAAGGAGAGGTTAACTATCAGGGTCTGGCGCTCTCATCTTTTTCAAAAAAGCAGCTGGCCAGAGAAATCGCCCTGGTTCCCCAAAACTTTTACATTAATTTCCCCTTTACCGTCAAAGAAATCGTCATGATGGGCCGTTATCCCCATATGCCAAGATTTGCCGCTCCCTCCGCTGATGATTTGAATATTTTGCATGATGTGATGCAGCGAACTGAAATCAATGAATTTGCCCATCGCTATGTCACCGAGCTTAGCGGGGGCGAAAGACAACGGGTGGTATTCGCCCGGGCACTGGCGCAGAATACGCCGGTGCTGATTCTGGATGAAGCGACGTCCAATCTGGATATCAATTTTTCCATCAGCCTGCTTAATGTCGCCGAACAAAAAGTAAAACAACACGGACATACAGTGGTGGCCGTGATGCAGGACATAAATCTGGCGGCCAGCTACTGTGACGATCTTATTTTTATGTCCGGTGGAAAAATTGCGGCCTGCGGTTCTACCGCAACCGTTTTGAATGCTGAAACCTTGCGGACGGTATTTAACATCGAGGCCAAGGTATATCGGGAGTCATACTCCCAATCGTTGCAGGTGGTATTCAGGAAATAACATGACCAGCCGATTTAACCCTATCGTCATCATCTTTGCACTGGCTGTCGCCTTAGCGTTGATTCCGGGCGCTGTCATTACAGCGGCGGCTGCCGCTGCGATGCGGATTGAGGGGGATAATACGGTTGTCGATCAGGGCGGCCGATCCCTGACGGTCAATCATCCTTTTGAACGCATTATCTCCCTGTACGGAGGGCATACCGAAAACCTGTTCAGCCTGGGACTGAACGATGAGATCATCGGTGTATCGCGGCACGAGGCTTATCCGCCGCAGGCTTTGGAAAAGCCGGTGTTCTCCTATCGCGAGGATCCTGAAAAATTTTTAGCCGCTCGTCCGGATCTTGTTCTTATCCGACCGATGATAGACCGCGGTTATCCGCAATTTGTTGCCATGCTTGAAAAAAACGGCATCGCCATCATATCACTGCAGCCCGGTACGGTTGAGGACATGTACACCTATTGGAAAATATTGGGCCTTCTGAGTGGAAGACCGCAGCAGGCCGACCGTATGATCGCTCGTTTCAGGGCCGCCGCGGAGGAATTCAGATCACTGACCGCCGTCAGAGCTGCCCGAAAAAAAGTGTATTTTGAAGCTATCCACAGCAAAATGAAAACCTTTACACCGGATTCGATGGCGGTTTTTGCCCTTGAAGCTGCCGGCGGCATCAATATCGCCGCAGATGCCGAGCCGGTGCGCAATACCAATATTGCCTACTACGGCAAGGAACGCATTCTGTCACGGGGCCGGGAAATTGATGTCTATCTGGCCCAATCAGGTACCATGAACAAGCCCACAATAGAGCTTATCACCAACGAGCCGGGCTTTAATACCGTTAAAGCGGTGGCTGCCCGGGAAATTTACTTTGTTGATGAGCAAATTGTGTCTCGCCCAACCATGAGACTGCTGGATGGAATTTACCAAATTGGAAAGATTTTATACCCGGCCGATTTTAACGCAAGGTCCCTGAAAATTTTAAATCGTGCCAAAAAGCCGGATTAACCGTCGTCGCGGGTCAAAGGGAGGCAACCATCAAAGGGTTCGTTATCGCCGGAACAAAAAGCGGATGCGGTAAAACCACACTGTCACTGGGACTGATGGAAGCCCTGGGTCGCAGGGGTTATAAGATTGCACCCTTCAAAGTAGGACCCGATTTCATCGATCCCGGTCACCACAGCCGCATCACCGGTAGGACGAGCCGCAACCTGGACGGGTGGATGTTGTCCAAAAACTATAACCTGCAGTGCTTTGGGTCCCACGCAAGGGGGGCTGACATTATCGTTGTCGAGGGTGTCATGGGGCTTTATGACGGATATGACGGCAAGACTGAGGCCGGATCAACCGCCCAGATGGCCAAATGGCTGGGTCTCCCCGTTTTGCTGGTGGTCGATGCCAAAAGCATGGCTCGCAGTGCCGCCGCGGTTATTCTGGGATTCGAGCAATTCGATCCCGAGTTGACTTTTGCAGGCATCATCTTCAACAACCTCGGCAGCAAGCGGCACCTGGATTATTTAATCGAGGCCGTTGAAGGCAATTCAGACCTTCCCTGCCTGGGCGGCCTTGTCACTGACGCGATGACTTCAATCCCGGAAAGGCACCTGGGCCTCGTAACCCGGGAAGATCATACCCCGGGAGAAACGTCCACCGATCATTTGGCGAATATGATTGAAGAAAATATCGATCTCGACGCTCTAATTGAGAAGCTGCCAATGATCAAGGCATCCGATGGCACCGAGAAACGCCCATCGGCAGTGGCCCCGGCCACAGCCGTTCGAATTGCCGTGGCACGGGACAGCGCCTTTTGCTTCTATTATCCGGATAATCTTGATCTGCTGGAAACGCATGGTGCCGAGCTGATCTTTTTTTCACCGATTGCCGGCGACGATTTGCCCGGAGGGGTTGACGGTCTTTATATCGGCGGCGGATATCCTGAGCTTTTTGGGGATAAATTGGCGGATAACCAGCGGCTTCGTCGCCGTATCAAAGAAAAAAGTAGGGACGGCATGCCGATTTACGGTGAGTGCGGCGGATTTATGTATCTATGCGAGAAACTTATCGACCCGCAGGGAAACGGCTACCCGATGACGGGCTGCTTCCCGTTTACAACCCGCATGTTACCTCGTCTGAAGGCGCTTGGATACCGGGAGATTACCCTGAAACAGGATACGGTTATCGGAAAGCAGGGAATGATCATCAGGGGCCATGAATTCCATTATTCCGATCTTCAAACGCATGCTTCCGAATGCCAGCACATGAACGTGTATCAAATCTCTGACAGAAAGGGATTGGACAGGCCGCCGGACGGTTATTTAGTCAGAAATACCCTGGGCAGCTACAATCATCTGCATTTCGGCAGTCAACCGGATGCAGCCGGCCACCTGGTTAAAAATTGCCTGGCCTACCGGCAACTAAAGGAAAAACAGAAATGAAACCAGCTGAAATTGAAAAATTAAGCTTTCAGATCATCGATCAGGAGGCGGGACGTCATCATTTTACCAGTGCGCAATGGTCCATTGTCAGGCGAATGATTCACACCTCGGCGGATTTTGAATACAAAGAAACGGTTCGTTTTCATCAAGATGCCATAACATCGGGGCTGGATGCCATTCGTAAAGGCAAGAATATTATAACCGATACCAACATGGCCCGGGTCGGCATCCGCGAATATGAACTGTCCCAATTCGGTGCCACGGTCACGTGTTATATGAATGATCCCCAGGTTCACCGCACCGCAACAGCCACCGGCGTTACCCGCGCGAAAGTTGCCGTGGAGATTGCGGCGGCCGACATGGCGGACGGAATATATGTCGTCGGCAATGCACCGACGGCCTTGCTGGCCTTGATCGATCTGATTCATGAACACAAAGCAAAGCCGGCCTTGATTATCGGATTGCCGGTGGGTTTTGTAAACGCTGCTGAGTCCAAAGCAGCGCTGATGGAGCTGGATTGTCCTTTCATATCCAATGTGGGACGCAAGGGAGGATCCAATGTTGCCGCCAGCGTTGTCAATGCCCTGGCAATTATGGCGGCCGGGAATGCTTAGTTCTCGGGGACATTTCGATGGGATCGTTAATGTGGACTGAGTATCGGGCACCGAAAATCAAGTCCCTCGTATCGAGAGAGCAGGGTTAAATTTTAACGAAGAATTAGAGGACACCATGACTCAAAAAACCGGAATCTTATATGGCATCGGCGTTGGACCGGGGGACCCGGATCTGATTACCCTGAAAGCGGTAAAGATCTTGCGCCAGGTTGACATTGTGTTTGCAGCAGCCTCCACAAAAAATGACCACAGCCTGGCGGTTAACATCGCCAGGGAACATATTCCCGACCGTGCGCCGGTGGTCCGGCTCAAGTTCCCCATGACCAGGGATAAATCCGAAACCCGCAAGGCCTGGAAAGCCCACTCTCAAACCATTATCGCCGAGCTCGAGAAGGGCAGAAACGTCGCCTTTTTGACCCTGGGTGATTCCATGACCTATTCGACCTTTGGATACATCCTGAAATATGTGCAAACCATCGCCCCCCATCTCGAAGTGCGGACAGTGCCCGGCATAACCTCGTACCAGGCCGCCGCTGCCCGCTTGAATACACCCCTGGTGGAAGGCGAGGAGTCGCTGATGGTGGTTTCTGGCGCCCAAGGGGGCCATCGCCTCCGGGAATTGCACGCTAAACCGGAAAACGTGGTCTTTTTGAAGGCCTATCGCAACGTCACCGACATTAAAGCGGCCATCGATGAAACCGGTAACTATCCCTGTTGCGTGGGCGTCAAAAGCTGCGGACACCCAGATGAGGAGATTATTAATGATATAGAAGAATTAGGACGACGAAAGCCCGATTACTGGACCCTGATCTTAACCAAGCATGCCAACAACAATGGCACGATGAAGGATGCGTCAACGACCACCCGTAAAGAGGGTGGCTTGGATCCGCGGCCAGAGGCCGGGAAGACATAAGCACGTCAGTGCTTTAAACGTTGCGGGTGTAATCCGCCTCAGGCGGATTTGGAAACAACCAATCCTGAGCCCGGGCCCATACAAGCCAGCAGGAAAAAATATCCCTGAATGAGCAAGTCCGCTACTGCCAAAGCAGATGAAAAAAAACAGATCAGACCTTTACTGATATCGCTGGGGATTTCGTTGATTATGATTTCAGCGGGGCTGATTCTGGTTGACACGCTACGGCCGATTCAAATTGCTTCCCGGCTATTATGGCCCCTGATTCGGCTGATGGTGTTTATAACCCTGGGGCTTTTCATTGGTCAAATTATCGAGGCGGCCGGCTGGATTAAAACCATGGCAGTTGTGGCGCGTCCCCTGTTTAGATTCGGTCGACTGGGAAACCACTGCAGTGCAGCCTTTACGGCAGCGTTTTTTTCAGGGGTCACCGCCAATGCCATGTTGTTGGATTTTTGGAAAGAAGGCCATATAACCCGCAGTCAATTGTTTTTGTCCAATTTTATTAATCAGCTGCCGGCTTTTTTTCTTCATCTGCCGACGACCTTTTTTATCGTTGTTCCGCTGACGGGCTGGGCGGGCGGACTTTATTTTTTAATTACTTTTTTGGCCGTCATACTGCGCACGATTCTATTTATGGTTTATGGACGCCTGAGGCTGCCTCCGCTAAAAAAAACACCTGAAAATGCAGATGATAGTAGGATAAAGGCTAAAAAACCGGACTATAGCGACATTGCAAAGCGCCTTAAATCCCGGTTGCCCCGGCGAATTGCACGCATAACAGTGTATGTCGTTCCCATATATACCCTGGTGTTTATTTTGAATGCCGCAGGCTTATTCAAGCTTTTACGCGAGGCACTTGCCGGTTATGTGGTAACATCCATCATGCCGATGGAATCTTTGTCGGTCATTGTATTAAGCTTTGCGGCTGAATTTACCTCGGGTTTTGCGGCGGCCGGTGCCCTGCTGGAAGCAGGGGTTTTAACCATTAAACAAACCGTTATGGCGCTGTTGATCGGAAATGTCCTGGCGTTTCCGGTGCGAGCACTGCGTCATCAGCTGCCGCGCTATATCGGAATATTCTCGCCCCGGATGGGGACTCAGATTCTGTTGATGGGCCAGGGATTTCGGGTGGCAAGCATTATTGTTGTGGGAATCGTTTATTACTGGATCGGATAGGCTGTTTCTAGGATACAAAAGATTTCAGGTGTCCTTAAGTACAGAAGTCAGAAAACAGAGAACAGAAGACAGATGTAGAATCTGAAACTGTAGACCCTGGGGGCAATTCCCCCACACAGAGTGATCAGGCAGTCATCTGTCCTCTGTCTTCTGAATGGTTGATAGATCAATGAAGAAAAAACTCCGCACAGGATTTACCACCGGGACGGCGGCGGCGGCGGCCACCAAGGGGGCACTGAAAATGATCCTGGAAGGCCGCAAACCTGCCCGGGTGCGCATCAGGCTCCTGACCGGCGACGACATCACGATCTCGATTCACAGCTGTCGGCTAAGCGGGGAGGGCACGGCCATATGCACGGTGATAAAGGACGCCGGTGATGATCCGGATGTTACCCATAAAGCCGAAATCGGGGCACGCGTATCGATCAAGGACGTCAGCGGGGGACCGCAGGGCAGCCAAAAGCCGACCATAACGATCCATGGCGGTGAGGGGGTGGGACGGGTTACCAAGCCGGGGCTAGAAGTCCCGCCCGGTGGTCCGGCAATTAATCCCGGCCCAGTAAAAATGATCACCCGGGCTGTCCATGATGTGCTGGAAAATCAGGGGCAGGTCGGCACGGTAGCTACCGAAATTTTCGTGCCGGCAGGAGAAAAGCTGGCTAAAAACACCCTCAATGCCAAACTCGGGATTCTGGGCGGTATATCCATCCTGGGGACCACGGGAATTGTTCGACCCATGTCCCACGATGCCTTTGCGGCCACGATTCGATTGGCCTTATCTGTTGCGCGTGCTGCCGGGCTTGATCATGTGGTGATGACCACCGGCCGTCGTTCCGAGAGGTTTTCCCAGTTGCTGTGGCCGGCAATGGCGGAGGAAGCATTTGTTCAGATCGGTGATTTTTTTAAGTTGTCCCTTGAAGCCGCCGCCGAATTGAACTTTGCAAGGGTCACCCTGGCGGTATTTTTCGGCAAAGCGCTCAAAATGGCCCAGGGTGTGCCCCATACCCATGCCGCCAAAGCCAGTCTGTCATTGGACCGGTTGGCAACCTGGGCACGCGAAATCAGCGGCAATCAGAAACTGGCACAACAGATTTCAGCAGCTAACACCGCCCGGCATGCGTTTGACATCATCGGCCCGGATTGTCCCGGGATCATGGCATATGTGGGCCAACAGATTGCCAAATCAGCCCATCGGTTTGCGGGCGGCGGTATCCATATTCAAAGCATCATTTTCGATTATTCGGGAAATGTGGCCTTTGATTCCGACCGTCATGCGAATCAAACTGGGTAGTAAGTTTTGTTCTGATTGGGCCTGACTCGATAACGATGGCAATTTCTGGGTTTCAGGTGTCAGGTTTCAGGTGTCAGTAAAGGCACGAATCAGCATGAACCGATCGTACCGATATTCAACCTGACACCCGACACCTGACACCTGAAACCTTATTTTACCTGACACCTGAAACCTTTAAGGAAGTAGCCTAGGCTTATGAAGCCCGTAACCATCATCGGAATAGGGATGACCGTTGAGGATTTGACCGCCAGACACTTGGAAATTATCGATCAGGCTGAAATACTGGTGGGTGGCAAACGCCTATTAAACCACTTTAAAAAATCCCCGGCCCGCAAAAAGTTAATCGGCCGCGATATTGACAGCGTTATTCATTTCATCAGCCGGGAAATGAAAAAAAAGCAGGTTGTCGTTCTGGCCTCCGGCGATCCAATGTTTTTTGGTATTGGCCGACGATTGGTAGAGGCCATCGGTGCGAAAAACACCCGCGTATACCCCAACATATCTTCTGTTGCGGCGGCATTTGCACGCATCAAGGAGCCCTGGGACGATGTGCAGGTGATTAGCCTTCACGGTCGTAAAAATGAGGCCCTTCTTTTCAATTCTTTAGAAGAGGAAAACAAGATCGCCGTTTTCACCGATCCTAACAATAATCCAGCCTGGCTGGCCGCTCGTTTGCTGAAAAATCAAATTATTAATTATGACATCTGTGTACTGGAAGCCATGGGCAGTGAAACGGAAAAAGTCAACTGGTACCCCCTGTCCACAGCAGCACAGATGAAATTTGCGGATCCCAACATGGTTGTACTAAAACCTCGGCCCCCCGGTACGAAGGATAAAAGACCCCTCGTCTTGGGAGGGCCGGAAAGCTGGTACCATCACCAGAATGGATTGATTACCAAGTCTGAAATCAGGGCCATCTCCCTGGCAAAGCTGCGCCTGGCCGCCGATCACATCCTGTGGGATTTGGGGGCCGGAAGCGGCTCGATTGCAATAGAAGCGGCGTTGTTTATTAAAAGGGGACGAATTTTTGCGGTTGAAAAAAAATCCGAACGGGTTGCGCAGATAAAAAGCAATAAAAAGAGATTCGGCATCGGCAACCTGACGGCCGTTCAGGCCCGTTTACCCCGAGGCCTGGCGGAGTTGCCGCGCCCGGACCGGATTTTCATCGGTGGTGGGGGCAAACACTTGAAATCTATTATCTCGGCTGCGGCGCAATACCTTAAACCGCAGGGTGTTATGGTCATCAACACCGTCCTCATTCCCAATGTGGAGGCCGCCCGTTTGACCTTGGAAAAACTGGGTTTTGAAACCGACATCATTCAGGTGCAAATCAATCGCAGCCGGCAAATGCCGTGGGCCGAACGGCTGGAAGCCTTGAATCCGGTGTGGATCATATCCGGAATGCGGAAGGTGGAATGATGAAGGCGGAAATAAATAGAAATTCAGAAAATGTCCTAATGGAACCTTTAACCGAAGCAATGGCGAGCTATTAAATGTCGAAACAGTCAAAAAAAGATAATCATAGAGAGAATTCCGCATTCCGCATTCCGACTTCCGAATTCGACAATCCTGTTTTGTTCGTCGGGGCGGGGCCGGGGGATCCGGAACTCATCACGGTCAAAGGCCAGAAAGCTTTAAGGGCGGCCGATCTGGTGATATATGCCGGCTCGCTGGTACCGCAAGCATTGCTCCAGTGGACTCGCGAAGGGACTTCCACCATCAGCAGTGCTTCGATGCACCTGGAGGAAATTGTCACTGAAATTCAAAGAGCCCATAGCGAGGGCCGGCGGGTGGTTCGGTTACATACCGGTGATCCCAGTCTGTATGGTGCCATATACGAGCAGATGTCAGAGCTCAGCAAAAGGGGGATTCCCTATAAGATTATCCCGGGGGTGACCGCTGCCTTTGCTGCCGCAGCTGCCCTGGGAATCGAATATACCTTGCCCGAAGTATCGCAGACGCTAATTTTAACCCGTATGACCGGTCGCACCCCGGTGCCGGAGAAAGAAAATCTAGCGTCGCTTGCCAGGCACCAGGCATCCATGGCCATTTATCTGAGCATGTCCGTTATTGATGAAGTCTCGAAAATACTGTGTGATGCCTATGGTGAAAATTCGCCCTGCGCCGTCGTATATCGCGCCAGTCAACCGGAAGAACAGATAATCTTAACCCCATTAAAGGAGCTGTCTGCCAGAGTTGCGGCCGAGAAAATCACCAAGCATGCCCTGATCGTTGCCGGCAGGGTTTTGGCCATCAATCCTGATGAGCTAATCCATAAATCAAAGCTGTATGATATGAAATTTAAGCACGAGTATCGTAGTTGATTTAAATGAAATCACCCCAGCAACATAAATTAGCCGTCTGGGCGATTACCCCCAACGGCGCCAGGTTGGCCGACAGATTGGCAGACAGTCTCAAGGAGGTGACCGTTTACATCTCCCAAAACCTGACCCATACAAGATCCTCGCACGTTCTTTTTGAAAGACTCTCTGTGACCCTGGCTGAAAAATTCAGGCAATACACCGGACACATCTTCATCATGTCGACCGGAATTGTGGTAAGGGTTTTGGCGCCCCTGGTACAGAACAAAATCAAGGATCCGGCGGTAGTGGTAGTGGATGATCTGGGTAAACATGCCATCAGTCTCTTATCCGGTCATATCGGCGGTGCCAATGAATTGGCCCGAGACATAGCGCACATCGTCGAAGCCGAACCGGTAATCACCACGGCGACCGACATCAACGCGTTACCGGCCATTGATGTCATCGCCGTTGAAAATGGCCTCGTGATTGAAAATCCCGGCGCCATTAAATCGGTGAACATGGCGCTGCTAAACAAAAAGCGAATAACCGTCCATGATCCCGCAAACTTGCTGGGCGAAATCCTGGATTCCGAGAAATACGAAGCGCTCTTCAACCGAATGCATGACTTTCAAGAGTTTTTACAACAGTTTGAGATTCATAATAATTCATGTGTTTATATTGACGATCGCATTGTCGAACTACCTTCACATGTGCTGATTTTGCGACCGCCCAGCCTGGTCGCCGGTATTGGATGTAATCGCGGTACCGACAGACGGGAAATCGGCAAGCTCCTCGGACAGGTTCTCAAGACCAATCGTCTGTCATTGTCCAGTCTGACCTGCCTGGCGTCCATCGATGTAAAAAACGACGAAGCAGGCTTGATTGAGACGTCAAGACAACTGGAATTGCCGCTGGTTTTTTTTAAGCGAGAGGAGCTGAACCAGGTCAGGGGAATCCAGAATCCATCACAGATAGTTGAACACCACGTAGGAGTGAGAAGCGTATGCGAAGCAGCAGCAATTCTGGCGTCCCGGAGCGGGACACTGATCGTACCCAAAAACTCAACGAAAAACGTAACGGTGGCCATCGCCCGAACCGCCTCTTTGTCGTTGGAATAGGGCCGGGCAACCCGGAACATTTAACCCGCCGGGCAACTGACATCCTCGGTTCGGTCGAGGTTGTCGCCGGCTACAGTCCTTATATCGAGCTGATCCGCGCCCTGGTTGATGGAAAAGAAATCATCAGCACCGGCATGACCAAGGAGGTAGCGCGGGTGGAGGCCGCCATCGATAAGGCCCTTTCAGGTAAATCCTGCGCCATCGTTTCCAGCGGCGACCCGGGGATTTACGCCATGGCGGGCCTGGTGTTTGAAACCTGCCAGATAAAGGGCGTCGCCATTGCAGGACCGCATTCGAAATCCAGGAGCGGTAATGACGACAACGCACTCACCATAGAAGTTGTGCCCGGCATTCCAGCCCTCGGTGCCGGTGCCGCCTTGCTGGGCGCCCCGCTGACCCATGACTTTGCAGCTGTAAGTCTGAGCGATCTGTTAACCCCCTGGGAACTGATTGAAAAACGGTTGGAAGCGGCTGCACGGGCTGATTTCGTCATCGTGCTCTACAACCCCAAAAGTAAAAAAAGAGACTGGCAGCTGAAAAAAGCGCAGGAGATCATTCTTCAGCACAGAGCCGGTGATACCGCCGTGGGGATTGTTGCACGAGCCATGCGGGAAGGACAGCGTATCGATATCATCACCCTGGATAAACTGCACACCGCTGCGGTAGACATGCAAACCACCGTGTTTATCGGCAACAGCACATCGCGTAAGTATCTGGATTTTATGTATACACCAAGAGGATACGCTAAAAAATATAGGATTAAAGAGAATGTCGAATAATGAATTTCGAATATCGAATGTCGAAGGAATGCATCCTGTCTATTTTAAAATAGAAAGAGCGCAGCGATTCCATCCTTCGATATTCTGCAGTTGGACATTCGATATTCTGCGGTTCGCTGGCCAAATATTTTATGGCGAAGCAACTCTTATTTTAGTCCTAATTGAAAGATTGAGCGTTGAAGACTTATGTCATCTAAAATATTAGATAAAGCTCCTTGCCTGGCGGTTCTTGGAACCGGCTCGGATGTGGGAAAGAGCATCATCACCACTGCCCTGTGCCGTCTGTTCGCGAACCGGGGCATCCGCGTCGCCCCCTACAAGGCGCAGAATATGTCCAACAATTCCGGTGTTACCCCTGAGGGGCTGGAAATGGGCCGCGCCCAAATCGTCCAGGCTGAAGCGGCCAAAATTCCACCCCACGTTGATATGAATCCGATACTGTTGAAGCCCACCAGTGAAATCGGCTCACAGGTCGTCATGCTCGGCCGTGTCAGCGAAAACACCACCGCAGTCGATTACCACCGCAAAAAGGAAACCCTGTTTAAGACCGCCGCCGCCGCGCTAGACCGGTTGCGGCAAAATTTCGACCTCGTCGTCATGGAGGGGGCTGGCTCCTGTGCCGAAGTCAATTTGATGTCCAGTGATATCGTTAATATGCGCATGGCCGAATATGCCCGTGCCCCGGTAGTTCTGGTTGCTGACATCCACAGAGGGGGCGTCTTTGCCCAACTGGTCGGGACCCTGGAATGTCTTCCGCCGGCCCAGCAGGATCTCATTAAAGGGTTTATAATTAACCGTTTCCGAGGCGATATCTGCTTGTTTGAAGACGGTGTGAATTGGATCGAGGAGAAAACCGGCAAAAAAGTATTCGGCGTTCTGCCCTGGTATGATCATATCAACATCGAACCCGAAGATTCGGTCGTCATCGAACGCCCCAGACAGAAATTCAAACCTGACAGCGGTCAAGCCGCCATCGGTGTCATTCGCTTGCCCCACATATCCAATTTTAACGATTTCGATCCGCTTTCCGCCCTTGATGGTTTGACGGTCTATTTCCTCGAAAAGACTCAAGATCTGTCCAATTTTCGTGCAGTTATTCTGCCCGGATCGAAAAACACCCGCTTCGACCTGAACTGGCTCCACACAAGCGGCTGGTCAAAATTAATCAACGCCTATGCCTCCCGGGGGGGACACGTGATGGGAATCTGCGGCGGCTATCAGATCATGGGTCATTGCGTTCATGACCCGGACGGTCTGGAAGGACCTCCCGGCAAGACGGATGGACTCCGCCTGCTGCCGGTTGAGACTTACCTGAAGGCGCCCAAGACAACGACCCTGACACGCTTTTGCCGTGGGGATATTTCCGGATCCGGATACGAAATTCACATGGGACATACCAGCCGGGCAGGGGGCGAGCCTTTGTTTGGGGTCCTGGAACGCAACGGCAGCTCCTGTGAAGACGATGATGGATGTTTTGATCCCGATACCGGCAATATGGGCACCTATATCCATGGCCTGTTCGAGGCACCGGAAATCACCGCTTTCTGGCTGCAGCATATTGGATTGGAACATCTGCCGGCATCGGAGCTGGACGGTTTGGAAGCTAAAAACAGAGAATACGAACTGCTGGCAGAGCATTTTGAACATCACATAGATGTAAAAGGATTGGTTAAAAGCGTTCTGGATATACAGGTTCAGGATTCAGAGGTTCAGGGTTTGAAAAAAAGGAGCATCGGTTTATTCCAATGAATAAAAAGATATTTGTACTCGGCGGGTGTCGCAGCGGCAAAAGCCGTTATGCGCTGGAAACGACCCAGGAGTTCCCGGGGCATAACAGGGTATTCATAGCCACCTGCAATCCCGAAGATGATGAGATGAAACAGCGGATCGCACGCCACCAAAAAGAGCGCGGTCGTTCCTGGAAGACCGTTGAAACGCCCTTGCTTTTGCCCGAAACCATCGCCGCCAGCAGCCCCGGCGCCGATGTCATCCTTGTCGACTGCCTGACCCTCTGGATCAGCAACCTGCTCATGGCGTACGATCATCCCGATAAAATTGAACGGCAACTACCGCATCTGACCGATGCCATCACCGGAGCTGCTTGTCCTGTCGTTCTTGTGTCAAATGAAGTCGGCCAGGGCATTGTCCCTGAAAACAGTCTGGCCAGGCAGTTCCGGGATCTGGTGGGATATGTCAACCAGGCGGTGGCCGGTTGCGCAGATGAAGTCGTATGGACCGTGGCAGGGATGCCGGTGAAGATTAAGGGGTGATATCCGATCGTTGAATGGTAATATAACATGAACGGATCTCAGTTATTTATTGGAGCAATGGCGTATTGGAGTGCTGGAGTAATGGAAGGCGAACCGAAACTTCAGACCAATACTCCAACACTCCATTACTCCAATACTCCAGCTAAACAACAGTACTGGCAACCACTGGCTTTTTTCCAAATAACTTGTAAGGGCAGCTTATGCGCTATCTGATCTCAGCCATTCAATTTATCACCATTCTGCCGGCGGGCAAACCGGGTCCTTTTGATCCGCCAAAGATGATGCCGTTTTTCCCGTTGGTGG
This sequence comes from Deltaproteobacteria bacterium, assembly GCA_019312835.1. GTDB lineage: Bacteria > Desulfobacterota > Desulfobacteria > Desulfobacterales > JAFDCJ01 > JAFDCJ01. The sequence goes on from JAFDCJ010000356.1 coordinate 23,216, forward strand.
GCCTTCTCCTGGGCGTGCTGGTTGCCGTGGTTGACCGTCTGGCTGCAATTTTTTGGAATGAACCGGTGGTTGCTTTGCTTGATGTGATCTTTCTGGCGATGGTAACCGGAGCGTTTCATTTAGACGGTCTGGGGGACACGGCCGATGGGCTGCTGGGGCAACGCCCCAGAGACAAAGCCCTCATCATAATGAAAGACAGCCGCATCGGAGCCATGGGTCTGGTCGCCGTCGTTTTCGGCTTAGCCCTTAAGTGGGGCGGAATTGCCGGGTTGGAGGTAAATAGAAGCCTGTTGTTGATCCTTATTCCCGCCTATGCGCGCAGCGGGGTCTTGTTCGGAATTCGCTTTCTTGAGTATGGCAGACCCGACGGCGGCACCGGATTGGAGTTTTTTAAGGAGCCGCTCAAGCCGGCGGCCTTTTGGGGATTGATTCTCCCGGTTGGCGCCTCCTTGCTATTGGGCGGGCAAGCGTTATGGTTAAACCTAGGCTTTATTTTAATAGTTTCAACCATACTATTTTACTATAAAAAACGAATTGGATGCATCACAGGCGACATGTGTGGGGCAATGATTGAATTATTAGAAGCAGGATTGTTCCTGCTGGTGTCTGTTAGCGGAATTTAATGTCAGGCGGTCATGGCGGGAATATATATGAACTGGTATTCAACTTGGTATATTCTGCCTTCGGCATTTATGTTTGATCTCATCCTGGGGGATCCACGCTACTTACCTCATCCGGTTCGTTGGATGGGAAAGGCCATTGAGGCGGCGGAATCTCGTTTCAGACGGCTTCCCGGTAATCCGATCATCGCCGGCGGATTGTTTGCCGCCAGTCTTGTCGCGGGAACCTGGCTGCTGGTCTATTGGCTTCTGGCAGCCCTCAACCATATTCACCCTCTGCTTAAAAATGCCCTTGAGATCGTATTGATCTATTACTGCATTTCGGCGGGCTCACTGGAAGAAGCCGCAGTTGAAGTAAAGCGCTACCTGAGCGCTAAAGATATCACCCGAGCCAGGGAAAAGGTCGCACTGATTGTCGGTCGGGATGTTACCAACTATCAGACAACGGATATCGCCCGGGCGACGGTTGAAACCGTGGCGGAAAATCTGGTCGACGGCGTTATTTCGCCCCTGTTTTTTGCGGCCATCGGCGGTGCACCGCTGGCAATGGCTTACAAGATGGTGAACACCCTGGATTCGATGGTTGGGTATAAAAACGAAAAATACCACAATTTCGGCAAAGCCGCGGCCAGAATCGATGACATGTTGAACTTTATTCCATCCAGATTTGCAGCTCCCATCATTTCCCTGGCAACCCACATCCTTTGCGGGAAGGGAAGACGGTCTCTGGAAACAGCCGTCAGGGAAGGCGCCAACCATTCCAGTCCGAATGCCGGTTTTCCGGAAGCCGCCTTTGCCGGGGCGCTTGGCGTCAAACTCAACGGTCCCAATTATTACGCCGGCAAACTGGTGGACAAGCCCTACATTGGCATAAACTTCGGTCCGTCTTCACCCGACCATATAAAGAAAGCCTGCGATATTATGCTGCTTTCCTCCTTTTTATGGCTGATGGTGATGTGGGGGGCAAGCCTGGCACTGAAGTAGTTTCTTGGGAGCCACTCAATTTTACGTGAGAATTCAGTATTATATGTCAATAGGTGTCAGGTGTCAGATCGAACATCAGAATGGCAGAGCCTTCTGATTCGTACATTTGCTGACACCTGATACCGGACACCTGAAACCATAAATTGGATCAATGTCAGCAAATGAGCAATCGACCATCACAGGAATATCCTTCTTTACCTAAATCCTACAAGGGCATGTTCCCCTTCAAAATCGCCACCACTTCTTTTATATACCCCGATGATTATATACCCAATGTAAAAATGCTGGGTCCCTGTATGGACGAAATCGAACTTTTGCTGTTCGAAAGCAAAGGGCCCGATAGCCTTCCTTCCCGAACGGTAATTTCAGAACTAGAACGATTGGCCGCAGAATTCGAATTGAGTTATAACGTTCACCTTCCCACGGATATTTCCATAAGTGACCGTAGTGCCGATCGACAGGCAGCAGCATTGGAAACGATGGCCCGGGTAATTGACCGGGTCAATCCACTTGATCCCTCGGCCCTGATTCTGCACGTACCGTACAACGAGAACTCGTTAGATGACCATGCTGCCGGGAAATGGCAGGAGCGGGTACACCAAAACCTGCAAAAAATAGTTTCAACCGCTGGAAACAGGGACATCATCGCCATTGAAAACCTGGATTATCCCCTTGAATTGCTTGAGGATATCATAGTTGATCTGAATCTATCGATCTGTCTGGACTTGGGACATCTTATGGTATATGACTATGATGTCTTAACGGTCTTTAATAAATATGCCGATAAAGCGCCGATCCTTCATGTGCATGGTGTCGAAAACGTCTGTGACCACACGACCCTGGAGCGCCTTTCCGATAAATTATCTACTACCGTGCACCGGGTTTTAAAGAAATTTACCGGCGTTGTGTCCATAGAAGTCTTTTCCTTTGAACATCTGGATTCTTCCCTCAAATATCTTGAAGGTCTCTGGAGGAAGAGTGAAAATGGATGCCTTGTTTGAAAAGAGCAGCATCAACGGCATGGTCCTGTCCAACCGTTTTGTTCGGTCAGCAACCTGGGCAGGTATGGCAACGGATGAAGGCGCCTGCACCCCCCAATTAATTCGTCTCCTGACTGACCTTGCGGCCGGAGAGGTGGGCTTGATCATCACCGGTCACGCCTATGTTCGCCAGGACGGACAGCATTCACCCTGGCAACTCGGAATTCACCGCGACGCCGTTATTCCCGCTTTTCGGGACCTGACCCATGCCGTGCACGAACATGGCAGCAAAATCGTCGTACAACTTGGTTACGGCGGGGCCTATCTGTCAAAATCAAGGGTCAGAAGCATGTCTGCCGAGGACTTTGAGGCGCTCGCCCAGGCTTACGGTCAGGCGGCGGTAAGGGCCAGACGGGCCGGGTTTGACGGAGTTCAAATATTCGCAGCACATGGTTTTTTCCTCAGCCAACTGCTCTGTCCGCGGTATAACGATCGCACCGATGACTATGGCGGTAATATCGTCAATCGGGCCAGGGGTTTGATAGAGGTCCTGGAGGCCATACGAAACGCGGTGGGTATGGATTATCCTGTTCTGGCGAAGCTTAATTGCCGGGATTTCGTCGAAAACGGTCTTAACCTGAAGGATTCTGTGCAGGTTGCGAGCATGCTTGAAAAGGCCGGGATCGATGCCATTGAAATAAGTGGCGGACTCCTGAACAATCCCAACATCATGCACAGTAAGATCAATGCTGACGGCAACCAAGCCTATTTTCAGTCTGAAGCCCGGGTATTTAAGGAGACGATTCATGTCCCCCTGATTCTGGTCGGCGGAATTCGATCTTATGACACCGCCAAACAGCTTGTGGATGAGGGGTATGCCGAGTATATTTCAATGTCCCGGCCTTTCATCCGGGAACCGGGACTCATTAAACGCTGGCGCACCGGTGACCGGCGGGAGGCTGCCTGCATCTCATGCGACAATTGCTTTGAGCCCATCAAGAAAGGCGAAGGGGTATCCTGTATTCCTTCAGAGCTGCAAGAGGCTCAAAAATTTTTCCCGCAACTATCCGAGATTGTACCTGCCAGTCCTCCGCATCCACCCGGCACCGGGTATAAAATATCCATCGGCCTTGAGGACTGGGAATCCAATTACATACCGATTGTTAAAATTCAAATGATATATAATGAAAGGACCTTGGAACGCGGCCTGTCATTTCCCTTGGGAACTCAAGACCACCAAAAAGTATCCCGGACAATCGCCGATCTTTTAGAAAAACACGCGAATAGCAATGAACAGTGAGGCTGATGAAGCGCATGGAGAGTAAAAAGAGAGGATATACCCAGGTTTATACTGGCAATGGCAAGGGAAAAACCACGGCCGCTATCGGGTTGGCCATCCGGGCGGCAGGTGCCGGATTAAAAGTGTTCATTGCCCAGTTTATCAAGATGGGAGATTACAGCGAGATCAAAGCGTTAAAGCGATTTTCCGATCTTATTACCGTGGAGCAGTTCGGATTGGGCCGTTTTACAGACGGCAAGCCGGCACCGGAGGACATCGAAGCCGCACAAAAGGGGCTTGAAAGGATAAAGGCCGTTATGGTGTCGGATGAATATAAAATCATCATCCTGGAAGAAGCCAACGTGGCGGCGATGCTGGGGCTCTTCGCGGTACAGGATCTACTTAAAATAATTATTAACAAACCCTATGACAAGGAACTCGTTATCACTGGGCGTGGCGCATCTCCCAGGATCATTGAAAATGCCGACCTGGTTACCGAAATGAAGGATATCAAGCATTATTACCAGAAAGGTGTCCGGGCCAGGGTGGGGATTGAAAAGTGAGGATTCCTTAAAAAATTAGGGGTGTCGTTTTTTGATAAATTGGGCAATACAGGCTTTAAGCTCCTCGGTGCCGGGAGTGCTGTCAAAAACCAACTCGCCCTCGATTACAATTGAAGGCACCGGGGCGGGTCTTCCTAAAGCTTTCGAAAATTCACTATAGCGCCTGGCGCCTGCAAGATCCCTGGTGACAATCTTTTTCCAGGTTAAGACACCCTCAAATTCAGGTGCAACCGATTCGACCACACGGGTCATGTATACGCAAGGGATTCAATGTTCTCCTTCGTGGAAAACCTCTAAATGAATCATTTTGGTATTCATTTTATCCTCAAAGTTGTTTCAAATTCTAGTTTTTATCGATAAATCCATTCTCGATGAGAACTTCTTCAATAGCCTCCTCCAATTCAAATTTGGGGGGAATCGCATCAAAAAATAGTTCTCCGTTGATAAATAAGGAAGGAACGGGAGCCAGACGGAGATGCTTGTAAACGCCTTCTTCCCCGAACAGAGAGCTGGAAAGGTCCAAAAATCGTTTTTTACCGTCGCCCTTCAAGAATTCGACACGATGGTATTCAACATATTGGTCGTATTTCGGAATTACTTCGCGGACGGCTTCATCCATGTAAAGGCACGGCAGGCAATAATCCGCTTTATACATCACTTCAATCAATATTTTCTGGGGGCCAGTAGCTGTCATATCAAACCGAATACCATAGTAAATGTGAAATTTCAACGGGATTCGGGGGGGTGATCTTGTCTGGCTCAGCAAAAATGCCGATTTTGACGACCGCAATCGATTGAACATGGGCATACCACCAAGTTGACATTTTTCTCGCTTTTAAATAGAAATGAACGGTTATGTTGATCGACCGAAAAATTGAACATTTCGTTAAAAGGGCAGGGCGGAGACCGAGAATTCTGGTCAGCAGTATCGGCAAAAAACAACACGATCAGGATACCAGGCTGCTTGCGACCATTTTTGCTGGAAGGGGGTTTGATGTAGATATCAGTCCACTGCATCAGACACCCCGGGGGACTGCCCGAATGGCGATTGAAAATGATGTTCACATCATCTGTTTTTTAAGCACTGAAAACAAGCATAAACAGCTGGTCATGGAACTGGCCGAGGAACTGCAGTCAGAGCAAGCGGAAAATGTCAGAATTGTAGTGGGAGGTGCCATTCCTCGATCTGATTACAAGTTTTTGTATGCTGCCGGCGTCGATCTCATCTTAAGTTCGGTGCAGGCAAATGAGGGTGAGATAAATCAGCTCTTGGATTTGCTCGAGAAGTAAATTCAAAAAATATGGAAGCGGAAGTTAACATGGAAACTCAGGATTACATAGACGGCGTTCGATCGAGAAACAGACGGATGGTTGCCAAAACAATCACATTGATTGAGAGCTCTCTGCCCTCGCACCAGGAATCGGCCAAAGCCATTGTCGATGCGCTTTTGCCCCATGCCGGCAAAGCGGTGCGTATCGGGATTACGGGAGTGCCCGGCGTTGGCAAAAGCACCTATATCGAAAGTTTCGGACTGCAATTGGTGAAGCAGGGCCATCGGGTGGCGGTGCTTGCCGTCGATCCCAGCAGTTCCAAAAGCGGCGGCAGCATCATGGGTGATAAGACACGGATGGAAAGGCTGTCTCTGGAACAAAACGCCTTTATTCGCCCCTCTCCATCCGGCGGCACATTGGGTGGAGTTGCCCGACGAACCAGGGAAACAATTGTTGTCTGTGAAGCAGCCGGATATGACGTCATCATTGTGGAAACCGTCGGGGTGGGGCAGTCAGAGACCACCGTGGCCTCCATGGTTGATTTTTTTCTGGTGCTGATGCTGGCCGGTGCGGGAGACGAACTGCAAGGTATCAAAAAAGGGGTTCTTGAACTGGCTGATGCCATTGCAATCAACAAAGCTGACGGCAACAATATTACAAATGCCCAAAAAGCAAAAATCGAATATGAAAAAGCACTGAGTCTCTTGACCCCTTCCTCTAAAACCTGGTCTCCCCCGGTGCTGACCTGCAGCGCCGTGACCATGGATGGCGTTGACGAAATCTGGCAGACCATTTTGGAGCACCGCAGAAAAATGGAAGCGACGGGAGAGTTGAACGAAAAACGCCGCAAACAATCCCTTGACTGGATGTGGGCGCTGGTGGAAGAAGGATTGATCGATCGTTTTTATAAAAACCCGGGGGTCGAAAAATCTCTGCCAAAAATCGTAAAATCGGTTGAAGATGGCAAAACCGGGCCGACCATTGCAGCCCATAAACTGCTGTATCTTCATGACCTGTGCTTTTCCGAATCGGACTATAAGGGCTGATGCCATGCCGACCAAGTTCTGTCCACATTGCGGCAAGCGTACCGGTTTTGAGGTAACCTTTAATGTTTCGTGCCGGATTGGTGATAAAAATGAAAAAGCGTATTTGCGCCAGTGCCAGGATTGCGGCGGGCGATTTATTACCATTCAGGCTGATGAACATATAACAGAAGAAAAAAAGAATCCATAAAAGAAAACCTGACGCATCAACATACAGAAGGTCAATTCCCTTCCCATGAATGTGTAACCTTTGGGCTGGCCCGGCCGTCATAAAAGAAAATACAAAGAGGCGTTAATTCCCAATTGCCCATCCGGAGCATGAATAGAACCGCTCAACCGATAACGGGCCAAGGCCCAAAGTGCCCGAAAGTCAGAACCGTCATATGCAGGTAAATATACGCAAAAGGCTCCCTGCGGATGAACTGGAATCTATCCTGGGAAGGCATGGCCGGTGGTTGAAATCCAAAGGATCGCGCGGTTGCAGGGCCGACCTGCGATGTTGCGACTTATCAAACCGCGATTTGTTTGGCGCTGTTCTGGTAAAGGCAATTTTAAGAGACATCGACTTTAGTCACACAAATCTAAGAACGGCCAACCTGAAACAGGCCGAATTGCATCATTGCCGGTTTCATCAAGCCCATATGCAATGGAGCATCCTGCAGGGGGCCGTGCTGCATGGCAGCGACTTGACGCAAGCCAACCTTCAATTTTGCGATTTTTCCAGCGCCACCGTGTCAGATACTGATTTTGCCGGTGCATTTTTCCACAATGCCTATTTCGAAAAGGCGGTGCTGCGCAAAGCCAATTTTACCGGTACCAATTTGAGATTTTCAACCTGGTCGTCATCAAAGCTATCCCAGATTAAATTCACTGCCTGCACCATTCAGTTGGCCGACTTCAGCAATGCCTCCCTGCGCGATACCGATTTCTCTGACGCGCACATATTCAACACGGATTTCACCGGATCAGACCTTCGCGGTGTTGAATTTGCGGCGACCAGGATGGAAAATGTCAATTTTAAAGGTGCCCAGTTAGATCCGTAATGGCTCCAAAAGGCAAATTGGCGCGATTGCATCTTTGATGGCCCCGCCGATGGCCATTAAGCTGGTGATTTGTTCTCTAATCTGCTATTGGGGAGTCATCATGCAAGAGATATGGATCATAGGGCTGGGCCAATTTGGATCTAGTGCTTATCGAAGATTGTCGGAAACCGTCCCAAAGAGGCATTTTGTCCTGGTCGATCCCGTAAAGGAAAATCTCTTGAAGTTCAACGGCCCCGCCATCACCCTCAGGGTTTCCGATGGGGTTGAATTTTTGGAATCAAATTTAACATCGGGGCGCAACCCGGATTGGATCATCCCCGCGCTACCCATTCACCTGGCCGCCGAGTGGATTCTGGTTCATCTGGGGGCTGCTGGACTGAAACGGATTGTCCTGCCATCTGAAATCGAGACACGTATTCCCAACCCTATCCGCGGATCCGACGGCAACATCTATGCGAGTCACGCTGACTTCAGGTGTCCGGAAGATTGTGATGAACCCCGGGACATCTGCACCGTTACCCGAAAGCTGCGCAAACAGAACATGTTTGAGTTGTTGGGAAATTTAGATATCGCGCCATTTAGGGCCTTGAATATTCAAAGCCACCAGCTGGGACCGGGGATCGGGGGCTATCGTCCGGACCAGCTCTTCGATTTAATGGAGAAGGTAAAACAAGCGCGCGGGGCCATCCTGGTGAGCACGGCCTGTCGATGTCACGGGGTGATTACCGGTCTTGAAAGGATGTCGGCAAAAAGTAATCGGACACCCGACTCTTCATAATTTCGCTTTCACGGCTCCTGCCCGTCATCCGTATCGTTGGTTGCCGAATGGATCGAATGCTTGCTCCAGAACTGGGCATCCCGGCAACCCAGTATGGCGGCCGCATCTAAGTCATCACCGGCATCGCGGTAGTTTCCCAGGGCATACTGGCTGGCGCCCCTGACAAAATAAGCTTCGGCATAAAAGGGATTTTTTTCAATGGCCAAGCTGAGGGCTTCGATTGCTTTCCGGTGACGGCCTCGGCGGGAAAGACGACGGCCTTTTTCATACCACTCCCTGTCACTAACACCCCGGAGCAGGCTTTTTTCCACCATAACTCAACCTCCGAGAAGGCCGGCAATCCGTTCCGGTTTGTATACCTTGCCCTGGGCAACCACGACGCCTTCGATTGCCAGAGCTGGGCTGAGAAGCAGGCCGTATTTTTCGCGTATCTCTTCGGAAAGGGTCCATTTTTTGACCACTTCGGCCTCGATACCCGTTTCCCGGACGGCTTTTTTTGAATTTTCCAACAGCTCGTTGCATTTTTTGCACGGCGGTTCAAGTCCGATGACTTCGATGTGAATCATATGGGGCCGTCTCCTTTTACACCTGATTTTTCAACCTTCGATCGGTTCGCGGATGATATGCGGCGGTTCGGGGTAGGCCGGGCTAAAACACTGCAAGTCATCGATTTCAGAACGCACCGACATATCCCTTGAAACAGCGTCCAGGGAATCGCGAACAATGGTTTCCAGATCCTCGGGCTCAAGTTTGACCCGGGCATTGATAATAAGTGTTCCCCGGGGCAATCGGTCAAGCTTTTCTCCGCCAACGGTCGGCTCGGCTGCCAGATGGGTCAGGTTGGCCCACATGGATTTACCGGAACTGGTCAGCACAAATTTCAGGTGGCCAATTTCCCCTTTTTCGATCTTAAATCTGTCACGCAGCCTGGTTGCCAGGGACGTCATCAACCGGCCGGCGTCAAAGGGCTGTTCGGCCTGCAACTTAACGGCGGCATTCAGCCAGCCCAAAACGGCCTCAGCGCGGGCATAGCGATCATAATCGATCTGGCTCAAAACCGTGTTGGCGCCCGGTCGGCCCGAAATAAGATCCTCGAGCCATTCATCCATTCCGGTGCCGTCTTTGGCTGAGACTGCCATCAATTTTTTTTGGGGATAGCGCTCCCCGATTGCCGCCAGCAGCCGACGCGTTTCTTTCTCGGTCAGGAGATCGACCTTGTTGAGAACAATGGTGTCGGCTTCCTCCAGCTGTTTGCCAAACAGGTAGGCAACATCTTCCGGAAAGTCGGTTTGGGTTTCATTTAATATCAACGAGCGCACCCGCTCAGGGTCCACCATGATTGAAAAGGGGGCGAAACGAAAGGCGTCACGGTACTGTATTTTTATCGGGTTGGCAACAGCCGCCACAAAATCTGTGCAGCTTCCCACCGGTTCGCCCATCAAAACGTCTGGATCGTGCGCCAAAATTTTTTCAACATGCTCGATCAGTTCATCAAATTTACAGCAAAAACACCCCTTAACCACTTCTTCGACGGGAACACCGAGGTCCGCCAGCATCTGCCTCACGATGATGGTGTCAACCAGGTTTTCACTCTGGTCATTGGTAATAAATCCCACCCGCTGTTCTTTTTCGATCAACCGTTTCGCAAGTGCGGCTAAAGCCGTCGTTTTGCCGGAACCTAAAAACCCACCTGAAAATATCATTTTTACCGGCTTTTTGACAGATAGCTTTCTTGAGGAACTCATGGGGTTACCTCCTGTTCATTTGTATATGCTTTAAACTTTAAGATCTTTACTTTCAACAGTCAATCATCCAAAGGCTGATTTTAAATGGGCAGTGAGTTCAGAGACATATCAGGGGTTGAATTTCAGGGGCTTTTACCTGTATATAAACTGAATCATGACGGATAAGCGGCGACCGACCGCTTCCGCGAAAATAGCCTGTGTGAAGGAGGAGAGATGGCAGTCATAGAAAAATTTCTTGGCCGGTGCGTCAACATTCCCGGTGATCGAAAATATTATGCCAAGCAGGGCCTGTGGGCCAAAGCGCAAGGTGATCGTGTTGTCTTTGGCTTCACGGAGCCAGCCCTGGTTTTGGCCGGTGGGGTGAATGGCCTGGACTGGCTGGTTGAGGAAAACGCTTCGGTTCGACAAGGACAGGACGTTGTATTCGTCATTACGGGCAAAATCCAATACATCGACACCCCCCTCCAGGGAACCATCTCTTTTAATAGGGGCCTGAAACCAGACCTCTCGCCCGTGGTAGAAGACCCCTATGACAAAGGGTGGCTGTTTAGAATAAAACCGGATGCCGGCATGACGGAGACAGACCTCACGGCAATGGACGCCCGAGGCTACACCGAGAGTTTAAAGAGCAGCGAGGGATGTAAAAACCCAGAAGGGTTAAAAGGTGGTGTTTCGGGAATTTGCAAGGCGGTTTATTCAGGTATCCGCGATCAAAATATTTAAAAAAATGCCCCAATTGGTTAAGGCAAGTATTCAGCCATGCAGCAATACCAAAATCCAGTTCTGGTGGAGATCGTAGCCAAAAAGAAAGGCTGTATGCTTTGCGACCTGGCAATCGGAATCCTGGAAGAAGTATCTCCCGAGTTTGAAAACGGAATATTGACATGGGAAGTGGTGGATGTAAGTGACCGCGACGGCCTGCGCCGTTTTGATGAATTAACAAATGTGTGTGGACGACGGCCGGCGGTGCCATCTATTGTGATCAACAACAGGATCGCTTTCGATAACATTCCCGATATGGAAGCACTGGCAGAAGCTGTGAGATCGGCATCCACATGAGCGTGCCACAACCATCTTTACCTAACTGGAGGAGATGCTTGTTTCGATGAATTCGGCTGCATATTTGGCGGCCCTGGCACCATCGGCGCAGGCCGTCAGCACCTGCCACATGTCGGTCTCCCGCACATCACCGGCTGCGAAAAGACCGGGAAAAGATGTCATCAGCTTTTGATCCGCCTTCAGGTAGCCGTCTCCATTTTTTTCCACCTCAAGATCCAGCATTTTGGTGTTCGGTCGCCATCCGATGGCCAGAAATATCCCGTCAACTGCCAGGTGCCTGTCCGTATCCGCCGTGGTGGACACCACAACGCCTTCAACGACCCCGGATCCCCGATAACCCTTGATTTCCGTATTCAAAAGCTGTTCAATATTTTTTTGTTTTCCAATTAGATTTTGATGGGCCGCATCCATCGCGAGTTTCTCGCTGCGGCATATCAGGAGGACCTTTTTGGCAATACGGGCCAAAGAGACAGCATGCTGGGCCGCTGTGTTATCGTTACCCACAACGGCCAGGACTGCATCTTTGCCTCTGTACAGGGGCCCATCACAAATCGAACAAAAATGTACGCCGACGAGGTTGGCATTGGCTACCGCCAGCCTTTTCGGTAGGCGACCGGTGGCGACGACGGCGCAGGAAGCCGCATACTGCTGGCCATCGACGTCAATCCCGATAAAAAGGCCCGCCTCGTGACGCAGTCTATCTAGGCGCGTCATCGTAAAAAAGGCGCCTTCGCGCTGGGCCTGCTGGAATGCCATCGTACCGAATTGGGTACCGGATATTTCTTCCAGATAACCGGGAAAATTAGCCAGATGCTGGATCATATAGGTGCTGCCGCCCGGGATATCACCAAATACGATGACGTTTAATCCCAATCGCTGGCCGTACAAGGCCGCTGTCAATCCGGCAGGACCCGATCCCAGAATCATGAGATCATATGTAGTTTCGGACATCTTTGCCGTCCTTATTGCGAATAGGGTTGAAACACCCCTCTGCTTGTCCAATCACCTGTACGGGTTGCCTCTTCGATTCTTTCCATGGATTCAGGCGGCCCGATAAAAACGACAATATTGCGGTGCTTGATGCGCGCCTTCGGCACACCGGATTTTTCAATGGCCCAATCGCCCATGACATAACTGAACAAATATATTTCACCTTTTTCTTCCACAAACCCCTTGGCTCTGACAACCGAAGGGGGTAGGGCCTCGGCCATGGCTCTGACCTGCTGCAGGTCGTCTCCGTTCCAGGTATAGGTGACGGACATGAGGATATCCGGTGGGGTTATTTCAAGATCGGGGCTATCCAGGAGGTCATCAATGAATTGGTCAAGTGCTTCCTCCGAAAGGACCGGCACTTGTGCGGTTTTGGATTCCGGCATCTCGGAATCGGATAACACCTGTTCCCCTAAGTCAAAAAAATCCGCCAACGGGATATCGGCATAGGTGGTTTCAAAAAAGGAGGGGTCGGGGTGAAACTGCCGAATGATGCTTTTCGTTTCTTCAATGAGCTCCGGCGCGGCGCTATCAATCTTATTAATGATAAATACGGTGGAAGACGCAATCTGTTTTTCCAACGATGCGAAGGCGCCGTAAGCATCTAAAAAGTGAGCCGCATCGATTACGCAAAACTGCTCCCTGAAGCGAAATCGATCGTTGAAAATAGGCAGTTTCAAATCTTTTTTTAAATCGGAGGGGTTGGCAACACCCGTTGATTCAATCAGCATGACATCAGGTTTTACTTTGCTGTTGAGTTCGTAGAGACCTTTTATAAAATCTGTTTTAACGCAGACGCAAAAGATGGAACCTTTGCTGATTTCCATCATATCGATGTCATCTCCCTCAACCAAAGTGCCATCCACGCCGACTTCACCGAATTCGTTAACCAGCAGGGTCAGTTTTTTATCTTTGGGGAAGCGCTTAATAATGCGATTCAGCAAAGTGGTTTTGCCACTGCCTAAAAAGCCGGTAATCAGATATACGTGAGTGCAATCGGACATGCCTTACAGCTTCTCCTCGATCTTTGCCTTGATTTGTTTGGGGCTGAGCACTTTGCCGGTTGAAATGACTTCGCCATCAATTACAAGCCCCGGTGTCATAAACACCCCCATTTTGGCAAAATAGTTGACGTCTCCGATTTTTTCGATATCAATCGCTGCGGGAGACGCCAGGTCAGCCACCGCATGTTGGGTGTTTTCATACAGTTGATCACAGCGCTTGCACCCGGTTCCTAAGATTTCAACTTTCATGATTGGCCTCCCGGCGGAAAAACCGCCGCCCTTTATTGGTTATTCATAAAGGGGTATCGCATTTGCCTTATCTTGGAGCAGTAGAAGATTCTGGCAAAATTTGCAAACGCCCAGAGATCCTTTGGATCGGGTAAGTTGATCCCAGAGGTTAAAATAGATTGCCCTGTTGTTCGAGTCCATCTTCTCGGTCAAAGCATCCGGTTCTTCCAGTTCCCGGATGCGATCGGATTTTCCGCAATAGGGGCACAGGATGCCAAACAATGCCACGTCTGTTTGCGGCAGGCCGTGCTGCAAGACAAACGTTTTCAGTTCTTCAACCGCTTCATTCAATTCCAATATAAACACGTCTCCACTTCTGCAAAATTAAACAAGCCGGGCCTATTGCAGGGCCCGGCTTGTGTGCATGCTCATGCGTTCATCATTCGACTTTGGAATCCGTGCGCGTGGCCATACCGGCGCCTGCTTTTTTCAGGTTTTCCTGAATTTTATCAAATTCAAAGCCGTGGTCTCGAAGTGACACAATGCGTTCCCGCATGGCATCGGAAGGGGCCCGCTTGGCCATTTCATCGATCAGTTCCTCATACTGTGGAATGATACTTTCAAATACCAGGTCTTTTTCAATGCAGATGGTCGGCAGGACCTTACCCTGAAGCTCAATAAACTTACCGATGCCATCTTTGTTTTTGATCGACCATTCCTTGTATACGATCATATCCTGAACATCAGCCGGCAATGCTGCGATGGACTCCATCATGTAGCCGCAAGCGGCGCACTGCACACTGTCCAGTGTCAGAACGTCAATGGTAATTTTATCTGCCATGATCCGAATCCTCCTTTCTGTAGTAGTTTACCAAGATTCCGGATACTTGGCATAATATTGTTCAAACCAGTCTCGGACTTCGATCGCTTGATCCATATGTTCCACCGGAACATCGTAAGGCATATCTCAGCCAGGGGCGAAGGTATAACCTTCTTGCCCGCCTGCGGCCAGGCTTACGATCGCATCCTCTCTGGGAGACAGCAACCCAAGGCTCAAGGCCAGGGTCAGCTTCAAGTTGCCGCCAAAGCCCACCCCGTGTTTGCGCGCCAGGTCGCGCACAAAGAGCATGTTGAGTTGTTCATCAATGGCAAAGCCGTGGGTGCCGATCTTACAGACATCTTCAAGGACCTTGGTGCAGTCGCCACAAATAAAGAATGATGAAGTCGCGCCGGCATCGTGAATCACTTTGATGGCCGGTTGTGAATTGGGAGTGACAAACTTCTGAAAGGTTTCGGATTTGATCTGAGACGCCACCGGATCAACGATGGCGATGATCTCGCAGCCCATGTCGGCATAAAACCCTGCTGCTGCCGCACCAACTTCACCGGCAAATTTGATAACATCGGCCGCAAAATCGGGATTTTTGTAAACATCGGTGAAGATGCGCACCCCGGCCAGATGGGAAGCCAGCGTCAAGGGGCCGCAAAAAAGTCCCATCATGACACAATCGAGTTCATCCAGTTGGGGCTTGGCAATTTTGGCCGCCTCAAAAATTACCGGCCAGCGACCGGCGTCTTTGGTGGGAATGGACAGCCCGGCATCGGCCGGCGTCTTATCGGAGCAGGGATGGGTGGTTACGGAAGGTACGTTGTCGGGCCACCATTTCAGCTCACAACCGACGGAATTCGCTTCAACAGAAAGATCAAAAAGTAGCGGAATTCCGTCAGCCTTGTATCTTTTGGCGGCATTGACGACGCCCTTCGCTAATAGTTCAGGATCTTGGAGCATTTTATCCGACGGTTCATTGATCAAGAAAGCGCAGTGAACCCCTGCGTATGGCACCCATGGGGGTTTTTCCGTTCTCTTACCCCGATAGGCATCGATCAACAGTTGTTTGGCCATTGGAAATCTCCTTTCTTTTTGGTTTAGGGGTCACGTTTCTACACAGAATTGTATAAACGTTTCTTTCATCACCTCCTTCCATACTTGGTCTGATTGCCGCTGTCTGGTAAAAATATCAGACGGCCCCAGTTGCGCACTCTCTGCAGTGATCTTGAACGATAGAAAACGAATACTAAACATCAAACTATACTGAAATTGTCAAGATTCATTTTCATTTGTAAACCCCAGTGACTTATTCTAGAAGAATAATGCCATAATAGTTATAGGTTTCACAGGTTTTAGCGGCAACCTCTGAAGATGTACCCAGATTACTTAAAGTTCCAATGACATCAATGGAAAATGATTCC
>JAFDCJ010000357.1 GCA_019312835.1 Deltaproteobacteria bacterium
TAGCAGCGCAAAGCGGACTCGCCATCGACCCATAAGCTCGGCAGCACCCCAGGCACAAATGATGAATATGCCGATCTGGGGTACATAGGCGTAGCGGTCGGCCAGGGCCGGCCAGAGTCCCGCCTGTATCAGACCCGAGACCGGAACCAGTGTGCCCGCAAACCACAGCCATCCGACAGCAAGGTAAGGCAATTTGCGGGCTTTCCATATTACCAGGCCGGTAATCGCGACCACGATGGTGACGGCGCCGGTTGCCTGCCAGCTGTCAATCCGGTCCGGATAAGGATAATAAGCGGCCAGATTGTAGGGCCAAATCAATTTTCCAATATAGCTAATATAGGAGACGAAGCCATTGGCAAGGCGCAGTGTCAGCGGCACTGCTTCAAGGGAAATAAGTGGATTCCTGAAAGACAACGCCGATATTTTGATCGAAATGGCGGATAAAATCAAAAAGGGGATTTTCTCGAGCAAAAGATAAACATTGTGATGCCCCGCACCAATGAACGGCAACGGATGATCTGATTGGCCGGGGTTGGGTCGGGCGCGATCAAGTCGCAGCCGCTTCAAGGGCCAGAAATCCAGCAATAAAAACACAAAGGGCAAGGTGACCAGCATCGGTTTCGCCAGCAACCCCATCAGATAAACTATCAAGGCAAGCAGGTAGTTGGATAGCAAAGGCTTTTGGGTATAGCGATGGTATGCCAGAAGGGTTAGCATCCAAAAACAGGTGCTCAGAAGATTTTTCCGCTCCGATACCCAGGCCACAGACTCGACATTTAGCGGGTGTACGGCAAATAAGATGGCAACGAAAGCGCTCTGCCAGACGGCACCGGTCATTTTTTTCAGCACCCCGAACAGCAACAGGCCGTTGAGGGTATGAAACAGAACACTGGTCAATAAATGATACCTGGGCTTCATCCCGAATAGATGAACGTCAAGACTATGGGACAACGAGGTCAGCGGGTGCCAATGGGAAAGGCCTGTAACTGAAAAGGACCGATAAATGCTTTCCATCAACGGTCTGTCCAGGTAATTCTTAAGATCCCCGATGTAGCGGCCATCGTCGAAGTTAACAAACTCATGCTGGCCTACCTGCCAGTAAATTATCCAAATAGAGGTAATCAAAACAAGGCAAATCCACAGTGATCGAAACCTAGAGTGGATGCGCTCAATATGCTTTCGTCTGCTAACGACCATTTGTGTTGACTTCTCGAAAATATTCCCGGGGCACCAACAAGGTGCCGATCAAAATTGCCGATTTCTATTACGGGATGATATCTTTAAAGACTTCCGGCGGAATGTGGCCGGTATAAATTTTATTATTGATAACAAACGTCGGTGTACCGGTAATGGCCAGCTGATTGCCCAGGATGATATCGCGATTCAGCAGGTAGCGAACTTTTGGATTCTTCATCGCCAATGCCAGTTCTTTCGAATCGATACCCACTTTTTGGGCCAGTTCCTTGATTTCGATGGCACCCTTGCGGCCTGCCACACCGTACAATACATCATTCATCTCCCAGAATTTCCCCTGAGAGGCTGCATAAATCGCCAGCAGGGCCATTTTCCCCGATCCGACATGAAAGGCCTGCTTCACGATGGGATTAAATTGGTGATCCATGGGGTAATGCTTGTGGGTCAGCCTTATTTTTTCAGGATGGGCCGCAACCAGCTCACGCAGGAAAAAATGCATTTTCTTGCACTGAAAACATTGATAGTCGGCAAACTCGATTATCTCCAGCACCGGGTTTTTTGACCCGATCCAGGGGTGCCCACCGCCCGTCAGGCCCGTGGCAATGCTGCCAGCGTAGCGAGGGGGCTGCAACCGCCAGTAGGCCGGAAAAAAATACCAGGCTGACCCGGCCGCCAGACAAAACACCAAAACCACTGCCAGGCTCCTGCCCCTTGTCTTCCAGAGATATAAAAGATCTTTGCGGGTATCTTCCAGCAGACCGGCACCGGAGAATCTCCGGTGAACGATCCAGGCATAAAATAACAGCGCCAGGTTTACACCGTAGGAGACAATGCACATGATGCAATAGCTGCCGATAAGGTAGGTAGAGATCAGCGCCAGGACGATACTGTAGACGCTAAATACCAGGCAAACCCAAAAAACAATTGGCCACAGCCGTATGGCACCGTTTTTGGGACGCGCGACCACTGCCAGGCACAGCAACAAAAACGCATAGCCGATAATCCCCCAGACCGGCACCGGCAGATTTAAAAAAATTGAATACGGGCTCTGGGAAATCGTGTCACAATTAATGGCTTTGGATATGGCACAAAAACTTTTGTAAGCCATATCCGTGTACACCCGATAATGGGAAACGGATAGATAAACCGAATCCGCCAGCCCGACAACGGCTAAGAAGACCACCGGCCAGTAGTAATATGAAAACGGCAATGCTT
The DNA here is from genome assembly GCA_019312835.1 of Deltaproteobacteria bacterium. Taxonomy (GTDB): domain Bacteria; phylum Desulfobacterota; class Desulfobacteria; order Desulfobacterales; family JAFDCJ01; genus JAFDCJ01. Next base: position 2,410 of record JAFDCJ010000357.1, read on the forward strand.
TCAGAGCTTTTTTTCTCATGGCAAATAGATTTTCTTAGATCTCGCCTTGATTTTTTCACTGATGTAGGGCGCCAGTATCCTGTTTGTAAACGGCACTTCGCGGTTCGGTGCACCGGGACGGCCGAGAATATCCTGTATGGCGATGATGCTGCCCACGGCAAACAACTTCTCTGAATAATTATCGGCCCCCTGGGTATTTTCTGACCTTAAGTAAGTCTCGATCAGGCACAAAAGCGTGACGATGTCATTGGGATATTTGCGCTGAATGGTCGTTAAAATTTTTTCGGCCTGGTCGTGCTGGCCGGTGAGCGTCATGGCAACTCCCAGATTAACAGCGGCATTGCGCTCATAGGGCGCCAGACGAACCGCTTGGACCAGGAACGGAATTGCCTCAGCGGGTTTTTGCAGCTTGATCAAAATAAAGCCGTTCAGATTCAAATAGGTCTGGTTATAAAACCTTGAATTCAGCTCACCGGCATAACGCCTGGCTTCCGGCAATTGACCGGATTTCAACAATGCCAGCGTCAGATTGTGAAGCGATCGCTCATATCCGGGATAAACCTTGAGGGCGTCACGATAAAGGCCGATGGCCCGTTCATACTCGCCCCTATCCGCATACAAATTGCCCATATTGTTCAACGCCAGGGCCCGGGATTGCTTGGGCCTCTGGCTTTTAAGGGACAGGGCCTTTTGATAAAAGGCCAGGGCGCGTTCGTCGTCTCCGATTTTCTTATAATGACCGGCCAGCACCTGATAGGGGCTTGCCAAGCCGGGGGATTTATGCAGAACATCTTCCCACAGCGACTTTTCGGTCTTCCAGGCCCGGTTGCGCACATGGGTGCTCACGCCCAGCCCCATAATGACGACCATGGTTAGTATAACAAGCCCCCAATATACCGGGGAACGCTGACCCCGAAACCGGTCCAGCTGCATTTTGACACCGGCGGCCAGAGGCACAAACAAAAATAGCGTGGGCAAATAGTTGCGATGCTCGAACACAAGCTCAAGCGGGAAAATGGTCGATTCGATCAGATGGTTTAGAAAAAAGAACAGAATCGCAAAGGCCAGCAACGGCCTTTTTCTGATCTGGAACAGCCCCAACCCGGCAATCAGAATCAGGCCGCTGAGCGCCGGCAGGGTCGTCCAGGGCTTAAACCAGCTAGTGGATATCACAATGTCATGGTTAAGGGCGTACTGCGCGGGTACGGGGTAGACAATCTGTGACAGATATAAGAAGATAACCCGTGGTTCGGTCAGCAGACGTTGCTCCAGGGTAAAGGGGCGGATACCATACCCCTTCATAAATGCAAAAATATCTCCTTTCATGAAAAACAGGGTCCCGGTTAACATAATGAAAAATGCGCTGCCAACCGCGCACCAGAAAATTCGCTTGGCAGCCGGAGGGCTATCCGGCGTTTGAAAAAAAATGACTTCCACCAGAATCACGGCCAGGGGCAGCATGGCCGCATTTTCCTTGGAGCCCAGGGCCAGAAAATAGCTTAATACGCAGGCTGTCCAGAAAAAGAGCCGAGAGTACGGCGAAGTGCTTCGGCGTGCTCTGAGATAACAATAGATGCCGAGCAGGTAAAACAGCGCCGCCATGGCGGCCATCCGCTGAACAATATAGGTAACGGCCTGAATCTGGATCGGATGAACCGCCCAGAGCACTGCCGCCAGCAAAGCGACAAAGCCTTCGCTGCCGTTTAATTTTCCCCGGATATTCGGCGTTTTTAAAAGGCTTAAAATGGTAAGAAACAGAACCGACGCGGTTAGATAATGGATGCCGATATTGATCAGGTGATAACCGGTCACATCGGTCTTGCCGGCATACCAGTTTAGGGCCAATGTCAGGCAGGCCACGGGTCGGTAGATCTGATGACGATTGGAGGGCACGGGGCTTGCGAAGAATGTACCGAAGATTGAATGAAAGCTTAAGTCGGTAAGATGCAGTCTTTCGTTGCGGGTAATGTTGGGATGATCATCCATATGCCAGGAAGCCTTGAATGTGCTGCTGTAAATTAAAACGACCACTACGAAAAGCAGCCCGAAGGCTGTCACGAGGCGTTTAAATGACGGGGCGTGATGATGCTGATTCATATATCAAAATCCCAACCGGGCCGTCTCACGCGCTAAGTCGTCTAGTTTAGCGGCAATCACCGGTCTTAGGATGGTCCGCGATGGAGCCAGCAAAAACAGGTCATCGAAGGGTTTATTCAAGCGGGCCGTGACGGCATCGACACTGAAGGCTGCCAGCAGTTTATTTAAATATTGGTCGATTTTTGTCGGTTGCCCGGTTTTCAGAGAATTTTCGATCAGATAAAAATGGGTTCGCATGTCCTGGGGCGGCAGGTGCAAGGCCCGTTTAAAGAACCATTCCGCCTGGATGTAACGTCCCATCAAGCTGAGTGACATACCGGTATTGAGCAGAATCTTTTTGTTCCCGGGGTCCCGGCGCAATGCCTTTTGAAAATATGCCAGGGCTTGGTCGGGTTGGTGTTGTTTGAGCAATGTGGCACCTTTTACAAAAATAAACGGGCTGTATTCCCTGCGACCGGCCAGCATCTGATCAGCGATCCGGGCGGCCTTTTCCCACCGGCCCAACTTCGCCAGAGCCAGGACCGTATTAAACCGGGCGGTTTCAAATCCCGGGTTCATCCGCAGCGCTTCTTGATTCAACGCGACCACCTTTTCATAGTCCTGTCTGATGTAATGGATACTGGCCATCGCATTTAAAGACAGGGTTTGTGAAAATACCGGTCGCGAAGCCTTGAGCTTGAGCGATTTTGCATACAATTCAAGGGCCTTCTCCAGGTGCCCGACCTGGAAATAATAATGTCTTGCCAGGTTATACGCCGGACGAGCGCTGGCGGGCGCCTTTTGCATTGCATCTTGCCAGAGGGTCCGTTCGCTGCGCCAGGTCATGTTCCGAACATAGGTACCGAATCCCAGGCCAATGGTGAGCAATACCACGAAACCGATCATTACCCGATATAAGGCCCGATTGCGGGATCTGTAGTTATCAAGAATTTTCATCATTCCTGCTGCTACCGGCAAAAACAGAAACAGAGACGGCAAATAATTGCGATGCTCGAAGATAAGCTCCAGCGGTAAGATCGATGATTCGATCAGGTGATTCAGAAAATAGAAGAGTATGCCGAATGCCATCAAGGGTCGCTTATGAATCTGCAGCACGCCGAAACAAATTAACATACCAACGATTAAAATGGACGGCAAAGTGGTCCAGGGGGCCAGAAGGGATGTTGAAACGGTGACATCGTGTTCGATTGAAAGCCGCAAGGGCACGGGATAAAAAAGCTGGGTGAGGTAAAACACGAGAATCCGGGGCTCGGTCAACAACCGCTCCCCCAGGGTAAAGGAACGGTGGGCATAACCCCTCAGAATTGAAGGTGAGTTTTCACTTAAGAGCAAAACCGCAATTATGACGAGGACCATTATGACCAGCCCGGCCAGAACACCGGAGATAATCTTACGGATGGCCGGTGACACCTGCCTTTGGAAAAAGATAATTTCAACCAGGACCAGTGCGGCCGGCAACGTAACCGCATTCTCCTTGCACCCCAGTGCCAATAGGTAACACAGCCCACAGCCCAAATAAGCGAAAACCTGCCGAAAGCACAATGGCTGGATTCGGCCCTGGAGGAAGAAATATATGCCGGCAATATAAAACATGGCCGCCATACTGGCCATACGTTGAACAATATAGGTAACGGCCTGGGTCTGGACGGGATTGAGGGCCCACAGGGCCGTGGCCAAGAGCGCAATATATTCGCCCCTGCTGCCGCCATGCATCCCTTTCACACCGGGTGAACGCAGCAGGCCGAGCATCGAAAGATACAAAAATATCGCGGTCACCAGATGAATGCTGATGTTGACCATATGAAAGCCGGCTACCCGGTTTTGACCGGCATACCAGTTGAGCGCAAAGCTCAAGCAGGCCACCGGACGGTACAGGTCAAAGGTGGGCCAGGGATGGGAGTAAAATGCCTTAACCAAAGATAGCGGCTGCAGATCTTTGAGGTGAAGCTCGGCATTTTCGACAATGTTGGGATAATCGTCCAGGTGCCAGGAGGCATTCAAGGTATTGGAATAAGCGACGATAATTGCAAGCAACAACAGCCCCAGTATAAAACAGACCCTTTTATTCACCAAATTCACGTCGTTTTTACCCATTCAAACCCGAACCTCAAAAAAGCGGAAATAATCTGATTAGACCTTGACATTTAAAATTGTTTACAGGGTTGAGAAAAACCTTTGGAAGGATCATCAGGAACAACCAGCGCTTATGGTTGCGATGCCTCAGATCATCGGCCAAAAGATAAGTGGAATTTTATCACAATCGGCATTTATTTTCAATTTAATCCAACTCTTAAACAAACAACCGGGAAAGCGCGCGGCATTTTTAGCTTCTCCGAGGTCAACCAACAAAAAAAAGGGGGAGCAAAACTCCCCCTTTTTACGATTCGATTCTAGGTCCGATCAGTTATGGATTATTCCATCAGCTTGGTGTAGACGTCGCTGGTCCACTCAGCCGATTGTGAGTTCTGATAATCCGTCGGACAGTTACCGCTTCCGTCTGTAACGGTAATGGTAATGGAATCCGTGTTACCGGAAATGGTGGCGCTGTTGCCATCACTGACGGTATACAATGCAGTATCATCGGTAATAAGGGTCGTGTGACTCGGTACCGAATAATAATCTGACAGAGCCGCTGCCAGGTTGTTGGCATCGGATTCCGCCCGGCTGCAGTAAGCCTTGTTACGATAGGCGATGAAGTTGGGAATGGCGATAGCCGCCAGAATACCGATAATCGCGATAACGATCATCAGCTCGATCAGTGTAAAACCCTTTGAATTGCCTCTTAGTTTCTGTAACATTTTAAATCCTCCCGTTTCGTAATATTTTATCGTTAAAATCGTTAAATCGTTCTTCCCTCAAATCAAGCAACCTGAATCGACTACATCGTAAATGTTTCCGTTATCGCCCCCCTTTTAGTTTCTGGTTTATAGTTTATTCATGATTAAAGTGCTGAATTATTGTTTGCAGATAGTGAAAGCAATTGCCGTGCCAAACGAACAATTTTCAAATACTAATGTTTAATCCATTGAAATCACAACTTTAATTTTATTGGTGGTGGTTGCGCCGGATTTGAAATCACTGACAAGATTTGACCAATTACCAATATTTGTTCTCCGGGTGACAAAAATTGTCATTTCATGTTTTTTGATCTTCAATATAAAATTAATGGGAGTGCGCTATTTTTGCCAACCGCTAGTATCGACTACCTACACTATCGGTTCGTGATCAAAAAACTTAATGATATTTTAAGAAATTTTTTGTTTTTCATTTCGGTGAAAACCGCAGGGAGGCAATGTGCATTGGGCGGGAAAACGGATCATCAAAATTCTAATAACCGATCGCAATGAACAATTAACCCCGGATCGGTCACCGGTCGATTCGGCTCTACTTTTCGATGTCCAGCTTGTCCAACCGGTAGCGCAACGACCGGAAACTGACCCCCAGCAAGTCGGCGGCCTTGTTCTTGTTGCCGTTGCTGCAATCCAGGGCTTTGCGCAGGTATCCGCGTTCGATCTCCTCGAGGATACTGTCCAGCGAAACCCCGCGCGCGACTTCATCCAGATCGAAGCGCCGGTCCTTGAATCCTTCTATCCAGCGTCTTTTATGCAGCGACAGGGCCAGGCTGTCGGGCAGGATAATATTGGTGCTGGAAAGGGCCACGCTGCGCTCGAGCAGATTTTCCAGTTCACGGATATTGCCGGGGAAATCATATTTGTTTAAAAGGTCAATGGCATAGGACGAGAACTTGCTGATTTCTTTACCCATTTCCCTGGAGTATTTTTCAAGAAAGTGCTGGGCCAGCAGTCGAAGGTCGGCTTTGCGTTCCCGCAGCGGCGGCACTTTGATCTCGATGACGTTCAGGCGGTAAAACAGGTCTTCACGGAAATTACCCGCGATTACCTCTTTTTCCAGGTTTTTATTGGTGGCTGAAATGATACGAATATCAACGGAAATATCTTCGTTGCCCCCCACGGGTTTGAATACTTTTTCCTGAACCGCCCGAAGCAGCTTGACCTGAATCGGGAGGCTTAGTTCCCCGATTTCATCCAGAAATATGGTGCCTTTATGGGCAATTTCAAACAGACCTTTTTTATCCTGGGTAGCACCGGTGAATGAGCCCTTTTTGTGGCCGAAAAGCTCACTTTCCATTAAGGTCTCAGGAATACCGCCGCAGTTAATCACCACAAAAGGCTGACCGCTGCGGCCACTTTCTTGATGGATCGACTGGGCGATCAACTCCTTGCCGGTGCCGCTTTCGCCGGTTATCAGGACATTGGTTTTGGTTTTAGCCACCTGCAGGATCAGCTTGTAGATGTGATTCATGGCCGGACTGTTGCCGACGAGCAGTCCGAAATGCAGATTTTCCTTAAGCTGGTCGTCCAGCAGCTCCTTTTCGTGCTCAATGGTCTTCAGATCCAAAGCTTTGGCAACTGTTGCCAATAATTCATCCTTGTCAAAAGGCTTGGGCACATAGTCATAGGCCCCCTCGTTCATGGCCTCTACGGCAGTTTCGGTGGACGCATAAGCCGAAATCAGGATGACCACTGTGTCCGGGTTGTGTTTCTTGGAGGCCTGCAGTACATCGAGGCCGGATATATCCCCGAGTTTAATATCACAAAGCATCAGATCGTATTGGTCTTTTTCAAGCAGCCCGATGGCGGTCCGGCCGTTTTCGGCACAGGTGACCCGGTAACCCTCTTTGGTAAGCATGAATTCGAGCACTTCGCGCATGCTCAATTCGTCGTCTACCACCAAGATATGCGGTGTGTTTTCTGTCATAGCAATTAACTCGAAATATCCTTATTATTCTGGGCACGGATGAAAACGGATTACAAAGAAAACTTTCTGCAATGATATAGAGCTTTTTATTTCTGGCCGAATTCATACACAACCCGGCCGTCCACCAGCGTAAAGATCGGCCGGCCTTTTAAATGCCAGCCGTCAAAGGGTGTATTGCGGCTGAGAGATTGAAAGTTAGCGGAATTAACCTCGTATTCAGCATCAGGATCAATGATGGTGATATCCGCTGGTTGCCCGACTCTCAAACCGCTCTCAAGTCCAAGAATCCGTGCCGGATTGGTTGCCAATTTTTCAATCAGACCGGGCAGTGACAGCACCCCCCCCTGAACCAAGCGCAGGCTCAAGGAAACGGCGGTCTCCAGCCCGATGATGCCGTTGGCAGCTGAACCAAAAGGCACATCCTTCTCCTTGCTCGAGTGGGGGGCATGGTCGGTGGCGATCGCATCAATCGTGCCATCGGCAAGACCTTTGCAAATGGCCTCCCGATCGGCTCCGGAGCGCAACGGAGGATTCATTTTTGCATGGGTGCCGCTGGTGTGAACGGCCTCTGCGGTAATCGAGAAATAATGGGGCGCAGTTTCGGCGGTCACGAGGATGCCCCGGGCTTTGGCGTCACGGATGGCACGCACGGATTCCCCCGCACTGACGTGGGCAATATGGACCGGGGCCCCGGTCAATTCGCTCAGGGCGATATCCCGCAATACCATGATCGTCTCGCTGGCACTGGGAATACCCGTATAACCCAGTTTTTCGGCGACCTCACCCTCGTGCATGGCACCGTCAGCCGCCAGGCTGATATCTTCGCAATGGGATATAACCTTCAGCCCAACATCCCGGGCGGCTTCCATTGCCCGGCGCATCAAGCGGCTGTCCATGACCGGATTGCCGTCATCGGACACAGCCACCGCACCGGCCTGTTTCAAGGCTTCATAGTCACACAGGCTCTGGCCCTTAATCCCATGGCTGATCGCTGCTACGGGAAAGACGCGCACCAGCTGGAGTTTCTCAGCCCGGTTCCTGATATATTCGGTTACCTGACGATTGTCATTGACAGGGTCGGTGTTCGGCATGCAGCAAACAGCGCTGAAACCGCCCCATGCCGCCGCACGGCACCCCGACTCAATGGTCTCTTTATATTCGTGTCCGGGCTCCCGCAGATGAACATGCATGTCAATTAAGCCCGGGGTCACGATTTTACCGGCTGCGTCAATTATCCGAGCCTTGTTCTGTTGAGTGTTTGACGCTGGATCCCCATGGCCTCCGGTCCCATTTTCAACTATTCGAGCGATCTTCCCGTCTTCGACCCAGATATCGGCCCTGCCGTTAAAATGTCCGGGATCGACTAATTTGCCGCCTTTAATTCGGATCTGCATGGCATATCTCCCGCAAAAGCGTTACTGAGAGAACCTGGTATGGGTTCGAGACAAACAAGGGGGTCCCGGAGATCATTTTGATAATTAATTCAATAAGCATGCCACTATCTCAAAAACTGTCCCAGGCGGTTCCACCTGACGCCGAAATTCTGTCTGTCCCATGACCAGTAAATCATAAAGGCTTTCCCGTTGACCGCTTTGAGATCCACAAATCCCCAGAATCGGCTGTCAAAGCTTTCATCCCGGTTGTCTCCCATAACAAACAGGGCGTTTTCGGGAACGGTAATGGGGCCGAAATTATCCCGGGGCTTGTTGGCGCCGGAAATGATGTGCGGGTCGGTGTGAACACTGAAATCATGATTCACCAGCTTGTGATTGACGTACAGCTGCTTATCCCGGCTTTCAACGACGTCGCCACCGACACCGATAACCCGCTTAATAAAATCCTTATTGGGATCCACCGGATACTTGAACACGATGATATCGCCCCGCTGAGGTGATTTAAGGGGAATGATGGTTTTGTTCCAGTAAGGGATTTTTACGCCGAATATGAATTTGTTGACCAGAATGTGATCACCGATTTGCAGCGTCTGCTTCATGGAACCTGACGGTATTTTGAAAGCCTGGACCACAAAGGTCCGAATGAACAGCGCAATTAAAATTGCCACTAAAATGGCTTCAATATTCTCGCGCAAATGACCGCGCTTGGCTGCGGTCGGCTCTGTTTCGGAGTCGTCTTCTTTTTTCAAGTTTTAAATTACCTTTCTTTTATATCACTCTAAAATAAATAGTAATATTCTTAATAAAAAATTGGAAAAAATACCGGCAATCACATCATCGGCCACAATGCCGAGACCGCCCGGCAGGCGCTTGTCAATAACCCTGATGGGAAATGGCTTTAAGATGTCCAGGATTCTAAACAGAATAAAACCAACGGCAACGGTTGTCGGGTTGAACGGCAGCCCTATCAGGGTGACCGCCATTCCGGCGATCTCATCGATAACGATGCAGCCGGGATCCGGGCGTCCAAGGATTCGCTCGGCCGCATCCGCTATCCAGGTAGCCAGGGCGATAATCAGCAACACAGCAGCAATGGCCGCCGACAATTGAATTTTGTCCAATAAAAAACAGAGCGGCAGCCCCAATAAAGACCCGAATGTTCCGGGGGCCAACGGGACCTTGCCGACATACAGGCCTGTCGCCAGAAACACGGCCGTTTTATTGGCAAAATTCATGGCCCGTGTCTATAATCTCGACCGCGTTTTGTCAAGCAACTTGCTGGAATGTCGAAGGTCGAATGTCGAATGAAGGAAGGAAGTCGCTTCGCTTCCTCGTTTTTAATACATAAAAACAGACAGAATTCCTTAATTCGAGATTCGTCCTTCGTCATTCGTCATTCCTAGCCGCGGCTTCCCGGGCTATGGTTTCATAGACCATCCGAAGCGGAATATTTTGTTCCAATGCTATTTTGCGGCATGCCTCATACTCGGGCACCAGACGGGTATGGCCCCGGGGATCCTGGATTCTTTTTACCGCGACCGCGCCAAAGGTAGTGCTAATTTCAATCTGCTCCCGACCGAGCAAGCGTCGCCGGGAGCGGTAGTAACGCACACCGGTGGTGGTTGTTTCCGAAAGCACCCGATTCATGAGACGATCGCGGCAATCCTCCCGGCACAGCACCTGCAACATGGTGCCGGGCCGGTTTTTTTTCATTTGAACCGGTATTAGATATACATCCAGGGCCCCGTCGTCAAACAACCGATCCATCACATAGCCGAAAACTTCGGGATTCATGTCATCGATACAGGTTTCAAGGATGGTAATTTGATCCTCTTGCAGCCTTCCGTCCCGCTCCGCAGACAATTCGTGGGCATCGGATAAAATGATCCTGAGCAGGTTCGGTCTGTCGTCGAAATCGCGCCGCCCTGCCCCGTAACCGATCCGGGCGATAACCATTGGCGGCAGGGGTTCAAAACTTTGGGCCAAACAGGCAATGAGAGCGGCCCCGGTGGGGGTAACCAGTTCGTGCCCGATCTCGGTTCCGTAAACCGGCACACCTTCCAGAATCCCCAGCGTCGCCGGGGCCGGCACCGGCAGTTTGCCGTGGCTGCAAGTCACGAATCCTCTCCCGAGCGGGAGCGGTGACGCAACAATGCGTTTAATGTTTAGATAATCAAGGCCAAGGGCCGTGCCAACAACATCCACAATGGCATCAATACCGCCGACCTCGTGGAAATGCACCTGATCGATCGCACAACCATGAATCCGGGCTTCGGCCTCGGCAAGCCGCTTAAATACGGCCAGACCCGTTGATTTGACCGCATCTGAAAGGGTGGAATTTTCAATCAGAGCGCGAATATCAGAATAATTGCGGGAAGTTTCGCTTTTCAGGATTTCCACCTGGACGGATCCAGCCTGGATGCCGTGGCGCTGCACCGGACGCACAACAATATCAAAATCGTCCAGGGGAATGCGCTGCAGCTGCTCTTTCAACCAGTCGCGGGGAACCCCCAGATCAATGAGGGCGCCCAGAGTCATATCGCCGCTGATTCCGGAAAAACAGTCAAAATACGCTAACATAAAATTGCCTTTAGGATAAAAAGATTGACAAATTGATATGTGACGCTAATATTACCCTCTTTAGTGGAAGTGCGCAGCTGGCTGGTGCGGCTCCCGGACTTCAAATCCGGTGTGGGGCGCTAAAACCGTCCCGGGTGGGTTCGATTCCCATGCACTTCCGCCATCATTTCTATTTATATCAGTTAGTTATCCAAAAAGTCAAGGCTTAAATTGATGTGCACCGCCAACACATGAACCCCTCAAACCATGCCATTCAATCACCGAATTCGAGGCACAACTTGATACTCCCGGCGGTCGCTTTGCTGGTCTGTGCCGCAATGACCGTTGTGTTTTGGCCGGGTGTGGCAACGTGGGAAGTTATTCAATTCGAATTTCAGCGCAACCTTCCGGTCATGAACGACTGGAAATCCCCCTTCGTCGCCTACATCTACTGGATAGCCGATTATTTTTTCGAAAGTACCGGTCCCGTTCTGCTGACCCAGCAACTCCTTTTCTGGGCAGGTCTGGCCCTCTTGACCGTGAGTGCCATTTCAAATCCTATTCAAAGAGTCTTCTTCTTCTTGGTTGTCGCCGCCCTCCCGCTGGTATGGATATCCGAGATTCTGCTATGGAAAGAAGCCTGGACCATGTCCCTGCTGATGCTTAGCATGGGGGGTGTTTTCGCATATCTCAAAACCGGCAAACCATCGTATGCCCTAATTGGCGCACTGGGCGGGATTCTGCTCACTCTGACCCGTCAAAATGCCCTCCTGCTGGCCATGCCGACCTGCTATGTCGGCGCGCAGCTTATCACCGCAAAACTATCCACAAACACACCCAAAAAGCAACGTCTCGTGCGCGTCACCGCTTTCTTCGTTTTGGTGGCGGTGGCGCTGTCGGTCAATTGGGCGGTCAATAAAGCCGGCAAAGAACGCTGCCATATCTATCACCATGCCATCCTGTGGGATCTGGCGGCCATCTCGCTGTATGAAGGCAAGATCCTGATTCCGGAAGAATTCAGGCATAAAGGCGCGGCCGGATCCCTGAAACGGATACGGGCTTATTTCAACTATTACAATTCAGATCCACTTTTTTACAGTGAAAAATCACCTTTAAAGCTTTACGGTACCGCCTATTCTCCCTGTGATCAAGGCTTGCCCATGGGACTTCTGTTGAAAACCTGGACCGGTGCCATTGGACATTATCCGGGCACCTACCTGCGCCACCGCCTGATGTATATCGTTCACCTGCTTGGCATCACCAACATCTCCGGGGATCGAGGGGGCCTCAAGTACTACCCCATCGATTCGGAATTCTCATCGAATACCAATCGCTCGCCGCGCTTTGACCACATCCGGCATCATCCGATCTATAAGGCAATGGCATCGGGAAGAATTTTGCCCGGCTGGACTTATGTTGTCGTGTTTTTGCTGTCCGGTTTCGGGCTATCCAAACAGAAATATGCCCATGCCGACTATCTGCGGTTTATCTGGTTGGGGGGGCTGGCCTATTTAGGCACCTTTCTCCTGATCGGTTCCGGCGCGGTTTTAAGATACATTTCGGTGTTTGCCGTTCTCGGGCCCGCCCTGCTGGCCGGGCGCCGTTTAGTTCCCCGGCATCCGCAAGCCGATAAAATCGAATCGGACCAGTGATGTTATCGAACAGCGGCTGTTTTCTTTATTGCCCTGCCATCCCCTCGATCAGCGCCCGCACGTTGTCACCCAGAACCTCGTGATTGTAACCGCCTTCCAGAATGGCGAAATATCCGCCACCGATCCGGCGGGCCGCATCACGCACCATTTGCCCGATTTCAACATAATCTTCGGTTTCCAGCAAGCCGCCCCAGTCTTCCCGGTGGTTGTCGAATCCCGCGGATATACCAATCATATCGGCCTGACAGGCCTTCATTTCATTGGAGATTTCATCTAAATATCGCATGCGATCACCCGCCTCCACGTTGTGAACCACCGTATCATCCCGGCCCCTCAGAATATTGACAGTGCCGTCACCGAAGTGGAGATCAATATCGAGTACATAGGCCGTATTGATCATCCCTCGATCTTTTAAAACCGCCAATGCCACCGCCATGTTGTTGAAATAGCAAAACCCCCAGCAGGAGCCAGCCGAGGCATGATGACCGGGGGGGCGGATCAGACCGAAGCAGGGCTCGGTCAATCCGATGGTGGCCGCCTGAACCGCTCCCCCGGCAGCCAGGGCCGCCATGGTGTAAAGCCCCGAGTGGCGAACCGATTCGATATGCTGCGGCAGGTGCACCAGCAAAATCTGGGATTCGGTGGCCGGTTTAGCCTGAACAAACTCCCCCCGGGGGCCGATGGCGTCCACCACAGCCTCCATGCGACCGGCGGCCGCCGCCGGGTCTGATGTATACACCCGATAAAAGTCTTCGTGGAACACAACTTTCATGGTACCCCCCCTTGGAATGGCGAATGTCGAATGAAGAATGACGAATTGTAGACTATTCAATGCGTTGGCATAACCATTGAAGATCGACCATTTCAGCGCCGTCTGCGACAAACAAACCTCTGAACCCTGAACCCTTGAACGCTAAACCTTTATCAGTCTGGCGACGGCTTCGATGTGATAGGTATGCGGGAACATGTCCACCGGCTGGACCTCCATCAATCGATAACGGTCAGCCATCATCCCGATATCCCTGGCCAGGGTAGCTGGGTTGCAGGAGACATAGACAATGCGCTCGACGCCCAGTTCGAGCACCTGCCTGACAACGTCCTTGTGCATCCCCGCCCGGGGTGGATCAATAATCAGCACATCCGGCTGGTGCTGAATGCCGGCCAGGCACCGGCGAATATCACCCTGGATAAATGTGCAGTTGGTCACCCCGTTTTTGCGGCAGTTGATCTCAGCATCGGCCACCGCACTTGCCACGATCTCAATTCCGATGACCTGCCGGCAATCGGCGGACATCAATATCGGGATGGTACCGGTACCGCTGTAGAGATCCAGGACGGTTTCAGCCCCCGAAAGGCCGGCATACGCTTTGACCGTGTCGTAGAGAAGGGCCGCCCCCCGGCTGTTGGTCTGGAAAAAGGAATTGGCTGAAATCTCAAATTCAACATCTCCGATTTTGTCGACAATAACCTCCTGGCCGGTCAGAACCCGTTCAAATTCACCCACCGCAACCCCGGCCTTGCGGGCAGTGACATTGTTTATAACCGACACCACCTGGGGGTAATGATGGACAATCCGGTCTGCCAGCGGTTGAAGCGCCTGGAGATTTTCAGATGCTGTAACGATGTTAACCATCCATTCATCGCGGGCCACCGAATGTCTCAGCACCAAAAACCGCCAGTAGCCCTCATGACTGCGCAATCCATAAACAGGCTGCCCGGAAGCGCGCATATAGTCCCTGACTTCGCCCAGCAACCGATTGCCCAAGTCCGGCTGCAGCAGGCACTGCCCCGTATCAATTACCTTGTGATACGTACCGGGCACATGCAGCCCCAGGGCAAAATCCCGATCGATATCCTCGCGCTGCAGTTCCTCAGGTAAAAGCCAGCGTCTGTCGGCGCAGGAAAATTCCATTTTGTTGCGATAGCCAAAGGTAAGCGCAGAGGGGACGGTGGGATGCACCACAACGTCCTTGATGAGCCCGATATGCGCCAGGGCTTCCACGACATGCCGGCGCTTATAGCTGAGCTGTTGATCATAGGCTAAAAACTGCCATTTGCAGCCACCGCAATAACCGCTGTACTCGCAGGGCGCCTCGATTCGGTGGGGCGAAGGCTCGATCAGCTCCACCACCCGCGCTTCGGCAAAATTCTTTTTCTTTTTATAAATGCGAATGGTCGCCCGGTCTCCGGGTATGCCCTGATCGACAAAAACAGCCAGGCCGTTTAGGCGCAACAATCCTCGACCGCCAAAAGCAATATCGGTGATATCAGCCTCGATGAGCTGGCCTCGTTTTATTTTCATGGCTTGTCAGTCACGATACAGGTATTGATTTATGTGTATTTTTATAGCAATGGTATTAGGTTCAAAGGTTCAGGGTTAAGGCAAAACGGTCTTCGAGGTTCTTAGTTGCCCTTCTTGCCGAATAACGTGGGCAGTCTTTTAAACCTTTGAACTTCTGAACCCTGAACCATCTAACCCTTTCTAACCTAAACGCATAAAAAAAGAAAGGCAGCGATGGCCACCGAAGAAAAATTCAGAACAAGAGACATCAGCTTCAGCGCTGATGGCCTGAAACTGAGGGGCGTTTTACATCTGCCCGCAGGCAGGCGGCCGCCGTTAGTTGTCGGCTCCCA
>JAFDCJ010000358.1 GCA_019312835.1 Deltaproteobacteria bacterium
ACCGGACTGGGCCTGGCAGTCTCAGCGCAGCTGGTGGATCTAATGGGGGGAAACATCAAATTGAAAAGCCAGCCCTCCCGGGGAAGCCGATTTCGTTTCACCGCCTGCTTCATGATGCAGCAAAATGGGGAGCCCCGGCAAGCCCGGATTACACGCCCGGAGCTTGGCGGATTAAAAGTTCTGGTGATTGACGATAACGATTCAGCCCGCAAAATAACCCTGGAGATTCTCCAAGACCTCGGAATCGAGCCTACTCCCGCAGAAGGCCCACAGGATGCTTTAGAAATCCTGTCAAAAACAAAGCGGCATCAAGCATCGTTCGACCTGCTGTTGATCGACTCGGATCTGCCTGAAACCGACGGTTTCGCCCTGGCCGAATTAATTTCCGACCGACAGCTTTCTGAGGCCAATCGGGTTATGCTGCTGACCTTTCCACATCTCAAGCGCAAGTCGGAGCTCGAATCGCTGGGAATAGCCGCCTCCATTGTCAAACCCTTTGGCGCCGCTGAACTGGAAAACGTGATTTTAGGTGTTTTGGGAATTGTTGAGCCGGAAGCCGAATTGTCAGCCCTCGCGCAGAAAAGAGCCAGCCGAACCCCATCCCGCACGCTGAAAATCCTGGTGGCCGAAGACACCCCTTTTAACCAGAAGTTTATTCAACGCCTGCTGGACCGCTGGAACCATCAAACAACCATCGTGAACGATGGCCGTCAGGCGCTGGAAGCGTTGGAGAACGACAGCTATGATATCGTTTTGATGGACGTGCAAATGCCGGTCATGGACGGATACACCACGACGAGGAAGATCCGCAATCTGACATCCGCAATCCGCAATATACCCATCATCGCCCTGACTGCCCATGCCATCAAGGGGGATCGCGAACGCTGCCTGGAGGCGGGTATGGATGAGTATGTTTCCAAACCCATTGATTCTGAGATTTTGTTCAATGTCATCGAGAAATTGACCGTCCCCCCCGGCAAAGCAGGCGCCTCAGACGATGTATCCCTTGTACTGGATGAAGAATTGCTGCTAAAAGCCTTTGACGGCGACTGGAATTTCTTGAAGGAAGTTGTCGAGGTTTTTCTGAGTGATTACCCCGGCCTGTTGGATGATCTTCATCGGGCCTGTAAAGCTAGCGATTCCGAAACGCTGATGCGAACGGCCCACAGCCTGAAAGGCATGCTGAGAAATTTTCAGGCCGAATCAGCCGCCGAGGTCGCTTTCGAGATCGAGACAAAAGGGCGGGAGGCTGATTTTAGCAGCGTGCCGGAATCCATCGAAAACCTTGCCGGCCACGTAACCCAATTAGACCGGACCCTTCGCGTGCTTTTGGAACAAAAATAGCCGGTTTGATCGTCCCGAGCACTAGCCCTCAGCCACGGACGGGCTGTCGGTTGTGGGAATATAAAAAATTTGTAATTCAGGTCCTAAAAAAGTACTATATAAATATCCACCCGGTTGAACCGGGAAATTCATCAGCCGCCGACACGCCAGGCGGACAAAAGTGAGCCCAAAATGCCTAAAGTGAAAAAGAACATCCTCGTGGTGGATGACGATCGCGTCATGCTTAAGTTTATCAGCAAGCTGCTTATGCGTGAGGGGCATGAAGTGGTTACGGCTGAAGACGGGTTTGCCGCCTTGAACCTGCTTTCAACTTTTACGCCTGACATTATGTTCTTTGACCTCATCATGCCGAAAATTGACGGGAGCAAATTGATACAGATTGTCCGCAACATGCCGCAGCTGAAGAACTGCTATCTCGTGATCATATCAGCCGCAGTAGCTGAAATCGACTTCGATTTTGAACGCACCGGTGCCGATTCCTATATCGCCAAAGGTCCGTTCAGTGCGATGTCCGAACACATTAAAGAGGTTATCGAAACTTACGAAGCACCCCGGGAAAAACGGGAAGAAAAGGCTATTCGCGGACTGGACAATGTTTATGCGCGTCAGTTGACCAAAGAGCTGCTTTCCCGCAGCCGCCACCTTGAAACCATTTTAGAGAGCATGGCCGAAGGGATCCTGGAAGTTTTTTCGAACAAAGTCGTCTATGCCAACGGAGTGGCGGTTGCGTTACTCGGACTTCCGCTGGAAAAAATTTTAGCCGCCTATCCACCGGATCTGTTTACGGACAGCGTTGCACGGCAGCTGGACAATATCCTGCAATCCAATTCTGAAGAGCCGTCCGAAATCGGCGAGAAAACACCGGTTGCGCTGAACGGCCGCCAGATCACCATTAAAACCCTGCCCGTAAAAGGGGAGGGTTCAACGGTCATCATCATGATTACCGATGTGACCGAGCGCAAGCGGCTGGAAATGCAACTACAGCATGTTCAGAAAATGGAGGCCATCGGTACGATTGCCGCCGGTGTGGCCCACAATTTTAGAAACACCCTGACCGAAATCCTGGTCAACAGCCAGGTGATACAGATGAACTATGAGGATCAGTCCGGTCTGCACGAAGTAGCCGACCGCATCAACACTTCGGTCAGAAGGGGCTCACGTCTGGTCGACGGATTGCTCCAATTTTCTCGTAAACAGATCAAGGAAGAATTTGAAATCATCAACCTGGCTGAAGTCATCAGCCAGACCTATCAAATTATCCGAAAATCTTTTGACCAAAAAATCGAGATCCTCACCGAATACCCGGATCAGCTACCGATTATGGGGGACAGCATCAGTGTCAGCCAGGCCTTGATGAACCTTTGCACCAACGCCCGCGATGCCATGCCGTCCGGTGGGCAGCTGGTCATAAAGGCCGTTCAGGAGGGCCGGCGAATTCTGGTAACGGTTGCAGACAATGGCGAAGGCATGGCCAAAGAAACCCTTGAAAAATGCTTTGATCCCTTTTTTACAAACAAACCGATCGGCAAGGGCACCGGCCTTGGACTTTCCACAACCTATGGAATTATCAAAAGCCACGAAGGCTTGATTACCGTCGAATCGCAATCGAATAAGGGAACCACCTTTAAGATTCATTTTCCGTTGGCCCAGGGTGACCGGGAACTTGAAAACGCCAAGACACCGTCGCTTACCCGCGGAGACGGTCAGGTCGTCCTGGTTGTCGATGATGAGCCGGAAATTCAAATTGCCATGAAAGAGCTGCTGGAGTATCTGGGATATAAACCGGAGTTTGCCTCCAATGGCACCGAGGGCCTTGAAAAATATAAAAACTGCAGACCCGACGCAGTGTTAATGGATATCAACATGCCGGAAATGGACGGCGTTGCCTGTATCGAGGAAATCTTCAATTATGATCCCGACGCCAAAATCTCGATCGTTTCCGGATATGAACTTGACGGTATGAACGGCCTGGGCAAAAGGGCCAAGCAAGCCATAAGGGATTATCTTCCCAAACCGGTGGGTCTGAATGATTTGAGTAAGCTGCTGGGCAAGATGTTGGCCGAGTAAAAAAGATTAACATCGAACGCTTAAAAGACGAACATTGAACGCTAAAAGGACGAACATCGAACGTCCAACATCGAATTTTGAATGGGAAGCGATGAAGAGGCAGATCTACGATCCTGAACCGTTGATCTGTCTTTCACAGGATATCGAATAATTGGTCACGATCTTCCTTTTAAGTTCCAATAACATAAAAAGTGGAAATAGCTTTTCTAAACTTGTCATTGGATTGATGACTAAAAATTAATAAGTGGAGCGAAGCGACATCATTATTCGATGTTCGATGTTGGACGTTCGATGTTCGACATACATTCTTGACGATGGCCGGCTTCGATGTTTATCTTTTTGGTCTGCTACATTTGACATTAATTTAATGACACACTGAAAGTGAGACCATGCACTACGAAGGCAACATCATTCGTCCCCCCAGTGAGGCCAACAGCATATTGCTACAGGTAACCGTCGGGTGCTCGCGCAACAAATGCACCTTTTGCGGAACCTATACGGGCGAACGCTTCCGGATAAAACCGGATTCGATGATCATGGAGGATATCGAATTCGCTGCCCGTTATGCCCGCAGACAGCGCCGTGTGTTTCTGTGTGACGGAGATGCGCTGATAATTCCTCAAAAAAGATTGCTGAAGATTTTACGAGCCATCGAGGAGCGTTTGCCGTGGGTCACCCGCGTCGGCGCCTATGGTAATGCCAAAAGCCTGAATTTAAAAACCCCGGAAGAACTGGCGGAGTTAAAATCACATGGTTTGGGAATAATCTATATGGGGCTTGAGACCGGCGATGATGTAACCTTGAAAAAGATTAACAAAGGTGCCGGGTCAGCGCAAATGATCGCCATGGGGCGGAAGGCCAAGGATGCCGGCTTTAAGCTTTCCATAACGGTATTGTTGGGTATTGCCGGCCGACAGCGGTCACAGATACACGCCCAAGAAACCGGCCGGGTATTGACTGCCATCGACCCGGATTACGTGGGCGCTTTAAGCCTGATGCTCATTCCCGGCACGCCTCTTTTTGATGACTACCAGGCTGCCAAATTTGAGTTGATTGAGCCCGACGAAATGCTCGCGGAGTTAAGAACGATGATAGCAGCCACAAACCTTACCAGGGGTTTATTCCATGCCAACCACGCGTCGAATTACCTGCCCATAAAAGCCAGGCTGCCGAAGGACAAGGAAACAACGGTGAACCTGATCGACCAGGCCCTGGCCGGCAAGATTGCCCTGAAGCCGGAGTATCTCAGGGCACTTTAGTAAAAAAGAATGCTTGAAGC
>JAFDCJ010000359.1 GCA_019312835.1 Deltaproteobacteria bacterium
AGAGAGAAAAATCGAATGAACAGCAAAAACACAGTTTTGGTGGTCGACGATGACGATGCCCATCGCACCATGCTGCAAACCCTAATCAGCGGATGGGGCTATGAAGTCGCCGAGGCCGATGACGGTGCCACTGCCATCGATAAGGTCAAGCAACGCTCCTACGACCTGGTGCTGATGGATGTTCGCATGGTGAAGGTCTCCGGTCTTGAGGCGCTGGTGCAGATCAAATCCTATAATCCGGCCATCCCGGTGATCATCATGACGGCTTACTCTTCGGTGGACACCGCCGTCGATGCGCTTAAACAGGGCGCCCACGATTACCTGACCAAACCCCTTGATTTCGACAAACTCAAAATTACCATTGCCAGGGCCATGGAGCACACCCGTCTCCAACAGGAAAACCGCCTCTTGAAAGAAAGCCTGGGAAAGCATTTTGATCGCCGCAACATCATCGGACAAAGCCCGGCCACGGTGAAGCTTCTGGAAACCGTGGCCCAGGTGGCACCCTCGGAGGCCACCGTGCTCATCAGCGGAGAATCGGGAACGGGCAAAGAACTCATCGCCGGGGCCATCCATTACAACAGTTCCAGAAAAGACGGCCCCTTCGTTAAAATCAATTGCGCCGCCATCACTGAAACCCTGCTGGAATCCGAGCTGTTCGGCCACGAGAAGGGGTCTTTTACCGGGGCCGACCGCCGCAAAGAGGGGCGGTTTTATCAGGCTCACCGGGGCAGCCTGTTCCTGGATGAGGTCAGCGAAATGTCACTGACCATGCAGGTCAAACTGTTGCGGGTTTTGCAGGAAAGGGAGTTTACCCGCGTCGGGGGAGAACAGACCATCCGGGTCGATGTAAGAGTTATCGCCGCCACCAACAAGGATTTGACGGATTTGATCCGTAAAGGAGAGTTCCGTGAAGACCTGTATTACCGTCTCAACGTGGTGGGCCTGAACATTCCGCCCCTGCGGGATCGGCGCGAAGATGTGCCCCTGCTGGCCCAGCATTTTCTGCAGGACTTTGCGGCCCGCAACCACAAAGAGATAAAAGGATTTACGCCCCAGGCCATGGACCATCTCATCCGTTACGACTGGCCGGGCAACGTCAGGGAGCTGATGAATGCGGTGGAAAGGGCCGTTGTGCTGACCCTTTCTGATTATCTTGCTGAAAAAGAATTTCCCGTCATCGCCGGGTCGGACCAGACCCGCACCCAAGAGACCGCGACTATACCCCCCATTCAGTCAAACGGTGCCACCCCGCTTGAAGAAGTCGAGAAAGCCACTATATTAAGGACCATGGAGGCCACCGGCGGCAACAAAAGCGAAGCCGCCCGCCGACTGGGCATCACCCGCAAAACGCTGCACAAGAAGCTGAAGGCGTATGATTACAGATGACAGATCTGAAAGGCTTATTAATTCAAGATTGCAAAATGCATCGACTTGTTCTAATATCAGATGACAAAATAAATCTTGATCTTCAGCAATAGACACAGAACTCTGATTCAGCATCTGAACTCTGTCATCTGTCCTCTGCCCTCTGCTTTCTGTCATCTGTCTTCTTTTTTTACCAGGAGGAATTAAAATGAAACGGCTGCTCATTTTGGCTGTTATCCCGATTTTGGTGCTTGCCCGCGCGGGATACGCTGCCGAACAAAATGCCGAGGAGATCCTCAAGGCTATTGTCAAAGTGCGGGCAATCATCCACGAGGATGCCGTCACTGCGCAATCGCTGGGAACCGAGCGCGAGGGCAGCGGGGTCCTCATTGACACTGCCGGACATATCCTCACCATCGGCTATATCATCCTGGAGTCCAAAACCATTGAAGTCACCTGGTCCGACGGCCAGGTAAGTGATGCCGCCTTTGTGGGATATGATTACGACACCGGCTTCGGTCTGTTGCGGGTGATTCAACTAAAGGACATCACGCCGATGAGGCTCGGCAAATCGTCCGGGCTCAAGGCGGGCGATCCGGCGCTGGTGGCCGGGCACCAGGGATCTGAATCCGTGTCAGGTGTCCGGGTTGCCGCCCGGCAGGAATTCATCGGCTATTGGGAATATCTGCTTGAAAACGCCATATATACCATCCCCGCCTACCAGAACTACGGCGGCGCCGCCCTGATCGGAGGCGACGGCGCCCTGCTGGGCATCGGCTCGATTTTCACCCGGATAAGCGTTCCCGGCATCGGGACCTTGCCGGCGAACATGTTCGTCCCCATTGACCTTCTCAAACCGATTCTGGCCGACCTGATTGCCTCCGGGCGCTCCCGCCAGCCGCAACGGCCCTGGCTGGGTCTGCACACCGATGAGTCCCACGGCCGCGTCTTCGTTATCCGCATCCATCCAGGAGGACCGGCGCAGAAGGCCAACCTGCAGGCCGGCGATCTGATTCTCAAAGTAAACGACCAGCCCGTCGAGGACCAGGCTGATTTTTACCGCAAAGTGTGGGCCCTCGGTACGGCCGGGGTCAAAGTGCCCATCAGCATCCTGCGCGGGGCCACGATTCAGGATGTGACCATAGACTCCGCCGATCGCTATCAACACTTGAAATTGTCCCCGGCTACAGGCGGCAAAAAAGAAATGTTGTAAATAAATCTGCAGCATACAGATTTATTTAGTTGATTGAGTTGATTGGGTTTGTCGTAATGTTTCAGTTGACCTATCAGCCATCACCTGCTTTACCTATTCCAGTTTTGGTCTAACCCCCAAGCGTCTGCCCAATAGATTATTACGCCATAGATTAAAATCCCTCACACTGTTTAACGAAACGTCCTTTTGACATCCGCCTTAAAGACATTATTTTATAAAAAAATTTTGCGATCACGATGAAAGGACATGATAATGACCCAGGCGGAGACATACATTATCAAGTGCCCGGGCTGCGGCGCTGCCAATCGAATTCCAGCCGATAAAATGGGCCTGACGGCCAGGTGCGGCAAATGCCATCAGGAAATGAAGACGGATGAACCCGGCGCACAGCCTGAGCAGAGCTTTAAAATGCGGTGCACCGAATGCGGTGCCAAAAACAAAATACCGGCCGGCAAAGTCAATGCAGGTGCCAGATGCGGCAAATGCAAGGCGGTGCTGAATACGGATGAGCTGTTTGCCCCCCAACCGATCATGGTTACCGAAGCCAATTTTGATGATAAGGTGTTAAAGTCTCCCCTGCCGGTGCTGGTATTCGCCTGGGCGCCGTGGTGACCGAGTTGCGGTGCCTATGCACCGATTATCGACCAGTTCGGGGTCGAATCCAAAGGCAAAGTAAGGGTCGGCAAATTGAATATCGATGCCAACCAGAACCTGGCTTCCAAATACAATATCATGAGCGTTCCCTTTTTATTTATTTTTGACAATGGAAACTTGAAAGAAAGCCTGCCCGGAGGCATGCAGAAGCATGATCTGATGATGAAGATGGCGCCTTATATATGAGGCGGGTTCGCCCGTTTCCGGTTTGCCCGTTTGCCCGTTGGATGATCCGGACAATTCGCATGTGAATGGTCAATATTCAACCGACCAACGGGCTAACCGGATAACGGACTAACGGATTAACGGGCCAACCGGCAAACCACACGAAAATTATGCAACAACATGAAAAATGTGAACTGCTGGGGGATGCGATTAAGGCCATTATCAGCCGGGGCATCGATTTGAGCGATGATGTGGTTCACTACATCGACTCGACGTTTGCCAATCCCACCATTGATGAACTTCAGGCCATCCTGGGCGAAGATTCCGACTGTGAAGGCGACACACTGATGGATCTGCTCTTTTTCCCGGATGAATCCTGCCAGATTCGGCTGGAGGAGACGCTGGAGCGGTGCCGGCCCCAAAAGGAAGATGAAGACAAACTGGTGACCTACCTCTGTCGGGAACCGCTGCACGCCACCTTCCGGTTCAAAGATGGTCGGGGACCGTTAAGGCTGCAAATGCCCGCCGACATGATCCGCCCATTCGTCACACGGCTGCGGATTTGCAAACACCTCGATGCCGGCCTGATTGAATCCATCCGCAGTTACGGTGACGAACAAAACATCCACCGCTTTAAGGTCAAAATCCGAAATTCGCGCTTTTCTGCCTCGGATTCAAAAACGGAATTTCTAGGACGGTTTTTTGAAAAAATCGGCGCCGGCAGCAACGATATCTTGGAATGCCTCGATTTTATTCTGGGATTTCTAGACGAGATCAAAGCAGATGACGACCTCTACCCGGCCCTGATGGCCAAAAAGAAATTCTATTTCATCAGCCTCCAGAAAGCCCAAAAAATGGAAGCCCGGATCGAAAAACACAATATTGAAACCCTGTTGCTGCAGGGAGAGCGGTTGGTGCTGATTGACCAGGCCGACGCCCGCAAAAAAATGCAACTCATCGATCGCATCAGCCGGGCGGTGTTCGGCCAAACCAGGTATTTTGAACAGCCCGTCGGCGATGAAACCCAAATCGAGGTCGGATCACCGGAAGATATTAAATCAATCGTGAAAAACTTTACCAGGTAATTTGTACCCGCAGGTCTGGTATCTGTTGACTGGTTGTGCAGGCCCGGCTAAGATAACAGAGATGGTCGAATGCACCAGGAGGATCGATAACCGAATGATGAAGACAAAAACCATCCTAATTATAATCTGGGCCCTTGTCTGGTCGTCATTACCGCTGGGGATGCCGCCGGGATTGCCGCTGAACGCCCTGGCGGCCGAATCCGATCTCACCCTGGAACAAATCCTTGACCGGATGGAAAAGCATTACGCCGGCAGCAGTTTCACGGCTAATTTTGTACAGGAATCCACCGTGCGGGCGATGGAAATCACTGATTTTGCTTCCGGGAAGATATTCGTGCGCCATCCGGGCAAGATGCGGTGGGAGTATGAAAAACCGGAACAGCAGGTCATTATCACCGACGGGTTTACACTGTGGATCTACAGACCGGCTGACAACCAGGTGATGACCGGCAAAGCACCGGCCTTTTTCAGTGACGGCAAAGGGGCCAGTTTTCTGTCCGATATAACGCTTGTTCGTAAAAAGTTCAGCATTTCACTGGTAGAATCCAAGGATGATTTTTTCTATGAGCTCAATCTGAAACCACTGGAAAAAACCCTGGATGTAACCGACATCCGTATGTCTGTGACCAAAAACACCTTTACCGTCATCCGGGTAGTTACCTACAATTCCTACGGTGATAAAAACCACATCGAATTTTTAAATCATCAGTTTAATGCGGATTTAAAGGACGAGCTGTTCACCTTCGAAGCACCGGAGGGAACCGATGTGTTGCAGATGGACGA
>JAFDCJ010000360.1 GCA_019312835.1 Deltaproteobacteria bacterium
AAAGCACGATGGTTCGCTCACAGACGTCAACGGCCATGTCCAGATCATGGGTCGCAATCACTTTGGTATGCTCAAAGGAGTTCAGCAGCTTTATCAACCGACGCCGGGAGCGCGGATCGAGGTCGGATGAGGGCTCATCCATTACCAGAATATTGGGTGACATGGAAAGCACCGAGGCAATCGCGACCGCTCTTTTTTCACCCCCGGAGAGTTTATAGGGCGGCCGATTTTTCAGATGCGGCACACCGACCATTTCGAGCGCATGCATGACACAGGTTTCGACCTCGTCAGGCGGAAGCCCCAGATTCAGCGGGCCGAAGGCGACGTCGTCAAAAACCGTTGGCATAAACAATTGATCATCCGGCTTCTGGAACACCATTCCCACCGTTCGCCGCACCGCATTGACATTTTTTTTCGTCAACGGATAGTCGCCGATTCTCAACCCCCCCCGGGAGGGTATAAAATAACCGTTTAGGTGCAGTAACAGTGTTGACTTGCCGGCGCCGTTGGCCCCGACAACCGCCACGGATTCGCCATGGGTGATGCGGAAAGAAACCCCCGCGACGCCCGTGGTGCCATCGGGATACGTATAGTGTAAATCATTTGCTTCGATAATATGATGACTCATCTGAAGAGCTCCGTCAAAATCTTACCCATTAGAACGGGTAAATTGTAAAATCGCATCAGGATAAAAAACAGCGACCACCCGACGATAAAGCCGATCTCGCGATAGCCGATTCTATGCGAGCGCATGACATGGACATGGCCTTCAAATCCCCGGCAGCTCATCGCTAAATAGATACGCTGCGCGCGATCGATGGTACGCAGCAACAGCTGGCCCACAATGGAGCCGTAAGATTTGATGCCGGAAGCCTGGCCGCCAAACGACCGCAGCGCTCGGGCGCGAAAAATTCGCGCGGCCTCATCAACCAGAACGAACATATAGCGGTGCAAAAACAGCAGCTGGACCACAAAAACTTTGGGGGTTCCCAGCTTTTCGAGGGCCATGCAGACAGCATTGAACCCCGTTACAGCTATCAGTGTCAGGGCAACGCCAACCGTCAGAACAAAGCGGATTAAAATAGATGCAAAGGATACCCACCCGCCGGATACCTCTACACCGGCCAGACGGATCAGAATATCGCTATCCAGTAAGGGATTGAAAATACCCAGCATGATGGCAAAGGGCGAAACCAGCACCAATTTTTTTAACAGAAAGGCAGGCGGTACATTCCCCACCACACATAAAACCATAGGATATATAAAAAAGGGGAGCAGAGCCGAAATTTCGTACTTGCCGAAAGATACGACGGTAACGACAAATACAAGGGTGGTCAGCAGTTTGGCACGGGGGTCCAGCTGATGGACAGCGGTATGCTGGGAGGACAGGGTGTCCATGTAGCCAATATCAAAAAAATGTCGATCAATGGTAGCCATTGCAGTAACGAAAATCGACGCCGGCAGCCTTAACGGTCCTTGCAGCCGGTGTATTATTTACCATCAGCCTAGAAGCTTTCTCAAAAAAAGGATTTTGGTTCAAGATCGCGGCGGGGCCGAGTAGAAAACCGCAGGAATACATCAGTATTTCGAGGATTTTCAACGAGGCACCAACAAAGATATTGGGCCAAAAGACTTTCCCAGCACAGCTGGATGACGCATCAATCTGAATTGAAAAGGTGCGCCTTTTGAGATAGCTTCTAGCGTTTGCGGCGCTTCAGCGCATATCCAATCGAAGCTGCCAGGATCAGGGTAACCGCGCCGCCGACCAGGCCGGCAACAGTCGTACCGCCATCATAAGCCGGCCAGACCTCCGGGGTTTCAGCCGGTGGCGCGGAGGGTTTAGCCTTGAAACCGTAGTCCGGTAATAAAGCCGTTTTTTCCTGAACTTTTTCCAGAGAGCTGTGGATGGTTTCGCGGGGTACGCTCACCTCCTCACTTCCGGAAGTTTTGAAAATGGACCACTCCAATCCGTCCGGATGAGAGGAGGCAAACCAGCTCAGTATGCCGCCGGTGATAACTGTCGCCAAAACCAGCCCGATTAAAACTATTCGCATAGAGTGTTTGGTGACGGTTGCATCTCTTGCCTCCGGCTGTATGATTTCCGGGCGCGCTTTCCAGACAAAAATAACCACGGCCGTAGTCGCCAGGCCCTCGACCAGGCCGATGGCCAGATGAATAGGCTGCATGAATAACACGAATGTACGGAAGGGCAACTCCGATAAGCCGGACAAAACCGTTTGCAGCACAACGCTGAATGCCCCGAGCTGAAGCGCGAACAGGGAGGCGAGGGTCGCTGCTGCAAACAGACGCCGATCACTGGGACGTTGGGCGACAATCGGTTTGTATATGAGCGGATAGGCCAGAAAACAGGGGAAAAAACCAAGATTGAATATGTTGCACCCCAGCGCCAGCAGGCCGCCGTCGGCAAAGAACAGTGCTTGAATAAACAGCACGGAAGCCATTGTAAGAAAGGCGGCATGGGGCCCCAGCAGGATTGCCAGGATCATTCCCCCGCCGATATGGCCGCTGGAACCGGTACCGGGAATGGTAAAGTTAATCATCTGGGCCGCAAAAATAAACGCACCCACCACACCCATCAGAGGAATTTTGCGATCATCCAGATCGTCCTTGACCTTTTTGGAACAATATCCGATCAAGCCGGCAGATGCTGCCCACATTGTACCACCCACGGCGGGGGAGATTAACGCATCGGCCATGTGCATCGCTTGAGTCCTTTCAATAACAGCTCAGCTATCCTTTTAGCCGGCCATGTCAACCATGGACGGTAGAAACCACCAGAGGATGGTCTTGAAACAATTGAAATACCATCGTGGTTTTTGCGGCTTGCGCTTTTGCCAGTGTCAAAAAACACATCAAGCTCCGGAGGGTTGCAGTAGATTACCTAAGAAGAAACGCTGTGATTTGTCAAGTAAAAACCCCCAGTTGGAATGGTCGGAATGGTTGTATAGGGGCGACCGGGAAATCAGAACATGCCGTACGACAGCACCTTTAGGCGGTGTCGGCCGGCAGTTTAGATCAGGATAGACGCCTGATAACCATCAGGGCGACTTTACCGATGGTGAGAGCTAACACGATTCCCAAGACCGGGAAAATGATGGTCTCCGGAGGTCACAACCCCACCGTGTCGATGGGAAAAAAGGCGGATAATTCTTCTATGCTATTGGAGGCCATATAAATACACACCAGGGTTTGTTACTCGAAGCCATCTCGAATAAGCTGTTTTTAAGATGATTAACAGTATTTAAGCATCCAGACTAAATACGGCGGCCGGCCATCTTGCGCCATCCTTCAGCGGTAAAGCGCTTTTCTCTATTTAACCCCCATTCCTTCATGGCTTCATAATAAGCACGAATATCGGTTTTGGCCAGCTTTTGAATTTCATCCCGTTCCTGATTGCGGCGTTTGGTATCATCGGGGGTAATACCGACCCAGGTGGCATAGCCCTGGTCAAAAACCCAATCGGCTGTCAATTCACCGGGTGAAATTCCCATCGAGCCGGCATACTGGCGCACGACGTCCATGTTTAATTCAAGCACCCAGCCGTTGTCCCACACCCGGCTGTCGATATCCGTGTCGATTTCCCGGCTGCACCGGGGGCAATAGACCTCCTCGACGGCGGTTTCGTTTAGCACACATTTTCCAAAAAAGATCTCGGCGGTATTTTGATCACAGGTGCACGGTACTTTATAGCTCTGACACATGGTCCCTCTCCTATTGGTTGATTTATTGGCAGATTACCATGCATCTTACCGTTTTATCGACTTAAGCGCATTGACTTAAGTCAAGCCGGTGGGACAATCCCGGATCTAAATCCACAGAGCAGGCTCACCCAACAAGTGCTTTTATTATGAGCTAATTTGTTGGTATTGGAGTAATGGCACGATGGCGAAATGGTTGGAAATTCGGATATTCTTTTCCAACACTCCAATCCTCCGTCACTCCAGTCCTCCATGGTCGACGAACTGACCGACTTCCGGCAACCTTCGGGAGCCTTATTATTGACTCTGGTGATCGATGTATCTTAAAGTCCATCAACCTTGATTATAACCAGCGTTATATCATCTTCGGATTTCTGTCCCCTGGTAAAGCGGTTCAATTCGTTGTAGACGGCAGTTAAAATGCCCTCGGATCCGGCCCCGGCATTGTTTTTGATGATGTCACGAAACCGCTTCTTGCCGAACATTTCGCCCTGGCTGTTCACGGCTTCCCAGATGCCGTCTGTTCCCACAGCGATAATCTGGCCGTTGGTAAGGCCGCCCATACTGTTCTGACGGTAGTCAAAATCTTCCTTCACCCCCAGGGCCACACCGCCGCCCTTCAGCTCTGTGAACTCGTCGCGCCCGGGATCGTAGAGCAAGGCAGGGTCATGCCCGGCTCTCACCCAGTCAAGACGGCCATTGGCAGGATCGATGCTCAGGTAAAACAGGGTCATGAAGCGCCCGGTTTCCAGTACATCGTGGGTTAGATGATGGTTCATCGCCGAAACGATTTCTGAAATGGAACCGGGCTGCGAAGCCCGCATCCGCAAAAATGCCCGGGCGGTGGTCATCAGCAGCGCCGAATCGACACCATGGCCGGAGATGTCTCCCACCACCACGCTGAAAGGCCCTTGCCCGGTGTCGCGTCGCCAGAGAAAATCGAAGTAATCGCCGCCGATCTCGTCGCAGGAGACGTTTCTACCGGCGATGTCCAGTCCCTGCACCGTCGGCCGATTCTGGGGCAGCAGGCTTTTTTGAACTTCACCGGCAAGCGCCAGGGCTTTTTTGTGTTCGGTCATATCCGTGACAAACGCCATGTTGCCGATCACATTACCAGTGTCATCCCTGAGGGTGCTGCCGTGAATCAAAATCGGAATGTGTCGCCCGGTCTTGGCCACGACGGTGCCTTCGATTTTGCGGTATTCCCTGGCCAGGATGCTGATCCGATGGGCTTCCATGAACTGCCTGAAATCATCAGAGGCCAGATCCAGGGGAGTTTTGCCGATGATCTCTTCCCGTGAGTAGCCCAGCAGCCGGCAATAGGCAGCGTTGACATCTATAATCTGCAGATTTTCATCCATCAACAAAAAGCCTTCGCCGGCGGTCTCGACAATTCGCCTGAATTTTTCCTCACTTTTGCGAAGCTTTTCCTCGGCCAGTCTACGCTCGGTGATGTCCACCAGAATGCCCTGGTTGTAAATTTTATTGCCATCGGCATCCCGGACGACCGATGTGCGGTCCTCCACCCAGCGCACTTCACCGGCTTTGTTGATAAACCGATAAACCTGGGTGTATTCTTCCACATCCTTTTCAGCGTAGTTAATGATTTCATCGCGCACTCTGATCAAATCCTGGGGATGAACAATGTCCCGAAAATGAATCTTGGCGCTCATGAATTCTTCGGCCGTATAACCCAACTGGCGCACGTTGTCTGAAACGTAAACCAGCCGTCGATCCTCACCCGCCGATCGACGAAAGAGTATGGCCGGGCTGTTGTCAATAATAACTTGAGCCATGCGAAGGGCCTCTTCGGTCTGATCCCGAACCAGGCATTCCTGCTCGAGGGTCTGGGAGCGTGCCTCAAGGCGGGCCTGCAATTCCTTGCAGGATTTTTCAACCTCGGCCAGATGATTCTGCGAAGCCTCGGCTTTGGCTGCCTGCTGCCGCAGCGTCTTCAGTTCCTCAATCAGTTCATTTTTCGTTTTTTCTTGATCAGTTTTCATAAGCTACCTTAAAACTGGCTTGGTGGAGATCTCATTCTGAAAAAATTCGAAATTCGAAAACCGAAATCCGAAACAAATCCGAATATCCAATGACAAAAATCTGAAAACCTCTTCTTTCATAATTTTGTCCCTTATCTTGAAACTTTCTTTAACCCTCTTTAAGTTTAGAAATTTAAAAAATTTGGATTTGGATATTGTTTCGGATTTCGAAATTCGTGCTTTGAGTTTAGGGCATCGTTGCTTCAATAAATGACACTGATAATGTTGCATTATTTAAGAGGACGATTTTTTCGACATTATGTGCGTTGCACTTCCCAGAAAGATTTCCGCCGCCTCACCTTCGGTCTCGGACAGCGTCGGGTGGGGATGAATGCTCAGGGCCATGTCTTCGGCCAGAGCGCCCATTTCGATGGCCAGCACCCCTTCAGAGATCAAGCCTTCGGTATCGCGACCGGCGATGCCCACCCCCAGAATTCGGCCGCTGTCCGGATCCACCAGGATTTTGGTCAATCCTTCCGGGGCGCCCATAGTGGTGGCCCGGCCTGAAAATTTCCAGGGAAATCGCTGTACATTGACCGGACGATTTTCCGCGTGCGCCTGTTCTTCGGTCAAGCCGCACCATGCAATCTGGGGATCGGTGTAAACCACGGCCGGAATCGCCCTTACGTCAAAGGCCGCGGGCTCGCCCGCAATGACTTCCGCCGCTACCTTGCCCTCGCGGGTGGCTTTATGGGCCAGCATCATACCGCCAACGACATCGCCCACCGCAAAGATTCGTTCGTCCGTGGTCCGCTGCCGGTCATCCACGATGACAAATCCCCTGTCATCCAGTTCAACACCGGTTTTTTCCAATCCCATGTTGCTGACAGCCGGTTTGCGGCCGATGGCAACCAGCACCCGGTCATAGGTTTGCTGGGGTGTATCGATATCACCTTCCAGGGTGACGGTGACGCCGTTGTCATCCTCCGCCATCGAAACGACCCTGGCCTTAAGATGAATACTGTCAAATATGCTCTCCAGCCTGCGGTGCAACGGTTGAACAAGATCCTGGTCAACCCCGGCCAGCAGGCGGTCTTCAAGCTCAACCAAACTGACCCGGCTCCCCAGGGCTGCGTA
Organism: Deltaproteobacteria bacterium; assembly: GCA_019312835.1. GTDB lineage: Bacteria > Desulfobacterota > Desulfobacteria > Desulfobacterales > JAFDCJ01 > JAFDCJ01. Next base: position 6,839 of record JAFDCJ010000360.1, read on the forward strand.
AACGGTCCCCAGCTCAAGCCCGACGTAGCCGCCGCCAATCACCAGGAGTTTTTCAGGAACATCTGCCAGGGCCAGGGCACCGGTGGAACTCATAATTCGACCGCCGGGAGTAAAGGAGGTTCCCGGAAATGGAATGGGACGCGATCCCGTTGCCAGGATGGCGTGACGAAACTTTATGTGACTGATCTCCGCGCCATGAATCCTCGCCGTATCCGAGCTTTCAAATTCCACCCGGCCTCTTACGAGCTGGACACCCCGGCGGTTGCTCAGGCTGACCAGGCCGTTGGCCATCTGGTCGATGACCTTTGCTTTCCAGGCCCGCAGGGCTTCCATATCGATGCGGGGCTTATCAAAGGTCAGGCCCATGGCCCCGGCCCTGGCAGTGTCAAAGATGAGCTCGGCAAGATAGAGAAAGGTTTTCGAGGGGATGCAGCCTTTGAAAAGGCACACGCCCCCGGGCCGTGCACCGGGATCAACCATGGTAACATCCAGGCCAAGATCTGCCGCCCTGAAGGCCGCGGCATATCCTCCCGGCCCGCTGCCGACCACCAGAACTTCAGCTTCCTGGGTTAATTCACCCATGACCATGTCGTCGTCTCCAATTAATCCTTATTGCAACTGTTCAAGGTCACTGATAAATTCTATATTCTCTTCAAAAAGTGGTAGAAGGTATAAGGTGTAAGGTATAAGGCTTTGAACGATCAGAATCCTTTACCTTCTACCCTGCACCTTATACCTTATACCGTTCTTTTATGCTGCACTCAGTGTCGAACATCAAGTAAATCGGTCGGGCGGGCCTCTGTGCCCGCCGGTTTTAGATCATCGCCTCTTGCAGAGCAGGTCGGCACGGCGGCCGACCCTACTTTCTCTGATAATCGGAAGCTCAGCCGGACACCTGAAACCGACCTTAAACGAGACCGAAGATCATGTGAAACCATCTGCCAGATACCAGTGACCGGAAACCGGCATCCAGTCTATATCATACTTATGAGCAGCTCATCCGGATCCTCCAGGGTATCGACCAGGACCTTGAGAAACCGGACGGCGTCGGCGCCATCCAACACCCGATGGTCAATGCAAAGCACCACCGGCATCATCAGGCGGGGAACGATGACGAAATTGCCTTTGTCTTTCTCCCGGACCACCGGCTGCATGCGCGCCTGCCCCACCCCGAGAATGGCAACTTCCGGATAATTGATGATGGGTGCAAAAAAACCGCCGCCCATGGCCCCCGCGTTGGTAATCGTAAACGTGCCGCCCTGCAGTTCCTCTACGGATGTTTTGCGTGCACGGGTTCTCCGGACCAGGTCGTTTAGCTCGACGGCCAGCTCTCTGATACTCTTGCGGTCCACGTCGCGAACCACCGGAACGATCAGCCCGCTGTCGGTATTAACCGCCACCCCGATGTTGTAATAATGCTTGATGATGATCTCGGAACTGGCCGTATCCAGGGTCGCATTGAAATTGGGGTAGGTTTTCAAGGCCGTTGCAATGGCTTTGATTGCGAAGACCGTAAGCGTCAATTTGCCGCCGATACGCTCAATCTCGGTTTTGTGCTTCTGCCGGAAGGCTTCCAGTTTGGTGACGTCAACCACATCCTGGCTGTTGACATGGGGTATCTGTGACCAGGCCAGAGACATCTGTCTGGCGGTCGCCCGGCGAATGGAGCGAAAGGGGACACGTTCCACCGAGCCCCACCTGGCGAAATCGGGCAGTTCGGGCGGGGAAACAGCAGCAGGTGAGTCTTCGCCCGCCGCGGCCGCCGGGGCAGCGGGGGCCGCTGGTGTCGCCCGGCCCGTGTTGGCAAAGTTACGAACATCGTCGGCTGTAACCAATCCGGCCGGACCGCTCGGCGCAACCTGGTGCAGATCGACTCCCAGCTCCCGTGCCAACCGCCGGGTCGCCGGCGAGGCCGGCACCGGACCGGTCTTTGCCGCGGCAGAGGACGGAATCGGCGGCGACGGCTCTGCGGCCGGCGGTGCCTTCTCTGTGCCCGGCATTTCTGCTTCAACATCCCCGGCTTCCAGGCCACCGGAAAAAGTCATCATAACATCACCGACGTTGACAATGTCTCACGGCTTGACAAATATTTCTTCAACCGTGCCGGTATATGGCGAGGGGATCTCCACAGCGGCCTTATCGGTTTCAACCTCCAGAATGATGTCTCCTTCTTTGACCTCCTGACCGACATCGACGGCAACCGCCAGAATCTCGCCTTCATGAATACCCTCTCCCAAATCGGGCAATTTAAACGCTCGGGACATCACTTCTCCTTCTTGGAATGACGAATGGCGATTGTCGAATGTCGAATGAATAATTAAGGAATTCTGTCATTTTTAGATTTTAAACCGACGGAGCGAAGCGACTCCACCATTCGCCATTCGACATTCGCCATTTAAAAATCATTCTTCATTCCCATTGGTCATTTAACAGGCTCATCAGACTTTTATCACCTTAGTGGCCGCCCTCAGGATCCGCTGTTCATCCGGCAAATAGGCTTTCTCACGGCTGAACAATGGCATGACAACGTCAAAGCCGGTTACGCGTTCAATCGGGGCTTCCAGGTAGTAAAAGGCCTTTTCCATTAGCCGGGCAAAAATTTCACCGGCCGGCCCGAAGCTGCGGGGGGCTTCATGCACCACCACCGCGCGGCCGGTTTTCAGGACGGACTGAACAAACAGCTCATCATCCAGCGGTGAAATCGTCAACAGATCGATGACGTCGGCTGCTATCCCGGACTTTTCTTCCAACGTCGCAGCGGCTGCCAGGGTCGGACGCATCATGGCCCCGTAGGAAATCATGGTCAGGTCGCCGCCTTCACGAACGAGCTGGGACCTGCCGATGGGCAGGACTTCTTCTTTTTCAGGCACTTCCTCCCGAAAGGCACGGTAAATCGCTTTGGGCTCATAAAAAATAACCGGGTCGGGGTCACGGATGGCACTGACCAGCAAAGCGCGCGCATTACGGGGTCCCGATGGTATCACCATTTTCAGGCCCGGGGTGTGGGCCCAGTATACTTCCCGACTCTCGGAGTGGTGTTCAAGAGCCCTGACACCGCCTCCGTAGGGCGTTCGCATCACCATCGGCACATGATATCTTCCTCGCGAGCGCCAGCGCAGGCGCGCGGCATGGTTTTCTATCTGGTGAAAATTCTGATAGCTGAAACCGGAAAACTGGATTTCGCAAACCGGCTTGAGACCATAGGCAGCCATTCCAATCGACATCCCCACAATGGCTGCCTCGGCCAGAGGTGTATCCAGCACACGTTCTTCTCCAAACTGATCGATGAGTGCATCGGTTACCCTGAAAACACCCCCGTCCACGCCGACATCCTCTCCCAAAATGATGACGCTGTCATCACGCTCCATTTCCTGCCGCAGTGCCAGGTTGAGGGCCTGGACCATCGTCATTTTAGCCATGGTTGCCCTCCTTTCCCTTCTCCGCGAGTGCCCTGACAAACGCGTCTTTCTGCGCCTTGAGGTATGGCGGCATTTCAGCATAGGCATGCTCAAACATGTCGATAGGATCGCCAAGCATTTTCATTTGCTCTTCGGCGCGGTTGATGGCCGCTTGGATTTCTTCTTCTACCCCGGCATCCAAATCCGCAATTTTCTCATCCGACAAAAGGCCTTTGGTGGTTAAGTACTTCTGAAATCTTGAGACGGGATCACGCTTTTTCCACTGCTCGACCTCTTCATCGGTACGGTATCGTTTGGGATCATCGGCCGTGGTGTGAACCGCCATGCGGTAGGTCACACACTCAATCAAGGTCGGCCCGCCTCCGGATCGAGCGCGGTCAACAGCCTCCCGGGCAGCCACATATACCGCCAGGATATCATTACCGTCCACCTGGATGCCGGGCATGTTGTAGGCCAGTGCTTTCTGGGCCAGCGTTTGGGACCGGGTTTGTTTCGTGCGGGGAATGGAAATCGCCCAGTGATTGTTCTGGCACACGAAGATGGCGGGCGTCTGAAACACGCTCGCAAAATTGAGCCCTTCGTGAAAATCGCCTTCAGATGTCGCCCCATCACCGAAAAAAGCCATGGCGACATTGTCGGTTCGGCGATAGTTGGCGGCCCAGGCAAGACCAACGGCATGCAGAATCTGCGATCCCACCGGAACGGATAAGGGCAGGTCATTGCGATCCGCCGGAATATCGACCCCCTCGTTGAATCCATTGTAGTATAGAATAACGCTTTCAAGGGGTCGCCCCCGCCAGATCTCCGCCGCCGTTTCGCGAAACGCCGGAACAAACCAGTCGTCGGGGCGCAGCACCGCCGCAGCCCCGAGATGAGCGGCTTCCTGACCGCTGATCGGCGGAAACGTCCCGATTCTTCCCTGGCGTTGAAGGCTGAGCAGGCGTTCGTCAAACTTTCTGGAAAGCTGCATCGTGCGATACAGCCTGAGCAGAAACTCCCCGGGAATATCCGGTTCAAGGGCCTCATCGAACTCTCCGTATTCATTCAAAATAGAAATATGTTCGATTATATCTGGAAACTTTATTTCTTTCCTCGGCATGCAAATAGTTCCTTGTCAGTGACAGATCGTAAATTAGCACCGATTCGCAATTCATCGCCAATCAAAATCAATATGCTTCCATATTTTATGGTGTCAAGACGACTCCCGATAACCATCTGGAACAAATTGTCTTTTGGAGTATACAGCACCACCATGGGCTCCGAAATTGATGGGTGCGATCACATGTTCCAGGCGGCAACATTTTATTTCGTGGCAGCAACTTCTATCTTTACACCTCTGTCTCAGGTCGCCTGTGGCAGCTAAATGATTACACTGCGCTGATGGGAGTATCTCGATCGTATGTTAAGAAGTGCAACAATCTGGTGGAGACAATAAAGTACAACGATGGTCCGGCATTTTTGCTTAGCACAAAAATGGTAGATGGGGGGAGGTTGGTAAGAAAACTGCCAGGCACTTATTCAACTATTTCGAGAACAACACGTTTTCTCTCCTTGGCGGAGGCTGCCCCCAGGATGGTTCGCAACGATCGTGCCGTGCGTCCCTGCTTCCCGATGATTTTGCCCAGATCCTCTTTGGCAACTTTAAGCTCCAATACCGTTGCCTGGCTGCCTTCCAGCGCTGTCACCGTGACTTCCTCGGGTTTGTCTACCAGTGCCCGGGCGATTCGCTCGATCAGTTCTTTCATTGTCATTCTCCTTGGTTAAACCCGGTATGAACCCAAAACAGATTTCAGCATTTTATATTTAAGTATATCGGTTTTATTTGTAAATGGGGTAAACCATGTATTTTATATAAGAAAATGCCGTATGCGTCCTCTTACGAGGTTCATTCATCGCCCCACCAAGAAAATTTGCCAGCGCATATCCCTCTTAAAGACTTCCTGGGACCGGCGGCTTACCTTGTATTCGCCCGTATCTGCTTTATGTTCAGATAATCAGTATCTTGTCCCGGCAATAGACTACAAAATGATCGTCACTCCACCGTGGGCGGGATTCCGGTTTGAAACTTTCTGGATTCCCGCTTTCGCTGGAATGACGCGGGCATAAGCTGCCAAATTAAACTAAATTTTTTTACATTATTTCTGGGACACAACACCAGCAGCGCTCTGTATTGGAGAAAACAAACATGGACTTTGCGATACCGGCAGAGATTGCCGAAGAATTAGATAAATTCAAGGCCTTTATCAAAACCGATATTATTCCGGATTTACCCAACTGGTGTCAGAAAGGCGCGCTGCCCCGCACCCTCTTTGAGAAAATGGGCAAGCAGGGCTGGTATGGTTGGACGTCTGAGAACGGCAACCTGGTGCGCAAATCGGCCTTAAAGGAGTCGCTGCTGGCCGAAGCACTGGCCAGGCTATCGCCGGGGGTGGCCATCGCCGTCCTGGCGCATATTGACCTGGGGCTCATGGGACTGGGCCTGTTCGGCTCGAAGGAACTTCAGCAAACGTATGGCATCCCGGCGGTTGCAGGCGAGGCCATCATGTGCCTGGGAAATACTGAAAACATTGCCGGCAGTGATGTGGCCGGTATCGGCATGACTGCCGAAAAGGTCGATGGCGGCTGGAAGCTAAACGGCACCAAAGCCTATGTCACCAACGGATTGATTGCCGACTGGGGGATCATAACGGCCGTTTCCGACCCCGGCGCCGAGAGAAAAAAACGGCTGTCGATGTATCTGGTGGATTTGAATGCGGACGGCATCAAGCGCAAAAAGTTAAACAAGCAGGTGTGGATACCATCGGACTTGACGCGTTTGAGCTTTAAAGACGTCTTTGTTGCGGATGATCACCTCCTGGGTCGACGCGGACGTGGACTGCACCAGGTCCTCGAAATCTTTACCAACAGCCGCGTGCCCATTGCGGCGCTGACCCTGGGCAGCGCGGTGGGCGCATTTGACCTCGCGGTGAAGCATATGCAACAGCGTAAGATTTTCGGCAAACATATCCTGGATTTCCAGGCAAAAGCTTATGAACTGTCTGATTTCTATGCAAAAATGGAAGCTGCCCGTCTCACACTTTACAAAGCCTGCTGGCTGGTAGACCGGGGCGTGGATTTCCGCGGGGCCAGTTCTCTGGCAAAATACCTGAGCGTCGAGGTCGCCCGGGAGGTAACCCTCTGGGCGGCGGATATTTTCGGTGCCGCCTCGGTCATCCAGGAGCACCCCATCCACAAATTTCCCATGGACGTCTGGGGATCGGCCCTGGGAGAAGGCACTCAGGATGTGCAAAAGTTGATAATATTTCGGGAGGTTATGAAGAAATACAACTAAATTGGATACCGGCTGGTCAATGCACACATCCGAAACCGGAATTCTTATCATCGCCGGCCACTACAAATTGACCAAAACGCGAGTTACGCAGGGCTAATATACAATCTTGCAAGGATGCGGGATTAGCGGATTTTGCATCTGTGATCTAAACTGAATATAGCAAGCATATTCGGGTTCTAAAAATACTGATTTGTTGGACATTTTTAAGGTATTAAATCATGCCGAAATCTCACAGAAATGAAAATGCGCATAGAGGGCATCGCAGGGAGGTGCAATCTCGCTGCCCGGAGCCTCACGACTTCCGGCCTCTAGGCACAATTATTTTTCTATTTAATTCTCCTATTAAATCTTTTGTTTAGATAATAATCAATTTTGTAAGCTTTTGTGCCAATCTCCTCTCTAATCATCTCATCAACCAATACGTTTTGGTAATTTTTTAAAAAAACAGCTTTTTGTTCGTAAATCGCCCCGTTTCTTCTTAAATTTACAGATCTGGAGGTCTGCAAGGCTGCTTTCGATTCATATTTGCAGATACAGTTCGAAATATATTCCTTATAATATTTTGCCGGTTGCTCAATTTCGCCAGCATGCCCTGCATCTGGTAAAGCTACCATCAACGCAAACGCCATTGCGACAATTGAAGTAAAAAATACAGTTCCTCCCATTTTGATCCTCCTCTCGCATTAATCGACGATTATTAGCCTCAATCCACCAATGGCCGTGTAACTTAAGAGAGGACAATATTCTGAAGAGTGAAGAAGAAAGAACCGGTCATTTTTAGTGCTTTTCCGTTAAATCAGCCCAAATTCAGGAACCAACCGTCGCTGTGACAATTTCTAGAAGAACCTGCCATTAATGGGTCCCATGTGCTTAAGGGGGGATTTAAAAACAGCGATCAGGTGGGGTTATAATTCATCGAGCATAGACAGCAGCGCGGGTCTAATTTGATCACGCAGCATTTTTCGAGACGACATGCAAATCACCTTCTTCCCCACATCAAGGTGTTTTTGTTCCCTATCAAACAACTTTTAATCACCTCCTTCCGACAAAAATTTGTAAAGATTACATCCCGTTGGTATATCCGGAGAAGAATAGCTGGAGTTCAGGCAGCGTTTTTATAATACGGGGAATCGAAATTTCCGATTAAATCCTAACAAGGCGGGCCAGGACTGTAAACCGTAGAAAATTGCTGTTTTTCTACTAGTTGAAACCAGTATCATTTGAGCGATATGAGCAAGGATTGTAGGCTTTTTGTTTTTCTTTTTAAGCCCAATTTCTGACGGATTTTCGCCCGATGGAACTCGATGGTTCTAACGGATAAACCCATTAATTCAGCAATATCTTTTGTGGTTTTCCCCTGCCGGACAAGGCTGGCAACTTTGATCTCCTGCGGGGTTAATTTGTACTTAACCGAGGTGTAATTGCGGGCAAACGGCGAGATGATTTCATCCAAATTGGTTTTGATTAGATGGAGGAGGGACGCCTGTCTGGGACTGAGCCGGGTATTTTTCAAGCTCTCCAGATATGGTTCAATTAGCTGTTTGGCATTGAATTGAATTTTTTCTTCGAGCTCAATTTTATCGTCTTCTCTTTTTTTGAGAAGAACCCTTAGAGCCGCATTCATTTCTTCAAGCTCATGCGTCTTATCTTCGAGTTCCTGTTCCCGGGCCAGCAGGGAGGCCCGGGCCCGTTTGTTTTCGGTTATATCATGAGCAATGACCAGAGTAGCGGTTTGGTCGTCAGATGTGATGGCTGCTGCGGCCACGTCGATCCACCTGGTCTGGCCGTCTTTGGTCAAAGCTTTAAGCTCATAGCGGTCTGGTATCGGCGTTTCTCGCTGGCGCACGAACCCCCGCTGTTTGACCATTTCGCGCATGTCGGGGTGAACCAGCTCCCAGATACGCATCGTGCAGGCCTCCTCCCTGTTGAAACCGTATATGGATTCAAAAGCCCGATTCACGTAAAGAAGGTCTTCTCCGACAACGATCAATATGGCAGCAGGCGTCGAGTTTGCCAGAGCCCGGAATTTTTCATCAGCTTCCCGCAGCGCTTTTTCTGTCTGTTTGTGCGCTGTTATATCGTTGCCGACGCAGAGTATCTCCAGGATATTGCCGGCCTCGTTTTGAACACCTTTATTCGTCCAGGCAATCCAGACACGTTGGCCGTTTTTGCGCATGTTTTCGTTCTCATTGTTTACATAGCGCTCAGGGTGAAGTCCTAAGTCTCGAATCATAGCAGCCAGATCCCGTCCAGACGACTCTGTTTTTGGAACAATGGTGCCGATAACATTTTTTCCTATAATTTCCTTTTCCGAGTAGCCGAAAAATTCTAAACTAAAATTATTGATGAATTTAACATTCCCCTTGGTATCTAATTTCAGGATGATACTGTTAACACTCTGAACCAATTCTCTGTATTTTTTTTCACTTTCCGCCAGCGCAGCGGCTATCATTTTTCGATTGGTAATGTCCCGGGCAACTCCCTGAATGGCGTATGGTTTTCCCTCCCGGTATATTAGTCCGCCGTCAGTTTCAATCCATACGCACTGACCATTCTTATTTTTCAGCTTATATTCTGTCGGTTGTCTTTGTGAACCGAACTGCCTAATCTCCTTAAGTGTAGCCAACGCTAATTGCGTTTGGTCTTCATTTATTATGGAGCATATCCTCAGGTTGTTAATCTCCTCTCTTTTATAACCCAACAGACTCAGAGCAGCATCATTCGCATCAATAAATCTGCCTTCGAAATCGTGAACATATATACACTGAAGATTGCGCTCGAATAGAGCTTCATATTTAGCAGCTATCCGGCTGACTTTTTCATTTTCACGTTTTAACTCGTGAAAACTCGGTTCTAATTTATCAATTCTTTTTTCCACTGTAGGTAATTTGGTTGCTTGGGCATCAGGGAAACCCTTAAGGTGAACAGCTCATTGTCTTGTGATACTTATTCGATCGCAGGTGGGCAGAAAGGGTCTTTAGCTTGCCTGCCTGTTTCAGCGTCGACGGTTTTCCACCCGAGGTTAAATGCCGGCAATTTACAAACAACGCAAAGACCGGCCGTTAAAAATTTATTTTCTTGCGGACTCTCAAACTGACATTTCGGTCAGTTCTTTTTGCAGCATCGACGCTAACGTCACTTATGTCAGAATCCAATTTTTTGCGGATTCCAACTCTGAGAAAACTCTTATCTTTCGTGGCAGGTCTTTACCAATATCAGAATAATAGATGCCTAAAGTTTGTTGAAGACCGTTTTTGACAACTATGGCAGTTTTGGTACCTTTTGAATTTTTGGAACAGATTTCTTCGACTAAATTTTTAATTGTGTAAAGATCAGCATAAGCCATCCGTATTTGACCAGATGTGAAGACCCAGATATCATTTTTGTTTTTAAATCCCGGCATCGAAATTAATTTGGTAATACCCTCCATAATTTCCCAAAAATCCATTCCTGTTGGGGATTCAATGAGTATGTAGTCATTACAATCGATAAATTTCAGTGACATTTTAAGGGGCGACTTCCATTGCAATGCGCTGCAATCAATCACGCTTGCTTACTGACATCTTTTTATACTTCCGGCAGTGAAAATCGCAGGTTCGTTTTAATTGAGAATTTGGCCTGCCTGTCAGAGAGTAACATTTATTCTTTCCAATAACAGATGAATGAAGGCGTTTACCTGATCGTCTGATTGCGCGGCGCGTGCAGGCAAAACTTCGATATGGTTATTGTTTGCCTTCCAGATAGCACATATTATAGAAGTTCACCTGCCACAACGCGCCATTCGGTTGTCTTTTCGCGCCATTTTTGATAAATGTTTAACTTACTGAATTTAATGATAAGAAAGGCAAGTATGAAAAGGGGAAATTGCATATGGCCGTGACTCATCTTTTGTCTCCAACAGATATTTTATGGAAATTATTGGAAGACTATGGGCATGACGCCGAATCCATATTCCTTAAGGTGGGCATTCATCGTGAAATGATTTTAAAGCCGGGTGCGCGTATTGCGCACGCGAGAGTTGATAGCCTCTGGTCTAAAATAAACGAACTCATAGACGATCCGTGTTTCGGACTGCATGGAGCAAAATTTTGGCACCCTTCCCAGTTTAATGCCTTGGGACATGCGTGGCTTGCCAGCAGCACTCTGCGCGAAGCGCTGAACCGAGCTGTCCGCTATGCTCACATTAACGGCACAGATAGAAAAAACCGTCTGAAGGACACGGCTAAAGGGCTAACTTTTACATTGTCCCAATCTCTTAGGCTTCCAGCCTTTATAGATATGGCAATGTCAATTTTGATGTCTGCATGCCGGCTTAATTACGGACCGGATCTAAATCCGGTGGAGGTCAATTTTATCCACTCAAAGCCAGCCTGCGCTGAAGAATACTATTCCTTCTTTAAAGCTCCCGTTAATTTCAGTGCTGATAGCGATTGTATTACCCTTCCGGCAGATGCGGTTGATAGTCGCCTGCCGGTCGGCAACCCCGAACTTGCCCAAATTTGCGACCAGTACATCACCAGTTATTTAGCCGAATTGGATAAAAATAACATCGTTCAGCGCGTCAAAACTGTCATCATTGACTTGCTGCCTTCTGGCGGCGTTTCTGACGAAAAGGTGGCTCAGAGATTGAAAATGAGCACCCGAAGCCTGCAACGCAAACTTCAGGACGCGCGCACGACTTTTGGTACGCTGTTGGACGAGGTTCGCCAGGAGCTTGCAGAGCACTACATTCACGATTCAACTGTCAGCCTAACGGAAATTGCTTTCGTTCTGGGCTATTCGGAATACAGTTCTTTTTGGCGAGCGTATAAGCGTTGGACGAAAACTTCCCCAAGTGAAATTCGAAAGTTGGAGCCCAATATTAATGCGTAGGCTGACAATTCAACTGATTGAAAGATTACGCCCCCATATATACAGCCCCTCACCTTCGATTAGAATTCCGGATTGCACAGGATAAACCTGATTTTTTTTTATGTGATGGTTTTGTTTGCAATGCGTGTCTTTTCGAAAACTTGGAGGACCCGGAGGTTTGTTGGAGGTGATGACGACATATGAATTTCGGGAGATGGTAGAATTGTTTAAATAAGCTGAAATTCTACCTCAGCAGAACCTGGATATCATAACGGGAAACCACATATCACTCGACTACCGGCACATTGAGAGTATTCTTCTCCAGGCTCAGTTCCGATATCCAAAGAAAAAAGACAGGCAAGCATGCTCCAGTCGCCTGATAGGTGGCTATCTGCCTGAATCCGCCGCCCAGTCTTCCATCTTCAATTTCGCAATGCGCGCGAATTCCTTTTCTTCTGTTGGGTCAAGGTGCCAGCACGATTTTTCCGAAGTGTTTACCTTCCTCCATCAGCCGATAGGCGTCAACACCTTCGCGCAACGGCATGATCCCATGAAGCACCGGCATGATTTTGCCCGACCACAGCAAATCGAGCAGGTCATGAAAATCCTGATGGCTCCCCATGGTGCTGCCGATGATGCTGATCTGTTTGCCGAATATGTAACGGATGTCGATTTCAGCCTGGGGCCCGCTGGTGTTGCCGACGATTACGATGCGCCCGCCCCTGGCAACGGCCTGCATGCTTTTGGTGATGGTGGCTTTACCGACATTGTCCACCACCACATCCACCCCCCTCCTGGCTGTCAGTTTGAATATCTCTTTGGTCCAGTCGACCCGGGAGCGATCCAGGACCACATCTGCCCCCAGTTGCCGGGCCCGTTCCGCTTTTTCAGCATTGCTGGCCACGACATAAACGGTGGCCCCCGCCAGCCTGGCGATCTGAATGGCAATACTGTTGACCCCCCCGCCGGCGCCGACGACCAGCACCGATTCCCCGGCACGCAGACCGGCACGGCGCAATAACATGCGCCAGGCCGTCAGCCCGACGAGCAGCGGCGCGGCGGCCTCCGGGTAGTCGATATGATCAGGTATCGCAGCCAGGTTGCCGGCCGATATGGCCAAATACTCGGCCGCACCGCCGCGCCGATGTTCTCCCAGAATATGGTAATCCGGGCTGACGCTATCCTCACCGTTGCGGGTAAATTCATCTTCGACCAGGTTCACGCCGGGATCGACCACGACTCGTTGGCCCACCTGCCAGCCGGAAACGTTTTCACCGAGCGCGGCAATTTCGCCGGCAACATCAGCGCCGCACCAGTGGGGCATTTCCAGGTTCAACCCCGGCCACCCCCGGCGAACCCAGATGTCCAGGAAGTTCAGCGCACAGGCATGCACGCGGATCAGGACCTCCCCCGGACCGGGTTCGGGATCCGGCACATCGCCGTATTTTACAACATCCAATTGCCCATGTTTGTCAAAGTAAAGTGCCTTCATTTGCAGCCACCTCGTTGCTAAAGCAACTCAACTTGTATAGAGTTTGTTTTTTGTTAATTTACCAAATAAACAAATGGCTATTGTCTAATGACAAATGAATAATTAAGGAATTCTATCAATCCTAAATTTATAAATTGACGGAGCGGCTCACGGCGCAAACCCCTGCGCTGCGCGAGCGATCCCACCAATAGTCAATTGTCATTAGACATTATTCATTCCTAGATAGTGTCCCCATCAAAGGCCTCCACCCAGGTTTCAATCAACTTGTCGGTTCGAACTTTAAGCCGTTTTGCAATGATATCACTCAGCTTTTTCATTAGCACAAATCCCAGATGATGATCCTGGTCGAACATGGCCTTAAGATCAGCCGCAGCAATGGCGACCACTCTGCAATTTTCGGTACACCCCGCCGTGACGGTACGGCGGGCCGGTCCGACCAGAGATGCCCACCCAAAAATCTGGTTGGGTGAAACCGTGTCGATGACGATCGATTTCTCCTCATCGACCATACTGGCCTGGATGGATTCCTCGTATTCGATGTCGGTCTTCAATACTTTATCTGTAAAAACAAGACTTAAATCAACTTCACCTTCCAGGAGTCCATAGAGATGTTCTGCCGGTTCATCATACTTAAAAATGACATCATCAGGCGCGAATTCCAGGAGCTCGGTTTTTTGCGCGATCTTCTCCAGGGTTTCCGGAGCCACTTCACTGAAAAATTTAAAGCCTGCCAAGATATTTTCTCCCATCTTACTGACCTCCGTTTAACGTTTGAGGCTTGAGGTTTGAGGTTTGAGGCAACTTATGAACCACAGCGGTTCAGCCTCCAACCTCTAACCTCCAACCTCATACTTAACACCGAACCTCTGAACCCAGAACGCTGAACCTTTGAACCCTGGTTATTCCAACATCGATTCCCTGCTTTCCTTCTCTGCAGGTACCACCGAAGAATTGTTCATTATGATCCGCGCGCAGGCATTCCAGCGCAAAATGGCATCGTCGTTTCCTGCCAGACGCTTACCGATGGCAGATTCGTAGGCATCCATGGCCTGCCGAAACCAGTCATAGGCCAGGTGACCGGAGCCGGGTCCTCCCCGGTCCAGATGGGCGCGGGCACGACGCTCACAAATTATCCCTCGATGGTAGATTCGGTCGTATTCATCCTTTAGACGCGGAAAGAGCTCACGCGCCCTGGTAAAGGATGCGCCGAGATCATGCCCAAACTGATCGGTCAGAGACAGCAGAAGCGTGATGATCGCTTGCTGGTTGTCCGGCTCGACGTCCAGAATGTCCAGGCAGATGCTCTCCGCCTCGAGCGGTTCGTTCAAAAAGCGGTAGCAGTTGGCCTTTTCAAGGGCCGCCGGAATGGCATCCTTTGACAATGGTTTGAGTTTGAACATGATTGTCTCCCGGTAGGTGGCGTTTTGTGTTTGGTTTTTAGTGTTTGGTATCAAACGCTCTAAACACCAAATACCAAACACTAAATACGTTCTTGCTCGTGTGCAAGGTAACAGGACCCTTTTTATAAAAAAACTGATTTGATTTACTTGGCGGCCTTGTTCTTCTTTAGTACCCGTTTGATTTGCCCGAGACATTTGGTGATGGGTATCCCTTTGGGGCATACGTCGGTGCACCACCACATGGTTTTACAGCCCCAGACCCCATCTTGACTGTCGATTTTCTCCAGTCTGTCATCGGTGGCTGTGTCACGCGAATCGAAGATATAACGGAAAGCCCTCAACAGGGCTGCCGGCCCGACATAACCCGGGTTGGTCCGCGTAATCGGGCAAGACGAGGTGCAGGAGGCACACAGGATACACCTGAGCGCCGGTTCAAAAAATTCCTGGTCCTGGCTGTCCTGCAAGCGCTCTTTTTCAGGCGGTTTTTGGTCGGAAATCAAGTACGGACGAACGGAGCGGTGTTTGTCAAAAAAGGGTTTCAAATCAACGACCAGATCCTTGATGACGTTGAAGAAGGGCAAGGGCTCGATGACAAAATTGTTGCCGGTCTTGAAATCTCTGACGAGCTTCTGACAGGCCAATTCAACCCGGCTGTTGATAACCAGCGCATCCGAACCGCATATTCCATGGGCGCACGAATAGCGATAGGCCAATGTGGGGTCCTGTTCCCACCGGATTTTGTTGAGACAATCCAAAATTTTGTCAGTGGGCTCGGCCTCTACGGTATATTCTTGATAACGGCTTTCTTTATCAACCGCCGGATCAAAACGGTAAATGATAAAGGTGCATTTCATTTTAATATTTCCTTTCCTGGGGTTGAAACCGGGTTATGGTGACGGGTTTATTAAAAATCTGGGGGCCCTTATCCGTATGGCGAACGAGGGTATGCACAAGGAAATCATCATCGTTGCGCTCGGGAAAATCTTCCCGGAAGTGGGCGCCGCGGCTTTCCTGGCGAAACAACGCGCCCATGGCAATTACCTCGGCCAAATCCAGCATGTGACCCAGCTCGAGGGCATCCAGGAGGTCCCGGTTAAAACAGCTGCCTTTATCCTGCAGAGATATATGCTGATATCGTCCTTTGAGCTCCATAATTTTTCCTAACGCTTCTTTCATCGGCGATTCAGTGCGAAATACCGACACGTTATCCATCATGACTTCCTGCATGTCGGCCATAATGTCGCCGATCCGCTCTTCGCCCTTGGCGGTCATCAAGCCGGATATTTCGGCTGCAGCCGCTTTTTCAAAATCGGTTGCCGGTTTCTGGAAATCGTTGCGCTGAACATAACGGCTGATTTCCATACCGGACCTGCGACCAAAAACAAGGGTATCGAGCAGGGAGTTGCAGCCCAACCGGTTCGCTCCGTGCACCGATACACAAGCGCACTCACCGGCCGCAAATAAACCCTCAAAGGGGGTGTCGCTGCTGTCGACAACGACACGTCCGTCAACATCCGAGGCGATGCCGCCCATCATGTAGTGGCATGTCGGTTGGACCGGGATGGGCTCCTTATTCGCGTCGACGCCGGCATATGTGCGCGCAAAACCTGTTATTTCCGCTAATTTGCTATTGATGACATCTTCACCAAGATGGGTCAGGTCAAGGTGGACATAGTCTTGGCCGTCAATACCTCTTCCGGCTCTGACTTCCTCCATTATGCAGCGTGATACCATGTCCCGGGGTGCGAGGTCTTTGATGACCGGCGCATAGCGCTCCATAAAGCGTTCGCCGTCCTTGTTGAGCAGAATGCCGCCTTCGCCCCGGGCGGCTTCGCTGATCAGGATTCCCAATTTGTAGATTCCGGTGGGATGAAACTGGACGAATTCCATGTCTTCCAGAGGCGCACCCGCTCGGTAAGCCAGGGCCATACCATCGCCTGTCGAGGCAAAGGCATTGGAGGTTGTCTTGAATATTTTGCCGGCCCCGCCGGTGGCCAACAACACAACCTTGCTGTAAAACGTGTGCAGTTCACCGGTCGCCAACTCATAGGCGACAACACCATAACAACGCCGGTCCTCGACCATAAGGGACAGCACCTGAAATTCATCAAAAAATTTGGTGTTGCGCTGGAGGCACTGTTCCCATAGCGTATCCAGGATGACACGTCCGGTTCGATCGGCGGCAAAACAGGCCCTTTTAACCGGCGCCTTGCCGAAGCCGCTGGTATGTCCGCCAAATGCTCTTTGCGCTATCTTACCCTCGCTGGTGCGGTTGAACGGCACACCCAGGTGCTCAAGTTCAAAAATGGTGCGCGGCGCATCCTTGGCCATGGTTTCAATGGCATCCTGATCCCCCAGGTAGTCACTGCCTTTGACCGTATCAAACATGTGCCATTCCCAGCTGTCTTCTTCCTCATTGGCCAGGGCGGCACCAATTCCGCCCTGGGCGGCGCCCGAATGAGAACGGGTGGCAAACACCTTGCTGAGCACCGCCACGCTCGCATTTTCACCGATTTCAATGGCGGCGCGCAGACCGGCAAGGCCGGAGCCAATTATAACGGCGTCAAATTGATGTTCCATAAATTACCTCATTTTCAAGGGTTAGATTGTTACCGACTTCGTTTCTACCGCAAAAGGAGATGACTCCGCTATGTAAAACGTAATTTCGAAGCAGGGAGTTGCAGCAAAGCCTTTTGAATGAATGAAATTGCAGGATCCAGCGCTATGAGGACAATAATCGCCCCAACGGCTTTATTTTTAAGCGAAAAGAGTTCAATGATCAATAAATCTATAAATTACGGCAATCCATATGTAAAGGTTTTTTTGACAACCATGGGATGACCGCATATTGAAGCTTGACAACTTAAGATCAAATATTACATGTTAGGGGTATAAACGGCGCCTTTTCGTCTGCAAACTAACAAAAGCGCCACACCCTGATCACCATTTGGCGCTTTCTTCTGCATCTGTTCTTATCGACAACATCTACGCCCAGCACGATAATTGCACGACCGAACTTTCTTGACTTGGGATCCCGCCCCTCGGCGGGCGAAATATCGAACGGATTTGAGGCCTGCGGTTTGGCAGCCGGCATGAACCCATAAGCTTTCATGGGATCGCAATAAGAGCAACGAGGAAACATGTCATCAGAATCATCCGGGCCTCATCACCGCATTGGCTTTGAAGAAATAGAGCATACCGCGGACCGGGCATTAAAAATTTACGGTCGCAACCTGAAAGAGCTGCTTGTCAATGCAGCCCGCGGCCTGAACAGCCTGATGGGTGCCGACGACACCATTGACGCGGCACTGACAACAAAATCAATCGCGCTGGATGCCATCGATGCCGAAAGCCTGTTGGTCGAATGGCTGAGCGAGCTGGTTTACTGGGCCGAAGCCGAGATGCTCGTTTTCAGCAAATTTGATTTGCACAAAGTTTCCGCCACCCGGGTCGATGCATTCATTCACGGCAGTCGGGCCACCCGGCTGGAAAACCATATCAAGGCGGTGACCTATCATAACCTGAAAATAACGGAGACCGAAGCGGGATTGGCGGCAACCGTTGTGTTTGATGTATAGCATGATGGTTCAAAGGTTTTTTCGAGGGGCATCTGCATACTAAAAGGCAAAGCGTATGATCAGTATCGAACATTTCAAACAAATCGAGGCGTACCTTTTCGAGGTTCCGGCTTCCTATCGCAATGATATGCGGGTGCCGGCTCGTTTTTACGCCGATGCGAAACTGTTGGAGGGTGTTAAAGGCGACAGGAGCCTGGAGCAACTTGTCAATACGGCCTCGTTGCCGGGAGCCGTTAAGTATGCCCTGGCCATGCCGGATATTCATCAGGGATACGGTTTTCCCATCGGCGGCGTTCTGGCAACGGAGCTTCCCGATGGGGTCATATCGCCCGGGGGCGTGGGCTATGACATCAATTGCGGTGTGCGACTGCTCGCAACCCACCTGGAACAGGCCGAGGTCGCACCTTTGCTGGACGATCTGGCTTCCGCCCTGTATGCCAATTGCCCCAGCGGGGTTGGCAAAGGGGGCAGCATCAACCTCAGATCCGGTGAGTTGGACCGGTTGCTGGAACAGGGTTCCCGGTGGGCCTTGAAACGCGGCTTTGCCACCGAGTCGGATCTGGAGCGAACAGAGGAGAGCGGCTGTTTGGAAGGAGCGGATGCCGCCAAGGTGAGCCCGCGGGCCAAGGAACGCGGCAAGGGGCAGGTGGGTACCCTGGGGGCCGGCAATCATTTTATTGAAATCGACGTGGTTGACGAGGTCATAGACGCTGCCGTCGCACAGCGCATCGGGCTTTTTCAGGGACAGATTGTGGTTCAGGTTCATTGCGGCTCGCGGGGCCTCGGACATCAGGTCTGCGGAGACTATGTCAAACGTTTTCAAAAGTCGATCGCCCGCTACGGCCTCAAGCTGCCGGATCGAGAACTGGTTTGCGCGCCGCTCAGCAGCCCGGAAGGCCAGGATTACCTGATGGCCATGCAGGCCGCTGCCAACTATGCTTTCGCCAACCGCCAGGTTCTGGCCCACCACATACGGAGCAGTTTCCAACAGGCCCTGGCCGGTAAAGTGAGCAATCACAGCGTATACCAGATATACGACATCGCCCATAATATGGCCAAAGTGGAAACCCACGAGGTCAACGGCAAAAAGGTCAAGCTTTGTGTGCACCGCAAAGGCGCCACCAGAGCCTTTGGGCCCGGATCGCCGGAACTTCCGACTGCCTATCGGGATACCGGCCAGCCGGTTCTGGTACCCGGCTCGATGGGCACCGCCAGCTGGGTACTGGTGGGAACCCACACCTCGATGAGCCAAACATTTGGGTCCACCTGCCACGGAGCCGGACGGACGATGAGCCGCAAAAAAGCTAAAAAATCGATACACGGCCCGGGTTTGCGCGAACAGCTTGAAGCCCGGGGCATCCGGGTGCGCGCCGGCAGCATGTCCGGCCTGGCAGAAGAGGCACCGGCAGCTTACAAGGACGTCAACCGGGTCGTGGATGTCGTCCATAACGCCGGCATCGCCAGAAAAGTGGCCAGGCTAAGGCCGCTGGCGGTTGTTAAGGGATAGGGAGGTTCAAAGGGTTAAAGGTTAGAGGTTTGAGGTTAGAGGCAAATCACGAACTGCAGCAGCTCAGCCGCCAACCTCTAACCTCCAACCTAATATTTTACACTGAATATTAGACCTAAAAATGAATACGCCCGCAAACTCAAAATATTAACCTAACAACGAAAGGAGAGACCCATGCGAGTACAATTCAAAAACATATTGTGCGCCACAGATTTTTCGGATTTCTCCAATCAAACGGTCAACTATGGTGTGGCCCTGGCCAAAGAATTTGGTGCCCGGCTGATTATCTGCCACGTCATTGACCTGTCCTCGGTTGCCATTTACGGTGAGTTTCAGCTCGACCCCGTCGGGCAGCAAAACCGAATCATCGAAGACGCCAATGAGCAGCTTGAAGCACTCACCGGCGATCAGCCGGTGGAGTGGGAACCGCTGATTATCGTGGGCAAGCCGGCGGACGAAATCATCAGGGCCGTGGAAGAAAAAGATATCGACCTGGTGATATCCGCCACCCGCGGCCGCTCCGGCATTAAGCGCCTGATTCTGGGTTCCGTCACCGAACGCTTGATGTTGACCTTGCCCTGCCCCCTGCTGGTGCTGCGCAGCCCGGAACATGACCTTGCAAAGGTCCCCGAGCAGGCAATCAGAATCAAGAAAATCCTGGTGGGCTGTGATTTCTCGCCGGATTCCGGTCAGGCCCTCCGTCATGCCCTGAGCCTGGCCCAGGAGTTTGAAGCGGAATTGCACCTGGTCAATGTGATCGAAGCCCCTGCCCAGCCAAACTTCCTGAAAGCTGAACCGGCTGCATCCGAAGAAATCCAGGCGGATTTTCGTCAACTGTTAGACCGGAAACTCAAGGATCTGGTTCCTGCAGACGCCCGCCATTGGTGTACCCCGCAAACCAGTATCCTGGAGGGGCAACCTTACGAGGAACTGGCCAAATATGCGGAAGCCAAAGGAATCGACATGATCGTGATGGGCATCAGGGGACACGGCCTGATGAAATCCCTGTTTCTGGGATCAACCACCGATCGCGTGGTCAGAAGAGCCCCCTGCCCGGTTTTGTCGGTCGGCTCCAGGGTAAACGCAGAGTAGGAAATCACCGGGAAAAACTCACTCAAGGCTTATCATCGGCAATCAGTTGCAAGTGCGTTTTTCTGCATTTTTCGTATCGGGTGGTCATGCCCGGGAATTTGCGATGCGGGCAGTTTAGCGTCTTACCCGGGACAGAAGCTGGCAGCCGCTGCTGCAATGCGCGGTTCTTGGAATCATAAATCTCTTCACAGCCTTCACCTCCTTTTAATTGTTATAACAAGCAGTCTCAACAGTGTAACTATGGGCCTTGAGCTCGTCTGCCTCTGAACGTAACACAAACGTTCGACAGCAGACCATGGGCAAGGTTTCGAAACCTGATTAATTCAATCGCTGTCGTGCGACGCTGAAAGCAGGCCGAGAAAAGGCTTAAGGCTCATGGCAAAGGGCTCACAGCAGTACAAAGTGATATAGGGTATAGCGTTGATAGGTGAGCTGCAGTTCAAACCTTATCCCCTATACCCTTTGCCTTAAACCTTTATTTATCAGCCAGCTCCTCAAACATCGCAACTGATTCCCGGCTGTCCCATTCCCGCGGTCCGTTGATACGACCGATTATCCGGCCCTTCTTATCCAGGATAAACGTGGTGGGTATGGCGCCTATGCCGAACTCGCTGCTGACACCGCCGGTCGTATCCAGCAGGGCCGTGAATGTCAGCTGGTACTTCTTAAAGAAATTTTTTACCTGCAGCGCCGACTCTTTGATATTGACGGTCACCATGGCAAAGTTCTTACCGGATAGTTTGCGATGCAATTTTTCCATGGACGGCATTTCCGTAATGCAGGTCGGGCACCAGGTAGTCCAAAAATTTAGGAACACGATCTTGCCCCGAAAATCATCCAGACGAACAAAACGGCCGGCGGTGTTCACCAACTCAACCGCCAGCGGATCGGTGTCTAAATGGTGCTGAAGAACACCGATATCGGCCATCAGGCGATCTAATTTATCACGGCCGTCTCCGGTTTTGGCCAGGGGGTTGTCGGCGAAATATACCACCGCCACAACCCCGGAAGAAATCAACAAAAACGACACTGCCAATGCAATTGCAATTGTACTTTTTTTCATGACGATCGTTTTTTCTAGATGATTTTATGTCCGTATTGCCGGTCGGTAAGGTTTATGACTTGCTCGACGGTCATACCCTGCCGGAGTTGGTTGCGGATAAAATTTTTCTGTTCTACCGCACCCCGCGGCATGTCGCAGGTGCAGTCAATCAAAAACAGCTCGCCGCACTGGCCACAGGCACATTTGAAATTCGCCGCCACCAGTCGCACCTGATTCTCAAGATTGGTATTATTGCCCGACGCTGATTGAAAAATTGACGGGCCACTGCCGGTGCCTGGCACCGGTGTATACATCATTTTAACGGCCAACCCCGCTGCAAAGAAGAAAAATATGGCAGCGACAATCATCCAATGGGAATGCTGCCGGCCACCAGTGTTCGGTCTCGGTTGATCTGGGGTTCTCTTTTTCTTTCGTTTCTTTCCCATTTCTCGATACTCCTTATTTTTGATTCTTCCTCCTCCAAGCGCCC
>JAFDCJ010000361.1 GCA_019312835.1 Deltaproteobacteria bacterium
AAGAGGCCTGAATGCCGCTGATACCGCCGCCGACAACCATGACATCCCCGAAATTGCTCTCTTCGAGATCCTTAAATACCCGCTCAACTTGTCCTTTTTCCATTTGCTTCCGCCTTTATCACATTTAGTTCTTTGCCAACTATTCAAGGCGTCGAGCCTTTATTCATTCAAACCCTTTCCGCGAGCGGAATGAATGATCGTCTGCAACATCCGCGCACTGTCTGAATGGATTAGGGATCGTTGCGAAAGAACAGGGATTGGCAACCGGTTGCCGATAGTGCAACGGATCAAGCTTGAATCTAAGCGATTGTATTGATATCCTTTTGCTGTTCTTTTGCTACGAACCCTTATCCATGAGTTTGCGCGATTTTTGCTGGAGATTATTCATGGAGCGGATCACTCAAAAAATTCCCCGATCCATCAACTATAGAGCATCTGCAACTATCTCCGTTATATCCTTTATCTCGATGGACGCGCTGTCCTCCAGCGCAATTCTACTCTCCTCAAAATGCGTGATGCAATACGGACAGCTCGTCGCCAGAACTTCCGCGCCAACACCCAGCGCCTGCGCCAGGCGCAAATCCGAAAACCGCTCGCCCTTGACCGTCTCCATCCAGATCCGCCCCCCCCCGCCGCCGCAGCACAGGCTGTCTTCAAATCTGTCGGCCATCTCCTCGAGCTCAAGCCCGGCAACCTGGCGCAACACCGACCGCGGCTCCTCATACACCCCGTTGTGGCGCCCCAGATAACACGGATCGTGATAGGTCACCTTCTTGCCGTATTCTCCCCTGAGCTCAAGCCGGCCCGACGCCAGCAGCTCGCTGAGATACGGCGCTATATGGACCACCTCAAAGTTGACCATGAACTCACCATACTCGTTTTTAAACGTGTGATAACAGTGCGGCGACGACACCAATATCCGACGCACCCCGCCGGACACAAAACGTTTGATGTTCTCCCGCGCCAGACGCTTGAACAACTCCTCATCGCCCGTCTTGCGGATGCTCTCGCCGCAGCAGTTCTCCTGATCGCCTAAAATCCCAAAACTCACCCCCGCCTTTTGCAATATCGACGCCGTCGCCCGCGCCACCTTCTTCAAACGCGGGTCATAGCACAAATAACAGCCCGGAAAATATAATAGCTCCATCTCCTCGCTGTAGGGCTTCACCCCCAACCCTTCGGCCCAGCCCGCGCGCTTGTCACGGTCTTCGCCCAACGGATTGCCCTTGCCTAAAAGACTGGCCGCCACACCCTTGACCGGACTGACCGGCGCCGGAAACACCCCGTACTCGGTGGATATCCGCCGCAACGACACCCCGGCTTCGATGATCTTCACCCCCCGCGGACATTGACGCGGGCAGTTGCCGCACGTCGTGCAGCGCCACATCTCCTCGGTCTCGATATCGGTCAAACCAAAGGTGGCTTCCCGGATGATCCGGCGCATGCTAAACGACCTGACCCGGTTCCACGGGCAGACCGTGTCGCACAAGCCGCACTGGTAGCAAAATTTGAACGCGTCTCCGCCGGACGCCTTGATGACATCGATGATCTCTTGCAGGGGGGCTACGGTTTCCACTGTATATTCATCCTCTATCTTAACCTTATATGTTGTTAGCCGTTCAAGCCTTGGGTCGTTTATACCTGGATAGATAGGTTCAACGGTTCAGCGCTCAACGTTCAGGGGTCGAAAAGCGAACCGCAGAAGAATGAACCGAGAAATATCGAAGGGCGCTTGCGCCAGGCTCAATCTTTTTAAAATAGACAGAATGCCTTCTTTCGTTATTCGACTTTCGATATTCATTATCCGATATTCGCTTTGCAATAACCTCTGAACCCTGAACCTTTTATCCTGATCCCTGAACGGTTATGATGCGCCTCTTTTCGATATCGACATACGGGCGATGCTATCCATTACCTTTTGCAGTCCGTATTTTTTGGCCAATGATTCCAACCCGATTTCCAGCTCTTCCTGTTCTTCTTCGCCCTCTTCTTCGACTTCCTCTTCCCTTTCTTCTAATATCAGGGCATCCGCCAGGCACCACTTCACGCACATGGGCTCATCTTCGCCTTCGCACATATCGCACTTGAGGGGCAGGCCGGAATCGGGTTCTTTGAAATCCTCTCGGGATGGACAGGCCGCTTTGCAAAAGGCACACTCGTCGTATTCTTTTCCGTCAATCGTATATTTCTCTCGACCGGAGCATTCGGCCGGGGCATAATCCCCCGCGTAAACAGGAACGTATATGTCGGAATACGGTTCACGAATCACCCGAATCCGTGCCCTTGCCGGATTATTACTGCTATATTTCGGTGCGGCGTGAAATGCGGAGCAGATGACCTCGCATGCCCGGCAGCCATTGCACTTATCAACATCAATCCTGATTGTTTTAATGGTTTTTTTCTTCTTTTCACCTGTCACGGTTATCGCCTCCTTTGAGTCAACTGCCACCCGCCCAGCGGGTGGCTTGAATTTTCGGCCGCAGGCCGAAAAGGCAGAAGCACGTCAGTGCTTTATGCGTTGAACTTGCAATCCGCCCTGGGCGGATTTGTAGGGCAAGAATTATTCCTGCTTTTCCGCCACTGGAGCCTCTTCAGCAGAAGCGCTTTCGCTTTCAGCGTAAATTCCCCTCTCGGTGAAGTCCTTGCTAACGTAATCCAGGCTCAATTCAGTCAGCTTCTCCGGGGTCGGGATACCATCTTTATTCCATCCCTTCATTTCGTAATACGCATCCAAAAGTTCGGCCTCAAGCTCGGGAAATCTTTTCTTCCAGTGATCTGCCGGCGGCCTTTCATCTTTTCTCCGCAGACCGCGCCTGATATTGATCGCTCTGACCAGTGTTCGGTATCTGTTGGCAGCCTGGGTCAATTTTTCCTCATCCATATCGAGCCCGGCACCGTAAGAGATAAATTTTGGAAAATTGTGGATATGATAGGGCGGCTTTAAATGAAATGATGACAGGCCCGTGCATATTCCGAGGGCGTCATCGATGTAATGCATCCGCTCCATCCAGTCGACGATATCGCACACCATGGGTACTGTGGGGTAAAAGGGCATCGAGTTTTCTCCGCGCGGTTCCCAGTCCAAAAAGTATTGCTTGAACCTATCATCAGGAACCTGGAACCAATCCTTGACGAATTTTTCGCGATGCTCTCTTTTGGGAAAAGGCGCCTGGGGGAACTGCCCTTCAATCTGCGTGACGTTTATTTTTTCGCCGGTGCAATACATCAGGAAATAGATCGGATTCAGCATGCCCAGTTTAAGCGGCAGCTGCTCATGTTTTTTGATGTTGTTATGGGCGTATTCCTCAGCGCCATTGCCGATCTCCTTGGCTGCCCAGTATGTGCCGTTGGCCAGAAGATCCCCGATACCCTCGCGATTGGCAATCTGGTCAATCAGCCAGAAAAATTTTTCCTCGTTGTCTTCCGGAAGACCCGGCATATCCTTGTCGGTTAAAATGCCGGCTTCGTAAAGCTCGAGGGCGAAAGCCATGACCTGGGGCGTCGAGTAACCATCCATGCCATACTCGGTTGCCCGCTGGGCAATGGTCAAGCCGAATTCCAGGTTTGACATGGCCGCCATGGTATAGGTCAGCTTGGAAAAGCATTTCATCATGTAGGTCGGAAGTCCCGGCAGCGAAAGGGTGGCACCGCATTTCATCGGGCAGTTATAGCAACTGATCATCCGGGTGCGCGCCGACTCCAGGGTGTTGTACCACTCTTTGGCGACGTCTTCGGTCCAGAAATCTTTCCGGCGCACGCGTGCATTTCCCCATGAAAAGTTCTCGGTATGCCACTTCTCATCATGGATGGCCATCTCCTGGGGGGAGCCAAGCACGGCTAGAATGGGAATAACCCCCGGAATCGGGTGATCTTCGCGCCATTTGATATACTCCATGACTTCGTTGCATTCCTCCAAGAATTCCATCGGCTGCGCGATATTGATGTCACCCGTACCGCGTACCACGATCGCTTTAACCCTTTTGTCGCCCATAACGGCGCCGATGCCGCCGCGGCTGGCACTGGATCTGCCCTGTTCAATCGAAGCGTAATACACCCGGTTTTCGCCGGCCAGGCCAATAGACACCACCTGGGCTTTGGGCTGATTTAACTCTTTGCGCAGAATCTGTGCCGTTTCGTTGGATCCCTTGCCCGCAAGATGACCGGCATCCCGGATCTCAACCTTGTCATCGTGGATCCATATATAAACCAGGTCGGGCGACTTGCCGCGCAGGATTACCTTGTCATAACCGGCATGCTTCAATTCCGGCGCCCAAAACCCCCCCATCATCGAAAATGCCATTAATTTCGTCTGGGGGGAAACAGTGGATACAATCGTGCGATTGCATCCGGTGGCAGGGGTGCCGCATAATAGACCGGCACCGAATATGAGCAGATTCTCCGGTGAAAAAGCGTCAACTTCCGGAGGAACCCGGTCCCATATTATTTTGGCGTTGGTTCCCAAGCCCCCCAGGTAAAGCTCGGTGTCTTTAGGGTCCGTTTGAACCCTGACAATATTTCCTTTGGTTAGATCAATTTCTAAATTTATCCCGGTTTCCGCGTATCTCATTCTTGCCCCCTATATTTAACTAAATCTGTAGATTACAGTTGGTTCGATTATGCTTGGCTCAGAAAAGCCCTCCCACCGCTGAAAATAGATTGAAGCGAATAATTTTGACGAATCTACCCGCCCGATTCAGGGGTATGTAATATGAAGGACGATCAACTCCATCCCACAGGCAGGAGCGGCTCGTCCTAAGCTATAAATTAACTATATATTAGCTACAAAGTAGTTATAAAAGGTTCCCCCAATTCTGTCAAGAGAAAACTTATGGGGTTGCAAACCATGATGCCCTTGCGCTATGTTTAGCCTGGATTGCGAATTGTTTAACCTTGCTGACTGGCGCTCAATTAGGACCCTGTTGAGAAAGGAACCCCCATGAACGAAAACACCATAAATATCAGATTGATGAAGGCGGAAGATTATGACGCGGTGGTTGAAATTGACGAGAAGGTTTTAAAGGCGCACCGGCCGGAATACTATAAAATGAAGTTTGAAAAGCTATTTAAATCAAGGGATTACCTTCCAACCTCCCTTGTGGCGGAGACCGAAGATGGTGCCGTGGTGGGATTTGTAATGGGGGTTCTCTATATGGGAGAATATGGTATATTTCAGGAAGAGGCCACCCTGGATACCATCGGCGTTGATCCCGATCACCAGCAGAAAGGCATCGGCAAGCTGCTGATCAATGAATTCATAGATCACCTAAAGAAGCTCGGCGTTCAAAAGATTAACACTTTGGTCGACTGGAATGATGCCAGCCTGATACATTTTTTCAGCTCGAACAAATTCAGCCCATCCAAATCCATTAACCTGGAGCGAATTCCCTGATGAGGTGTTCCGCAGCCGAGAAGGGATCGATCCGGCGGTTTTTCAGGTCTTCGAGCAGTTGTTGCCTGGCCGGTGAGTCCTCAATATCACTGAATATTCGATCTGCCGCCATCTCCATGACCAGATGGCGGAAAAACTGAAACTCCCAATTGTAGCTGTGCTCAGCGAAATGTCCGCTGTCCATTAAAAACGTGCGATGCTGCCAGAAAGCGTCGACAAGTTCGACAATGCCGCGTTCTTTCGATGCCACGGTTTTCAATACCGGCGCCAACCACTGCCCTGGTGTCCGACTGGCCATGTCGAGCATCGCCCGCAATTGCTCGACCACTTCGTCCGCACCGTCGATATCGGCCTTGTTCACCACGAAAATGTCGCCGATTTCAAGCAGGCCGGCCTTCATGGCCTGGATGTCGTCTCCCATGCCCGGCAAACTGACGACCGCGGTGGAATGGGCGAATTGAGCGATTTCCACCTCGTCCTGCCCTACCCCGACGGTCTCAATTAAAATGATGTCATAGCCCATGGCGTCAAATACCAGCACCGTCTCCCGGGTGGTTTTGGTCAGGCCGCCCAGATGGCCGCGGGTCGCCATGGAGCGGATAAAGACGCCGTCATCCTCGGTGTGGCGCCGCATGCGGATGCGGTCGCCCAGCAGGGCACCGCCGGAGATCGGGCTCGAAGGATCGATGGCCACCACGGCAATTTTCAATTGTCTCCGTCGCACTTCGCTGATAATACAATTTACCAGGGTCGATTTGCCGGAACCCGGCGGCCCGGTTATCCCCATAATAAAGGCCTGGCCGGTATGCGAATACAGCTGTTTGATAACGCCTATCCCGGCTGGATCGCCTTCTTCCAGCAACCGAATGAGTCGCGCGCCTGTCAGCTGGTCACCACGAATGATATCCTCGGCATTAATCTTCATACTAATCAGTCCACTTTATTTGGTAGTGGCTTGCATATATTCAACTGCCTGTGTGATGGAGTCTTGTAGTCGATTGTTTGTTTTCACCGCCCGCTTCGCTCGAGACGCAGAGGACGCAAAGTTTATTTTTCTTTTCACTTTCTGTTGAGAGGCCAGAAAGTGAAAAACAACATCCCTGCGGGATAATCGTATTAATAGATTCCCCAGCCTTTGTAGAAAGCACGGTGGCGTTTAATTTACACCACGAAGCGGTTGCGGATTTTCATTTGCCGCCCTCTCAGCGGCAAATGAAAAAATAATTCCTCTGCGTACTCTGCGTCTTTGCGGTGAATAAAACCCTTAAAAAATGGCAGGTGTGCTTCGATTAGCACAACCTGCCATTTAAATTAGCATGGATTCGATGGATAGGGAAATTATTCTTTGGGTTTACCCATCACTTCCGCAAACATCTCCTCATCCCAGAGCCTGGAATCGGCGACATTCTGGCGAAACTTAATAAAATCGATGGTGTCCTGACCTGTAATTTTCTTGGTATTGAAGGCACCAAAGCCCAAGAAGGCCTCGCCGCTCATGTTGGCAGCCAGCCAGTGGCGGTTGCCGTTTTTGGCAATATCCCAGAAATATTTCTTTTTCTGGCGAATACCGTCAATGGATTTGATCAGGCAACCGGGAAACAGGTTGGCAAATGTCCAGATGATCTTATCAACCTCCTTGTCCAGCAGCTCGAAGTCGGCGTTGGGTTGATGCTCTTTTACCAGGGCCCGGGCTTCTTTCAGCTCATCCCCTTTTTTGAATTCGCCGTAGACGATTTCGCCGTCTTCCACGTATTTATCGGTAATGATCTGGGGATTGCGAACCCATTTGCCGTCAATTTTTAAAACCGGTACGGCTTTGCTGATCAGGTTTTTAGCCCTCATTTTATAGGCCGACCACATTTCGCAGGAAACGCAGTTCCACATTGCATCCTCATTGCTGAGCATCCAGGGTAAAAAGTCCGATGAACCGCCGTCCGGTGCCGATCCATGACGGGGACCGGCCTGACCGAAGATGGCCAGATCCGAGGAAATCGTCAGGTCACAGGCCATCCCGATTTCCTGACCGCCGGCAACCCGCATGCCGTTCACCCGGCAAATAACCGGCTTTTTGCAGGCCAGAATGGAATCCACCATATGGTTAAAAAGCTCCATATACTGGCCGTATTCATCCGGTCTCCGGCTGTAGAATTCGCTGTATTCCTTGGTGTTGCCGCCGGTGCAAAAGGCATAGGGGCCGGTGGCGGTGAACACCACCGCCACGACACTGCGGTCAAGGGAAGAATTCTCAAAGCCGGCGATCACGCCTTTGACCATCTCGGTGGTGTAGGAATTGTACTGTCTGGGATTGTTCAGGCGAATCCAGGCCACATACAAGCCATCCTGCACATTGCCCTTGGGATCGGTCAGCGGTCTTTTTTCATATACCACACAGGGAGCATCTGCATCTGTACCCCAATGCGCGTCCGTATGCAGCATGTGATCCTTTTGTTCGTTGTCTCTTGGCATCCAGTCTAAGGCCATAGTTATTACCTCCATAGTTTCTTTAGTGCGATTTATCTAAAAGTCAGGTGTCAGAACGATACGCCGATCCGGCGGAACCCTGTGGGCTTCCTCAAAGGACTCCCTAATGGTGCTCATGGGACGGGTCTGAACGAAATCCTTGAGGTTGATTTTTCTCGATGTCACCATGCCCAGAACGATGGGATAATATTCAGGCAGGCAACCCCAGGTTCCAATGATTTCGGCATCAAAAGCCATCAGCCGACTGAGCATGTATTCCACCTTCCCGAGCCCGAAACCGACAACAATCAATTTGCCGATAAAACTCAACAGGCTCAGGCCGATTTCCTGACCGGGCTTGGAACCGGTCACCTCAAAGATTTTCCATGCGAATCCAGGCAACCCGTTCTCCTTGCAAATCGTCTTGAATTCTCCTACAACCGTTTTGGCATCTTTGTCACGGGAATTGATAACAAAATCAGCACCGTTCTTAAGCGCCCGATCCAACTTTTCATCGGTAATATCGATGCCGATGACAGTGTTGGCCCCCAGGGCTTTGGAAATCTGGCCCATGTATTGACCGACGCCGCCACCAATACCGATGACGACCACATTATCGCCCGGCTGAAAATCTGCCCGTTTGGCAGCCTGGTAAGGGGTTGTGCCGGCATCTGCGACCACGGCTAAATGCGCCAGGGGGATGTCTCCCCGATTTTTAATTTCGCACAGATCGATGGCCGGCACCGGGATGTGACTGGAAAAACCACCGTAGATTCCCAGGCTGTTGCCCGGCATCTTCTGGTCGAGGCAGCGATTGCCGCGGCCTGTTTTGCAAAAAATGCATTTGCGACAGGGCATGACCGCGGGGATGAGGACTTCCTTACCGACCCAGGCTTCATCACCGGCCACAACCGTACCCGAGATTTCATGGCCCAGCGTCAATGGAGGCTTGACAACAGTCGGCACACCATCATAAAAATACCCCAGATCGGTGTGGCAAACCCCACAACCGGCGACTTCCACCAGAACTTCACCCGGGGCTAAATCCGGTACCGGTATCTCCTTTTTCTCTAATTTGCCCGGAACGACCTCTTTGGTTTCTTTGTCGCGCGAGGTCGGTTGAACCATTTGCCAAGTTAAAATTTTGTCAGGTGCTGATGCCATAGTTCCCTCCTCATCTGTTTACATCGTTAAAGATTCGTGTATTAGCATATTTTGGAGATATCCTAAATGCTGAGCGTTAACTCCAACCATGGAATGATGGAATAGTGGAATATTGGAATGTTGGGCTAAATAAAGGATCGAATCTATTTATGCTTGAAACACAGGATTTTGATTCATGCGAAATCATGTGCACGGCGGTCACAGAACCACAATACAGCCTCCCATTATTCCATTTTTCCATTATTCCAACATTCCATATGAGATTTGGCTACCGTATGTATTTCCGTTCGAATAGGCTGGTTACCAGCCCTGGCAGTGGTAATAGGGCATCATTTTTTAGCTACAATGTAACTATATAAGCTCTGTATAGATGTCAAGAACAATTTGTCTTTATAAAACTGCTCTAATTTTAAGTAGTTAAACCATTAATGCCCGGATGCAAACGGCAGTATGACCGGCGTGATTTTTTGTTGACATAATTAAATTGTAGCTTTAATGTAGCTTTTTAAATCAATCTCTCGAAACCTCAACCTGCAGGAGGAGCCGATGTTATTAGAAGGACAAAATGCTTTAGTCACGGGTGGTTCCCAGGGCATTGGAGCCGCCGCTTCCCTCGAATTGGCCCGGGAAGGTGCCAATATCTGTCTTACCTATCGCAAACACGAAGCCGAAGCTAAAAAATACGCTGATGAAATCCGCGCAATGGGACGCAAGGCCCTGGCATTACAGTGTGATATTGCCTCTTTTGCCGATGCCGAGCGGGTGGTCAAAGCCGCCCTGGAAGAGTTGGGCAGCCTTGAGATCCTGGTCAACAATGCCGGTATGAATTGGGACGGCGTTTGCTGGAAAATGTCGGAAGAGCAATGGGACCGGGTGCTGGAGGTTAATCTCAAGGGGTACTTTAATTTCACCCGTCAGGTGGCGCCCGTTTTCAAAGACCAGAAATACGGTAAAATCATCAATATTACCTCGATCAATGGATTACGCGGCAAATTTGGCCAAACCAATTATTCGGCTTCCAAAGCCGGTATCATCGGCTATACCAAAGCCCTGGCCAAAGAGCTGGGTGCTTTTGGTGTCAACGTCAACGCCGTTGCGCCCGGATTGATCGAAACGGCGATGTTAAAAGAGTCGGAAGCCAGGGACAAGATCGTCGACCTGGCCATGGCGGAAAGTGCCCTCAAACGCGTCGGCCAACCCGAAGATCTGGCCAATCTGGTCGTCTTCCTGGCGTCCGATAAGGCCAGGCACATTACCGGTGAGGTGATAAAGGTTGATGGAGGACAATACATTTAGTTTCTATTTCTAAATGGCCCTTTTCACGATGTGCTTCGTTCTCCGCGGATTTTTACCTTCGACGTACTAACAGTACGCCTCAGACAAAAATCCTTGTGCGGCCTCGCACATCGCGAAAATTGCTCATCTATAAATAGAAACTAATATATTCCAACAAAAGGGGAAATCATGGGAAAAGTTGCAATTATTGGTGTGGGACAGAGTACGTTTGTGCGGTCGTATCCGGGTTCGATCCGTGAGCTGGCTTTTGAAGGTTTTAAAGACGCCATGCAGGATGCGCAGATTACGACCCGGGATATTGGCGCATCTATCATCTGCTCTGCCCCCGAATATGACAAACAGCGCTCCCCGGCGGGCGTTTTCGCGGAGTATTTAGGATTAAACCCGCAACCGACTTTCTATGTGGAAAGCCTTTGCTCCTCCAGCAGCATGGGGGTGCGGCTGGCTTATTCCCTGGTTGAATCGGGCCTGCACGATGTGGTGGCGGTTATCGGCTTTCAAAAAATGTCGGAAATATCGTCTTCGGAATCCCAGGAGCGCATGGGCCGGGGAGCCGACATTCAGTGGGAAAGCCCTTTCGGTACCATGATGCCGGCCTATTATGCCATGTACGCCCGTGGGCACATGGAGAAATACGGCACCACTCCGGATGATCTGGCCTTGATCCGGGTAAAGGCCGCCACCTACGGTCAACTGAATGAAAAAGCCGTTTACCGCAAACCGGTGACCTTTGACATGTTTACGGATCCCGAAAACCGTATGGCCGGTCCGGTGGCCAGCCCGCTGCGGGTCGGGGACTGCTGCGCCAACGCCGACGGCAGTTCCTGTATTATTGTGGCCAACGAGGAAAAGGCCAAAGCGTTCTGTCAGAAACCGGTCTGGATCATGGGACTGGGTGCCGCAACCACCACGGTCAACCTGGCTGGAAGGGATCTGTTTTCAGGATTGACCGTGGCCCAGGAAGCCGGCCGACAGGCCTATGCGATGGCCGGTGTCACCGCCAGAGATATCGATGTTGCCGAAGTCCATGACTGCTTCACCATCGCAGAAATGATGGCCTATGAAGATCTTGGTTTCGCAGCCCCGGGCGAAGGCAAAGAGCTGATCAAAAGCAAGGAAACCTATAGGGACGGCAGCATTCCGGTCAACGTCGACGGCGGCCTGCTGTCCAAAGGCCATCCCATCGGCGCCACCGGCGGATCGCAGATCCGGACCATCGTTCTGCAGCTCAGGGACGAGGCCGGTGATATCCAGGTGGACAGCCCCCAGATAGGACTGGTCCACAACATCGGCGGGGTCGGTCTGTACGGCAATGTCACAATTCTGGGAAGATAGCGTCATGATTTACAGTAACATAAAAACTTGGCTGAAATAACTTCTCACCACAGAGACACAGAGAACACAGAGAAGTATATTTTATCGTTTGCCGGGAGACGACGGCAAACGAAAAGCATTCGCCTTGTGGGCAAACCACTTAGCGCCTTGGAAAAATTAGACCATTTTAACCGAATGCAGGTTTCATTACCCACCGTCTCGCCTCCGGCGGGATGGATAAAAAAACAACTATCTCTGTGTCCTCAGTGCCTCTGTGGTGAAAAACTTGTAATATTGGAGATGAAATATGGGTAAAAAAGAAGTGGATGATCGCTTTAAGAAATTCGGCACCGTCAGTTTTACGGCCATTACCAAAACCAATGACTTCATCGCGTACCTGGAAGACGGTAAAGTCATGGGCACCCGCTGCAAGGAATGCGGCAAAGCCTATTTCCCGCCCAGGGCGGACTGCTATCAGTGTCTGCCGGGTGAAATGGACTGGTTTGAAGTCAGCGGCACCCGCTGCAAAACATGCGGTCTGGTTTTCTTTCCACCCAGATCGGACTGCTATCAGTGCCTTTCGGATAACATGGAATGGTATGAAGTAAGCGGCACCGGCAAACTGGTCACCTACAGCAAACTGGAATATGCCCCCATTGGATTCCAGGATGACGTGCCATACTGCATCGCCCTTCTGGATTACGGTGACTACAAGGTATTCGGACGCATAGACCGCGACCTGGCGCCCGAGGAGATCGAAGTGGGAATGGAGATGAAAACGGTCGCCAATACGCTGCCCAACGGGCAGTTGAATTATGTGTTTCAAAAAGTATAGATGTGTCTCGTTGTTTTGTGTTTAGTGTTTTCAGAACTGGCAGACATTCTGAATACTAAACACCAAATACCAAACGCTAAACCATAAGGAACCAAAGTCATGACCGATCTAAAGTATCTGAAGTTTGAAAAATCTGACGGCGTTGCGCGGATTACCTTGAATCGCCCGAAATTTAACATGATGGACATCGATATGATAAAGGAGATCAACAGCCTGCTTGAAAGCTTTGTGAGCGAACAGGATCTCAAATGCGTGGTATTCGATGCGGAAGGCAAACACTTTTGCACCGGCGTGGAAGTTGCCGATCACAAGCCGGATAAAGTGGATGATATGATTCCCAACTTCAATCGGATTTTTGAACTGCTCGAGCAGATCGACGTCCCGGTTGTTGCCGTGGTGCAGGGTTTCTGCCTCGGCGGCGGCATGGAGCTGGCAATTGCCTGCGATATCATCGTTGCCGACAAGGGGGCTTCTTTCGGTCAGCCGGAGATTAAAGTCGGATTTTTCCCGCCCTATGCTGCCATTCGGCTGCCGCAGCTGGTGGGACCGGCGAAGGCAATTGAAATTTGCACCACCGGCAGTTTCTACAGCGCGGCGGAATCGAAGGCCCTGGGAATGGTCGCCCATGTGGCTGAAGAGGGCCAGCTATCTGAAACTGCAGAAAAAATTGTCAAAGAGATCCGGGGCAACAGTCCGCTTATCATCCGGTTAAACAAAAGAGCGGTTCGACAGCATCTGGGATTGGACTTCAAGCAGGCCCTGGCAGGTGTCAGCGACCTTTTCCTGAACCAGTTGATGAAAACCGAAGATACCCTGGAAGGAATCGCCAGCTACGAGGAAAAACGCAAACCGGCCTGGAAAAACAAGTAACGCGCGGAGCGCGTTCCGCTTTGCGAGTTGCGGGGTCTGAATTGCGGTCTGTTTTTTCGGGTCTGCTGCGACGCGAGACCCGCACCGCGTAACCCGCAACACGCAACATGAACTTTACAGCACGAACCACGAAACTCGCAACAAGAACCTTGCAACCCAAAACACGAAACAGGAGACTACATGTCGCAGATCAACAAAATCGGAGTGATTGGTGCAGGCAATATGGGCAGCGGGATTGCCCAGAAAATGGCCCAGGAGGGGCTCAACGTGGTCATGGTGGACATCAAGGAAGAGTTTGTCCAACGCGGCCTGGATACCATCAAAGGTCTTTTGCAGGAAGGGGTGGAACGTAAAATTTTTAAACCCGAACAGGTGGACGCCACCCTTGGGCGCATCACGGGCACCACTGACTTTGCAGCCGTGTCGGATGCGGATCTTGTCGTCGAAGCCGTTTTCGAAGACAAAAAAGTCAAAGCCGATTTGTTCCAAAACCTCGATCAAATTTGTGAGGACAAGACCATCCTGGCCACCAACACATCAAGTTTTTTTGTGCGCGAATTTGCTGAAAAGACCTCCCGCCCGGACCGCTTCATCGGTCTGCATTATTTCTTTCATCCCGCTAAAAATCGCCTTCTGGAGGTCATTCCGCACGAAGATACCAGCAACGATACCCTGGAAAAATCCCTGCTGGTGGCAAAACTGCACGGCAAAACCTCTATCGTGGTCAAAGATGCCCCGGGTTTTGCCGTCAACCGCTTCTTTGTCCCCTTTCTCAACGAGGCCGCCCGGATGCTGGAAGAAGGCCTGGCCGATATTCCCACCATTGAAGCCGCCGCCAAGCAGGCCTTTAAAATAGGTATGGGACCTTTTGAACTGATGAACGTCACCGGTATCCCCATCGCGGTGCATGCCTCAACGACCCTTGGCAACGAGCTGGGTCCTTTTTATGCCACGGCCGACAGCCTCAAAGCCCAGATGGAAAAAAATGAGCTCTGGAATCTGGAGGGCGATGTCGACGAATCGCGGATCGAAGCGGTCGTGGAGCGATTTTACGGTGTCTGCCTCGGTGTGGCGGCCGCGCTGGTTGATGAAGGGGTGGCCTCCATCGAAGATACCGACCGCGGTGCCAAGATCGGATTACGCTGGGTCATGGGTCCGTTTGAAATCATGAACAAGATCGGTGTCGACCGCACCTATGCGGCAGTTGAAGCGATCAATCAGAAATACCCGGATTTCAAAATGCCCGCCATCCTGGCGAAGCAAAATGAGCTCGGCCGACCCTTCGACTTCAAATTCGTCGACCTGGATATCAAAGGGGAGATCGCCACGATTACGCTCAACCGACCGGAAGCCATGAATGCGCTCAATGAAACGGTGGTGGCCCAGTTGGGTGAGCGCTTTGCTGAAGCTGAAAATGATCCTGATGTAAAAGCCATTGTTTTTCAGGGAGCCGGTAAGGCCTTTGTGGCCGGCGCTGATATAAAGTATTTTATCGACAAGATAAAATCCGATCAAATCTCCGACATTGTTCAATTTACCCGCGGTGGCCACGAGCTTTTTCTCAAGATTGAAAATTCCGCCAAACTCACCATCGCCCTGCTTGACGGGCTCGCACTGGGCGGTGGTAGTGAACTGGCCTTGACCTGCCAGGCCATTGTGGCCACCCCGGCGGGTTCGATGGGATTTACCGAAACCGGGATTGGCATCTTTCCCGGCCTTGGTGGTATGCTGCGCACCGCTCGAATGGTTGGGCCGGATCTGGCCAAATACTATATGTTTACAGGCGCAACCATCACCGCTCAGGATGCTCACGAACTCGGCATCGTTACCAAACTCGTCGCACCATCAGATGTTGAATCTGCCATTCAAGAGCTGATTGCAGAGGGAAAACCCGATAAATACAAACAGCGCGAAATCCCAGCTAAATTCAAACCCTATGCTGTGGCCTGCAACCGCGAAAATGTAGCCCGGATTTTTGCCGGAGAGACGCCGCAGGGCGTGCCTGAAGATCTGGCTGCCAGGATAACAAAATTCATCGGTTTTAAAGCCCCCATCGCGCTAAAGATCAGTAATGAAATCATCGATCAACAGGTCGACAAGTCCATGGAGGAGGGGGTGGAAATCGAGCTGGGGCGTTTGAATGATATTTTTTCCACCGCGGATGCCCTGGAAGGGCTGTCAAGTGTGGGAAGGAGACGACCTGAATTTAAAGGGGCCTAAAATACCAGGCAATTTTAACTCAAATCAATACCAATAAGGAACACGACTATGCACAAGTTACTGACTGAAAATCCAGGTGAAAAAATGATCCTCCTGGGAAATGAAGCCATTGCCCGGGGCGCCATCGAAGCTGGTGTAGCCTTTGCCAGCACCTACCCCGGCACACCTTCTTCGGAGATTTCACTCAACTTTTTCCAGATGGCCCAGGAAAGCGACCTGTATTTTGAATACAGTTCCAATGAAAAAATCGCCATGGAAGTAGCGGCGGCGGCAGCCAATTCCGGCGTACGCAGCATGTGTGTGATGAAGCACGTGGGTGTCAATGTGGCGGCCGACGCCCTGATGACCCTGGCCTATGTCGGCGTCAAGGGCGGCATGGTGATCCTATCGGCTGATGATCCGTTTATGTTTTCAAGCCAGAACGAACAGGACAACCGCTATTATGCCAAACTGTCCGGTCTGCCCCTGATCGAGCCCTCTTCGGTGGCGGAGGCCAAAGAACTGATACCCTATGCCTTTGACATTTCCGAAAAGCTTCAGGAACCGGTCTTATTCCGAACCACCACCCGCATCAATCACTCCACCGGCGTTGTCACCCTGGGTAAAATCCGCAAACCGGTCACCAAGGGTAATTTTACCAAAGATCCGTTGAATCTGGTTGTGGTGCCGGCCGTCGCCAGGAACCTGCATGTCAAGCTATTGAAAAATTACGATGCCGCCCGGGAGCTGGCCGAGAAATCCGAGCATAACTTTATAACCGGCAGCGGCGATCTGGGCATCATCTGCAATGGTGTCAGCTACAACTATGTCAGTGATGCCGTCAAAGACCTGGGCATCGAGGAGAACGTCAGGGTTCTGCGCATGGGCTTCTCCCATCCGCTGCCGCCCAAACTGATCAAAGGTTTTCTAAAAGAATGCCAGAAGGTGCTGATCGTCGAAGAAGGCGAACCCTACATGGAAGAAGCCGTCAAGGCCATGGCCCAGGAAGAAGGCCTGGTTCTGCCCATCAACGGCAAAAAAGAAGGTCTGTTTACGCGTCTCTACGAGTACAATCCCGTACAGGTCAAAACATGTATCGCCACCTACTTCGACCTGGACTATTCACCGCCTGAATTACCGAATCTATCCGATGTTCCCCCGGTTCCCCAGCGTCCGCCTACACTGTGTGCCGGATGTTCCCACCGGGCCACCTATCTCGAAGTCAAAAAAGCCACCCAAGGAATGGACACCATTTTTCCATCGGACATCGGTTGCTACACCCTGGGGTTGCTGCCGCCCCTTTCAGCGGCCGACTTTCTTATCTGCATGGGATCTTCGGCCGGCACCTCCGGTGGTTTCTCCAAGGTCAATCCTGATAAAAAAGTCATCGCCTTTATCGGCGATTCCACCTTTTTTCATTCCGGCATACCCGGCCTGATCAACGGCGTTTACAACAATCACAACTTCACCCTGGTTATTCTCGATAACGGCACCACCGCCATGACCGGTCATCAGCCCCACCCCGGCGTAGAT
Source organism: Deltaproteobacteria bacterium (assembly GCA_019312835.1). Lineage (GTDB taxonomy): Bacteria > Desulfobacterota > Desulfobacteria > Desulfobacterales > JAFDCJ01 > JAFDCJ01. The sequence continues at coordinate 17,061 of JAFDCJ010000361.1, forward strand.
ATGGAACGTATCAATATGTCCGGATACGGCAGGGTCTCCATTGAAAAAGTTGTCCGGGCCATCGGGGTCGAGCATGTGACCACTATTAAACCTTACAAGGTGAAGAAAAGCGTGGAGGCGATCAAGGAGTCCATCAACCACAAAGGCGTATCCGTGATCATTTCCGAAGAAATCTGCGCCCTGTATGCCAATGCCCTTAAACTTCCCAAGCACAAACCGTTTAACATAACCGATAAGTGCAAGAATCATAGAACTTGCATTGACTCTCTGGCCTGCCCGGCCTTTTATATCTGGAACGATCGGGTAAAGATTGACGCCAACCTGTGCACGGGTTGTGCGGTTTGTGCCCAGATTTGTCCCGAAAATGCAATCTTACCGGTGAAGGCGAAGGCTTAGTGGTTGAATAGTTGATTGGTTGATTGGTTGAGACATCAGTGTATCGAGTCAACTTAATCAACTTGATCAACTCAATAAACTCAATGAAACCAATAAACCAAGCAACTTGAATGTTCTTGACGAACTTAGCGATCTCAACCATCTAAACGAAAATATAGGAAGAAAATATGGAAACCAAACGACTCGTAATAGTGGCTGTAGGGGGACAGGGTAATCTGCTGGCATCCAGCGTGCTTGGGGAAGCGGCATTGTTGTGCGGGATACCGCTGAACATGAGTGAAATTCATGGCATGGCGCAGCGCGGCGGCGTGGTGGAGTCATCCCTGGTTTTTGGTGATGCCCGCAGTACCATTATCTCGGACGGAGAGGCGGATTTACTGGTGGGGTTTGAACCGGCCGAAACCTTGAGGGCCTT